>JANMVX010000030.1:0-13075 GCA_031393505.1 Hyphomicrobiaceae bacterium | reverse complement strand
CGCACCACCATCGCGGATTATTTCTTCGACCTCTATGACGGTGTGATGCCGAACATGAAGGACTATCTGGTCACGAACGTCGGCGACGTTTCCGCACCCGGCAAAGCGGGGATAACGCTGATCCCGGGGTCGCTGCTGCTGGAGGACGTGCAGGGCGAGCTGTACCTGAAGCAGTCGACCGAGAGCAAAGATCCCGCCGTGGTCGCCAACCGTGTGCAGGGGCGGATCAAGCATCTGATCAAGCGCTTCGAGCTGGATTTCGACGCCGTGATCCTGGATTGCCCGCCCGGCCTGTCGTTCGCGGCGCTGGCCGGGGTGCAGCTGGCGCAAAAGGTTGTTGTGCCGTTCCGGCCTGACTACGTGTCGCAGTTCGCGGTGGAACGCATCGCCATGCTGGTCGAGGACAAGGCCAATCTGGAGGCGGTTTCGGCTGTGCCGAAGGAAAACCGGCGCTACGTGTGCCTGGCCAACTTCGTCGAGCCGACCGGGCAGGACCGCTTCTTCATCGACCTGATCGCCGACGATCATCCCATGTTGAAGACCCAGCTGCCGATGAACCCGTCCATCGCGCGGTCGTTCAACTGGCTGCCGCAAAAACGCTCCATCGAGGAGAAGTACGGGACGGTCGCGGGCGACGTGCGTAAACTGTATGAAGAGTTGGCGATGGTGATTGGCGTTTAAGGCGTGCGTGCCGGCGCCTGCCGCGTAGGGGCGACCCGTGGGTCGCCCTCTGACGGCGTGTTGTGCAGCCCGAAGGCGACCCACGGGTCGCCCCTATGCGATCAGTCGTTGAGTGCGTGCGAAAATGCATTCTTGGAGACGCACATGTCGAAACTGATCGGCAAGCGTAAACGTGAGTATCTGTCCGACGTGGTGCGCCAGGATCTCGACCTGGAGGCCGCGGCTGCCGACCGGCTGACCGAGCGCCTGGACGAGGCGATCCGCAGTTTACGCACGACCAAGGATCAGCGCGAGCGGCTGCGTGCGGTTCCGTCTGCCGTCGCGCAGGCGCCCCCGTTCGATCCGTACGCGTTCAACGCCATCCTGATGCTGAAGCGCCAGGGCCGGGATGCGCTCGTCGCCCAACTCGCTCAGATTACTGAGGTTACGCACCTGCGCCAAATCTGTGAAGCCCAGCTGATCGGCCTGGAGCAAAACATGCGCGTGGGGCCGGTCGCCATCGTGGACTTGCGCGGGGCGGTGCTGGCGGGTGTCGAGCGGCTGGTGGCGGATCGCAGGGCGGCGGCGAGTTAGGCGCTGTTTTCTCCTCTCCCCCTTTTTAGGGGGAGAGGAGACCGCCCCGCGACGGCGCCTTTTCGCGCCTAGCGCTGGGCGGTCGGTGAGGGGCAGCCGCTTGCTCCGTCCCTGGTGAGGCCTGTACGGAGCAAGCTGCCGCCCCTCACCGACCGCGTGGCTCTTGATTCCCAAGAGGTCGGCTGCGAGACGCGGTCTCCTCTCCCCCAAAGTTGGGGGAGAGGACAGAAGCGCGCCTTTAACCCAGTCGCACGCCTCTCCGGCGGCCACTCCCCGGATGTGCTACATTTGGCGGTCCACAACGGGAGCGCGCGGCCTTGGAAAAAGACATCAACTCGATCCTTTTGCAGCTGCTCGTCAACTACTGGTGGCTCGCGCTGATCGTGTTGGCGCTGGTCGCCTATCGCTGGATGTTCTGGCTGCTCGGCATTGTCATGCTGCCGCAGGACAGCGTTGGCGTGATCAACAAAAAGTTCGTGCTGTTCGGCAAACACCGTTCGCTGCCCGACGGCGCCATCATCGCCCTCAATGGCGAGGCCGGCATCCAGGCCGACACGCTGGCGCCCGGTATCCATTTTGGTTTCTGGCCGTGGCAGTACGCCATCGAAGTCGAGAAATTCGCGACCATTCCCGAAGACCAGATCGGGATCGTGGAATCGCGCGACGGCAAGCCGCTGATGGCCGGCCGCGTGCTGGGCCGCAGAGTTGACTGCGACAGCTTTCAGGACGCGCGCCAATTCCTCACCGGCGGCGGCGAGCGCGGCCCGCAGCTCACCGTCATCCCGCCCGGCACCTACCGCATCAACCGGCGCGTCTTCACCATCGACCTGCAGCATGTGCTGGAGATCGAGGACAACATGGTGGGCATCGTTACCACGCGCGAGGGCAAGGCGCTGGCCACTGGCGACATCGCGGGCGGCGAGATCCCGGCGCACAATATGTACCAGGACGGTCAGGCCTTCATCGATGGTGGCGGCTACAAGGGCCTGCAGGAACAGGTGATTTTGGCCGGCCGCTATTTCATCAATCCGAATTTCGCGACGGTCGAAACCAAGCCGATGACCGAGGTGCCGATCGCCAATGCCGGCGTGGTCATCGCTTATGTCGGCGCGACCGGCGTCGACGTGACGGGCGACACGTTCAAGCACGGCAACCTGGTCGGGCGCGGCCAGAAGGGCGTGTGGAGCGATCCGCTCGATCCCGGAAAATACCCGATCAATCCGTTCACGCACCGGGTCGAGATCGTGCCCACCGCCAACGTGGTTCTGAACTGGGCCACCGGCAAATCGGAATCGCACAAGCTCGACGTGAACCTGTCGACGATAAAAGTACGCTCGTCCGACGGCTTCACCTTCAACCTGGATGTCAGCCAGATCATCCACGTGCCGCGCAACGATGCGCCGCGCGTGATAGCCCGCTTCGGCAGCATGGCCAATCTGGTCACGCAGGTGTTGGAGCCGACCATTGGCAACTATTTTCGCAACGCCGCACAAAGCTCCGACGTGATCGATTTCCTGAAAGGCCGCCAGCAGCGCCAGGAGGACGCGCGCCAGAAGATCGGCGCGGCGCTGTCGGAGTACAACGTCGGCGCGGTGGACACGCTGATCGGCGACATCACGCCGCCAGAGTCGCTGATGAAGACGCTCACGGATCGAAAAATCGCCGAGCAGGAAAAGGTCACCTACGATACGCAGCGCATGGCCGAGGATACCCGCAAGGAGTTGGAGCAGGCGCGCGCGCTCGCCACCACCCAGGCCCGCGTGGTCGACGCCGAGCGTAGCGTGACGATCGCCGAGTTCGCCGCCAAGGCCACGGTCAAGAAAGCCGAGGGCGACGCCAGCTCCAAAACCATCAACGCCAAGGCCGACGCCGAAGTGCTGACCATGGTGGGCGCCGCCGAGGGCATGAAAATCACGGCCGTGGGCGAGAGCGAGGCCAAGGTGATCCAGTTGAAAACGGACGCTGTCGGCCAGGGCAACTACGCCATCATCGAAGTCGGCAAAGCGCTGGCGGGGAGCGGGTTCAAGCTGGTGCCGGACGTGGTGGCAGGCGGCGGCGGTGAAGGCGGCGCGAGCGGCATCATCAACGTGCTGATGGCTGGGATGCTGAAGGATTCGCTGGCGAAGAAAGGGTAGGGGGACATGATGTTCATCGTCCGCCCGATAGGGCGCTTGAAGCTGCTCAAGGTCTCAAGCGGTCGATGAGCTTCGTGTCCGCGCCCTGCCCGGACAGTGCGGCAGAGCGGGGACACGAAGCTCATCGTCAGCGATGGGACTTTGTTTTACGGATAACGAGGCGCTGGCTGACGATGAACATCATGTCCCCAGCCGTCCGGCCGCCTCCAGCACCAGCGGCTCGAGCCCTGTCCCACCGGCGGCGACATGCGCCGCCAGCGCTTTTTTCATGCGCGGCTCCCAGAAATCCTTGATGTGCCCCGTCACGCCCGCGACCGCCTCGTCATGCGGGTAGGACTTGAAGAAAGCGGCGATCTGGTTCGCCATGCGGACGATGTCGGTGCTGTCCATGGGGGTGCGCTCGGATTGAGGATTGGTTACGTTTTAGCGAAGCTGCAGCGCAATGCCAGGGCCATCACCGCGCCAGCTGCCGCTCGAACAACTCCCGCACCGCTGGATCGGCGAAGTCGCGCACGGCGATTTTGGCGCCGAGATCGAGCAACACGCCAGCGTCCAGCGAACTGGTGACGCCGACCAGAGGAATGCCGGCCGCCACTGCCGCGCGCGCGCCGGAGCGGGCGTCCTCGAAGGCGATCGAGTGGGATGCCGTGGCGCCGAGCGCCTCGAGGCCCGCAAGGTACGGCAGCGGGTGCGGCTTGGAGTGGGGCAGGTCGTCGGCGCTGATCAGGGCGGCGAAGCGGCGCTTCAGGCCGGTCGCCTCCAGCACCGCCACGGCGTTGGCCATCGGCGCGTTGGTGACAAGCGCGTATTTGACGCCTTGCCGGTCGGCGAAATCCAGCAACTCGTGCGTGCCGGCCGTCGGTTTCGCGCCCGCCACCCGTCCGCGATAGACCTCCTCCTTGTGCCCCATGATGGCCATGCCCTCGGCCGGCGACAGATGCGGCAGGAAACTGGCGGCGATGGCGGCGCTGGGAAAGCCCATGATGCGCGCCGTGTAGGCCGGCCGGTCGAGCGCCACGCCATGGTCGGCGAAGACTTCGACGAAAGCGGCAAAATGCGTGTCCTCGGTGTCGACCAGCGTGCCGTCGAGATCGAAGAGGAGGCCGGTGTCCATGGCGGTGCAGGCTTTCGGGTTGGTCGTGGGGTGAAAACGGCGGTATAGCGGGCGGAGCAGCAGGCCGCGCGGTGGCACGCGGTCGCGAGGCCGGGAGACCCAACCCATGTTCGACGCCAAACATTGCAGCCTCGTGACCGTCGCGCGCCAGCCGACGGCGGCCGTCAAGGGCGAGGTGCCTTATACCCGCATGCGCGAGGCGCATATGAGCGCGCGCGCCAAACTTACGGCCGCGCTGCCGGCTTTGAAGGCCGGCGAGACCGGTCTGTTCGTGACGCGCACCGGCATGCCGACCAAGACTGGGCTCTACATGGAAATCGGCCTGATGGTGTCGCATGACTTTGCGCCGGTTGGCGACGTCGCGCCCTCCGAATTGCCCGCAGGCCGGGCGGCGCGCTTGCATCTGGTGGGAGGGTTCGAGCAGCTGCCCCAGGCCTGGCCGTTCCTGATGGGCTGGGTGGAGAGCAAGGGGCTAAAGCCGGCGGGCATCAACTGGGAGGTCTATGGCGAGACCGCCGCCGATCCGGCCCGGCAAGTGACGGAACTCTTTGTGTTGCTCGACTAGGGAGACCATGAATGTCGTTGATCATCCTGCTCGTCGTGCTGGCGTTTCTGGCCCTGCTGGGATACGCGGCGCTGCGTCCCGATGAGTTCACCATTGCGCGCTCGGTGTCGATCAAAGCCCCGCCGGAACGGATTTTTCCGCTGATCAACGACCTCAAGGCCATGAACAGTTGGAACCCCTTCGTGCAGTCCGATCCCCACATCAAGCTCGACTACTCGGGCACCGCTGCCGGCAAAGGCTCGCGTTGCGATTGGGAGGGCAACGGCCAGGTTGGCGCCGGCAACATCAGCGTCATGGACAGTCAGCCGTCCTCAAGCGTCGTCATGCAGCTCAACATGCTGCGGCCTTTCGCGGGGCAGAACAGGGTGACCTTCACACTCGCCCCGTCCGGCGGCGCCACCAACGTCACCTGGGCCATGACGGGCGCCTCGACCGATCTCTCCAAGCTGATGAGCGTGGTCATGAGTATGGACAAGATGGTGGGCGCCGCGTTCGAGAAGGGGCTGGCCGATTTGAAAGCCAAGGCCGAGCGGGCCTAGATCAACTCAGCCGAGGCACTGGCACGCCCGGACGGTCGGCGCCAGCGAACATGGCGTCGACCTCGCGCAGCTTTTTTGCCGTATCGGTCAGCCGCGCGCGCATCCGATCGACGAAGTGCTCCGCCAGCGTCGGATCCTTCGCGATCAGGGCGTGCAGCGTGGCGCGCTTGAACTTCAGCGCCTTGACGGGCGTGCGCGCGACAATGGTCGAGGAATGCAGCGTCTCGATCAGCATGGACATCTCGCCGATCATCGTCCCCGCGCCGAATTCCTGCTGCGGTTCGCCGTCGTCGGCTTCATGATGCTCGACCACGCTGCCGCTGCCGATGAGATAGGCTCCGTCGCCTTCCTGGTAGGTGCGGATCACCACGTCGCCGCGCTTGAAGCTGACAGCCTCGGCTTCGAGGGCCAGCGCTTTCAATTGCGCAGGCGATAGGCCACTGAAAATGCGCGCGCTCAAAAGCGGCACGACCACATCGTCGAGCTGTGTCATGGCGAACCCCAAACTGGTGACTGCAGACGTACGTTACGCAGGTACCAATGGGGTGAGGCTATTGGGCCACAAAGACGCTCCCCGAACAAGGCCCGAGGAATAAACCCGAATCAGCGGGGGAGCCAAATTCAGAGTGCGCCGGATTGCAAACGAAAACGCTTGTGGTGCGATTTTGACACGGCGTCGGAGGAACCTCCTCTCCCCCAACGCTTTTTCGCGTTGGGGGAGAGGAGACCGCGTCTCGCAGCGCTTTTCAGCGCTAGTGCCACGCGGTCGGTGAGGGGCAGCAACTTGCTCCGTCTCCGGCGCACCAAGTGCGGAGCAAGCGGCTGCCCCTCACCCGCCCCCCAATTCTTTTGCGCCTCCGCGCAGGCGGGGCACCCTCTCCCCCGCCAGTGGCGGGGGAGAGGGACGTATCTAAGGCACCAGCTTGTAGCCGCCCGTCTCCGTAATCAGCAGCTCGGCGTTGGCGGGGTCTTTCTCGATCTTCTGGCGCAGGCGGTAAATGTGCGTTTCCAGCGTGTGCGTGGTGACGGTCGCGTTGTATCCCCACACGTCGTGCAGCAGCACTTCGCGCGTAACAACCTTTTCGCCGGCGCGGAACAGGAATTTGAGGATCGAGGTCTCTTTCTCGGTCAGGCGGATTTTTCCGCCCTTGTCGTCCACCAGCAGTTTTCCTGCCGGCTTGAATGTGAACCGGCCAATCGTGAACACTGCGTCTTCGCTCTGCTCGTGCTGGCGCAGTTGCGCGCGCAAACGGGCCAGCAGCACGCCGAACTTGAACGGTTTGGCGATGTAGTCGTTGGCGCCGGCGTCCAACCCCAAAATGGTGTCGCTGTCGGTGGCTTGGCCCGTCAGCATCACAATCGGCCCCTTGAAGCCGTTGCGGCGCACCAGCTTGCAGAGTTCCCGCCCATCCATATCGGGCAGGCCGACGTCGAGCAGCAGCAGATCGACGTGTTCTTTCTTCAAGGCTTCGAGACCCAGAGCTGCCGTGGAGGCAGTCATGGCCTGGAAGTCATCGTGCAGCGCCAGCTGATCGATCAAGGAGTCGCGCAAGCCGTCGTCGTCGTCGACGATGAGAATCTTCCGTGTAGCGCTCATTGACCACTCCCAAAAATGCGTCCCCCACGGCCCCGGGGGTAAGATTGTGACACAACGCCTAGCGCGGGAGTATAGCGGCCCGGTACCATGGTTGCGAAGACCTTGAGATTAGGTTCAGAGCAATCGCGGCTATCGCGGGCAAATGCAAGCTGCCTGTTGGCGACGGGGACGATAACTGGTCATGACGAGCAAGGGGGCGGGCATTGCGCGGCTGCGGCTGGAGAGCCGCAGCGCGACGCGAGGGTGGCTGGACCTCGGCGGGCTATTGCTCCCATGCGCCATTGGGCGCAGCGGCCTCAGAGCCATCAAGCGCGAAGGCGACGGCGGCACACCGATGGGCGTGTTGGCGTTGCGCGAGGTGCTGTATCGCGCTGATCAGGTCCGCCGCCCGCGCACGGCCCATCCAATCCATGCCATTGGTCTTGCAGACGGCTGGTGTGACGCTTCGGGGCACCGGAATTACAACCGGCCCGTCAAACGCCCCTATCCCGTCAGCACCGAAGCCATGTGGCGCGAGGATCGGCTTTACGATGTCGTGGGCGTGCTCGATTACAACATGTCTCCACGCGCGCAGGGTCGCGGCAGCTGCATTTTCCTGCACGTGGCGCAGCCGGATTTTGCCCCGACGGAAGGGTGCATTGCGCTGCGGATGTCGGATTTGATGCGGTTGTTGGAGGGGCCGATGCCGCTGATGGGAATCGACACACGGCCGCAAAACCGTAGAGCGCAATAGGCCTCTTCCGGCCGTATTGCGCCGCAGGGGGTCAATACGAACGCAGCTGGTTGTGGCATGCCCTGCGGCGCAATACGGCGCGAAAAAGTGCGCCTATTGCGCCCTACGGTTCGCCAACCCACCCGACGCGCGCACCGTTGTTTTCAACGCACCCGGCGCGGATTGAGATACAGATCCGTCTCCTGCGTCTCCAACCGGGGCTGCAGCTTGCCCGACTTGATGCTGCCGTGAAGGTCGCTGAGATGGCTCAGGCAGCCGTCGTGGAATTTCAGCATACCGCAGAACAGCTGGATGACCATGTCGAGATGCGCGCCGCTGTCGCCGTCCTCGATCTCGACCACCCACTTGCCGCCCAGATTCAG
Organism: Hyphomicrobiaceae bacterium; assembly: GCA_031393505.1. Classification (GTDB taxonomy): domain Bacteria; phylum Pseudomonadota; class Alphaproteobacteria; order Rhizobiales; family Hyphomicrobiaceae; genus JANYHF01. The sequence continues at coordinate 4,776 of JANMVX010000030.1, read as the reverse complement.
CACGCGCCCGTTCAGCTTGGCGATCTGCGTGTTGTGTTCGTCGTAGAGGATGTAGTCGTCGCCGATGTTCACCCAATTGCGGCGTAGACGGTAAAACTGCGGCCGGCCATCCTTGAGATCCTTCATGACCATGAAGGAATAGCTCTCGGGCACGCCTGGCCATTTGCTGGCGGAGCGCTCCAGCTGGATGATCTGGTCGTGATCAGTGAGGTTGACGCTGAAGGCGGGGACGGGTATGCCGCGCGCGCCATGCGTCAACTGCAGGCTGCGGCCAAGCATCATGTCGAGCGTGGCGCGCCAGTTCATCGAGGGTGTGAACAGCTTCATCACCAGGCGCCGGTCCATGCCTTGCTTGGTGTCCCACAGCTCGCTGCGATAGCCCAGCAGACCCACGCGTTCGCCGTTCTCGATCACCTCGGCAAAGATATCCATGTCGGAAGTGAACTGACGCGACTTGGCCTTGTAGCGCGAATGCCGGTAAAGCCCGACCTCGGTGGTGTTGAGATCGGTGACCCAGAGGTCGACCACGAAGGTGCGCTTGCGGGGTTTGGCGGGGGCCGCGGTTTTGGTGGCCGCCGTCTTTTTTGCCGTCTCCGCCATGGCGCATTCCTCATCGGTTGGCCGGCCAAAAACCGGCGAATCAGATGTGGCGAGTCTAGCAGCGGCGGAGTTGTGGCCATGCGGGCGACGTGCGAATTGCGTGGAAAACCAGAATGCAATGTCAGCGCCTCAGTTTAGGCGCGGCGCGTATTGGCTTTCATAAAATTGAACCACCGACTCTCGTTCGTCTTCGCTCAAGGAATCGGGTTTTGTAACGAGAACCGGCGCCCCGTCTTGCGCCCTGAAAAGCACTGACTGACCGTCAGTCGAATCGCGTTCCCGGCGTAATGGAACGCGCTGAATACGAGCCCAATATTCGTCAATCGTCACGGATGTCCGGTGAGGCTAGCGTTGGCAATAAATGCTGGAGGCCCGAAATCTGGCACCTCAAATGCTTTATCCACCATCAAACTCATTGAAACAACATCAAAACCATCAGCCCTCAACAGATCTCCAATGGCCGCCGGCAATCGACGCTCAATCTCATCAACGGACCGGCCGTGGAGAACCAGGCCGCGCAGCTCATCGCTCACCGCCATCAGCAAATCAGTATCTTTGTGCTTAAGCAGTCGAATTCGAATGGTCTTGTCGATCATGGGCCTGCTCAATGGGGTTCAGAATCAACAAAGTAGTCGCTAGCGCCTGCCTTGACAAGGGTATGAGAACGAGTCCCGTGGCTGATTCGCAACTAAAAGTTGCAGCGCCGCATCTATCATTGCAGCGCTGATCGCAAGTTTCCTAAGTATATTACCTTATCGCAACCGGCACTGATGTTGTCTCAGGCGCTGACGCGACCGCCGAAAATTGCCGAGCCGACGCGGATGTGGGTGGCGCCGAACGAAATGGCAGTTTCGAAATCGCCGCTCATGCCCATGCTGAGTTTGGCGAGGCCGACGGCCCGCGCCAGTTTGGCCAACATGGCGAAATGCACGGAGGGTTCTTCGTGCTCGGGGGGAATGCACATGAGGCCGACCACGGGAAGTTTTAGACCGTCGCGGCAATGGTCGATAAATCGTTGAGCGTCAGCTGGAGCAACTCCGGATTTTTGTGGTTCAAGCCCGGTGTTCACCTGCACAAACAGCTCGATCTTGCGGGAGGTTCGCTCAAGCTCCTTTGACAAAGCGACGGCAAGGCTTTCGCGATCGAGCGAATGAATTGCCGAGAACAGGTTCACCGCCTCGTGGACTTTGTTCGATTGCAAAGGGCCGATCAGATGCAGGTCGGTCTTGGGAAACTCCGGCAGCAGGGCCGACCACTTGGCCTTGGCTTCTTGCACGCGGTTCTCGCCGAACGCGACATGCCCGAGTTGCAGCAGCGGAAGAATGTCGGCGGCGGCATAGGTCTTGCTCACGGCCACCAGCGTGATGCTGGAAACGTCGCGGCCCGCTCCGAGAGCCGCGGCCGCAATGCGTGCCTGGATCTCCCGATAGCGGGCCGTGGTGTCCGTCATATCTCAACAAAACTTGCCAGCACTTGCGTGCGACCAATCCAAACTAGCCTGATGAATCCGGGACCGTAACCGTAACGCCGTCTTCGACTGGAACAGTGGCGGCATCAACGGCGGGCGGCAAAATCTTCTTGCCTGCCTTGGCGACGGCCGCCTTGGCCTGAACCTGCGCCGCAGGCACTGCCGGGGTCACTTTCGCGACCGCCTTGGCCGCACCGGACTTCTTTGCCGCCATCGGGTCCGTGGCAGCGGGCGTCTTGGACGCCGTAACCTGCTTCTTCTTCATGACCGAGCCGGAAACGCAGTTCTTATCCTTGCTGGCCTTCTCGACATCCACATAGCGCGCGAACCGGATCGATTCTTCCGCCGTCGGATGGTACTTGGCCTTGCCGAAATCAGCCAACTTCGCGGGGATTTTGTCCGCATCGAAGGTTGTCAGTTCGGATTTGATCTGGTCGCAGGTTGCATCGGCCAACGTAATGGCCTTGCCCACGCCCGCAGGCGCCATCGTATCGCCAGCAACCGCCCCTACGGCCATATTGGCCGTTCCGTTCACAGCGGGCGCCGCAATCGCCGCCGTTTGATCCGCCTGACCCAGCGAGGAACACCCCGCCAACATGCCGGCCATGCTCGCCAACAGCACGACGCCGCTCAAGCCCAGCCCCTGCGTCATATGCCTAACCACTTGCGCCTCCATTCGTCTCGGACCCCCAAAGATCCGTATCGACGTTGCAACCTGCTGATTCGTCTAGGTTGTATGTTAGCCCTCAGACCAAATCGCAACCATGTGATAACACCTCTGTCAACAGATATTTGCCCCCGAACCATGGCACTTATGAGGCGTTGTAGAGGAAAGCGTGTCTTGACGGCCACGCTCATTCCGGGCTGATACGCAGCAGAAAAATCTCACCTCAAAGTCACCGCGCAGGAAGTTGCATGGCCACCGAACGCTACAACGCCCCGGATCGCGAACCCGTGTGGCGCAAAACCTGGGACGACAAACAGGTTTTCAAGACGTCCAACGACGATCCGCGCCCCAAGTATTATGTACTGGAGATGTTCCCCTACCCTTCGGGGCGGATCCATATGGGACACGTGCGCAACTACGCCATCGGAGACGTGTTGGCGAGGTTTCGTCGTGCACGTGGTTTCAATGTGCTGCATCCGATGGGCTGGGACGCGTTCGGGTTGCCGGCCGAAAATGCTGCGATTGAGCGTAAGGTGCACCCCAAGGGCTGGACCTACGAAAACATCGCGACCATGCGCAAGCAGCTCAAGTCGATGGGCCTCTCACTCGACTGGGACCGCGAGGTCGCGACTTGCGATCCCGAATATTACAAGCATGAGCAAAAACTGTTCCTGGATCTGTACGCCAAAGATCTGGCCTATCGCTCGGTCGGCAAGGTCAACTGGGATCCGGTTGAGCAGACGGTGCTGGCCAACGAACAGGTGATCGACGGCAAGGGCTGGCGCTCCGGCGCCGAGGTGGAGCTGCGGGAGCAGAACCAGTGGAATTTCCGCATCACGAAATATGCCGACGAGCTGGTCGAGGCGCTGGAGACGCTGGACCGTTGGCCCGAGCGCGTGCGCCTCATGCAGCGCAACTGGATCGGCCGCTCCGAAGGCCTGCTGATGACGTTTGCGCTGGAGGGCGCCAAGCTGCCCAAGGCGCTGCAGACGCTGGAGATTTTTACCACGCGGCCTGACACCATTTTCGGCGCCAGCTTCATGGCGATTTCTCCTGAGCATCCCCTTGCCCTGCATCTGGCCGCAAAGAACTCCAAACTGCAGACGTTCCTCGACGAGTGCAAACGCATCGGGACCAGCGTCGCGGATATCGAAACTGCCGAGAAGAAAGGGTTTGAGACCGGCGTGATGGCCGTGCACCCGCTCGATGCGGAGCGCTCGATGCCGGTCTATGTCGCCAACTTCGTGCTGATGGGCTACGGCACTGGGGCCATCTTCGGCTGCCCCGGCCACGACCAGCGCGACTTTGAGTTCGCCACCAAATACGAGCTGCCCATCACCGCGGTCGTGGTGCCCGAGGGCGAAGACCCGAAAAAGTTCAAGATCGGAACGGAGCCCTACCTCGGCCCCGGCAAGATCGCGAACTCGCAATTTCTCGACGGGCTTACCGTTGAAGAAGGCAAGGCGCGCGTCGCCGACCTGATGGAGGAGCGCGGCGCGGGCAAACGAAAAGTCAATTTCCGGCTGCGCGACTGGGGCATTTCGCGCCAGCGCTACTGGGGCTGTCCGATACCGGTCATCCATTGCGCCACGTGCGGCATCGTCGCTGTCCCGGACAGTGACCTTCCCGTCCGGCTCCCAGAGGACGTGACCTTCGACCGCCAGGGCAATCCGCTCGACCGGCACCCCTCCTGGAAGCACGTCGACTGCCCCACGTGCAAGGCCAAGGCCGTGCGCGAGACGGACACCATGGACACCTTCGTCTGTTCGTCCTGGTATTTTGCCCGGTTCTGCTCGCCCAAGGACGCCACGCATCCCGTGGACCGCAAGGCGGCCGACCACTGGCTGCCCGTGGACCAGTACATCGGCGGCATCGAGCACGCCATTTTGCACCTGCTCTATTCGCGCTTTTTTATGCGCGCCATGAAAGAGACGGGCCATGTCGGCCTGAAGGAGCCGTTCGCCGGCCTCTTCACGCAAGGCATGGTGGTGCACGAGACCTACCAGGCCGTGGGCGGCCAATGGCTGACGCCGGGCGAAGT
>JANMVX010000285.1:0-10356 GCA_031393505.1 Hyphomicrobiaceae bacterium | reverse complement strand
CAGCAGCGCGCGTTGGCCGAAGTCGTTACTCAGCAGTGTCCAATCCCTTGTCGCGCCTTCTGTCGATTGAAGGAGACCCCTGCCAACCACAAAGGCGAAAACCTTCAATCCCGGCCCACTGACGACCATACTCACCGCCTGACCTTCAATTCCCGACGGGGTCCATGTCTTGCCGGCATCGTCGCTGGCAAACAGGCCGCTCTTGGTCGCCGCGTAGATACGCTCGGCTTTGAGAGGGGAGGCGGCAAGTGCAACCATACCCTCGGGGGCTGCGCCGGAGTATGTCCAGTTTTTCCCGCCATCCCTGCTGATCTGGATGCCACGAAATGAACCGTAGACGACATTCGGGTCGGCGGGACTGACATCCATCTGGTGGAAATCGACCGGGCCGCCGGAGCCGGGAGAAATCTGCTTCCAGTTCGCACCTGCATCATCGGATCGAATGAAACCCAGATTGCCTCCACCGGCTGGATGGCCGCTCGCGAACAGGATCTTGCTGTCGGCCGAATGCGGGGTGAACCCCATGAAGTCTTGAACGGGGGATACCCGCGCAGCCATGCCGTCCGCGCTCACCAGGTAGAAGCCGTGATGAGTGGCAAGCATAAGCCGCGACGGATCGGCAGGATCGACTGCCAAGCCGTGATAATGGGTCTGCTGTTTCAGATCGGCCAGCGATACCGCCTTTTTGCCGGACCACGACACGGCGGCATAGCTGGCGACGACAATGACAGCCGCCGCCGCGAGCACTGTGCCAGGTGATAAACCGAACATTCCTGGCGCAGGTTTACCCTTGCTACGTGTAGATTGTCTGGCACCCGTCATAGAGATACTCCCGATCAAGATCGTCGGACTTCCAATTATTAAAGGTGGATTAGAAACCGGTGGCGGTTCCTTTCAGGTGGCAACGGTATCTATCCACGGGCCAATTGCAGTAGTCTTTGGCCTAGCGCTGGCTATCCGTCAGACTTGTGCGGTGCTGCGATAGCGCGCAGCTACTTCGGAGGTGCAAGCGTCGTGAGATAGGCGACGACAGCCTCGCGATCGTCTTTCGGCAGCAACTTGAACGGCATCTTGGCGCTGCCGACAGCTAGTTCCGGCTTGCCCTTGTCGGTCAGGAAGGTTTTCAGAAAGCCCGTCGGGTCAGTTAGATATTCTAACAAGTTCTCCTGGCTCCATTTCAGACCATTCGCCCCGGCGCTGCTGTTGAGCGTTGAGTAGGCGTAACCTTCGAAGGTGCCGGACTCGCGGTTGACAACGCCATTGAGCACCGGACCGACGCTATTCTTGGCCCCCTCGCCGATCTTGTGGCAGGCGGCACACTTCTTGAACACCTTCTCGCCTGCCGCCGCCAAGTCCTCAGCAGCCAGGGCAGGCAAGACGGAGATCAGCAGGGCTCCGGCCATCAGGGCGCCGATTGCTAGGACGTTCAACTTGTATGTCGTGCTCATTGGCATGTTCCTGTCAGCCATGTGGGCAAATCGCGAGAAGAGAGGCGGCAGCGGAGCAGTCGATTGAGACCGACTGCTCCGCGCCTTAGTGGCTACTTCGCCTTCTTGATGCTCTTCACCACCAACTGGCCTTTCTCGTCGGCGGCGACGAACTCAACAGCGTCGCCTTCGGCGAGACCTGCAAGAGCAGCCTTATCGGCGGCGACGAACACCATCGTCATGGCCGGCATCTTGAGATCGACCAACTCCTCGTGCTTGAGGGTGATTTTGCCCTGCTCGGCATCAATCGCCATGACAGCGCCCTTGGTCCAGGTTTCGGCCATGGCCGGGATAACGGTCATTGCCAGCGCACCGATGACGACGACGGCGCGTGTCAAATCTCTGAGAATGCTCATGTTGAAGTCTCCTGTTGATAGTGTTGTTTATCGATCTGTGTTCAGTTGAAAAAGCTCCAAGACCAGTTCGAGTTATCGGCCTTGGCTTTCTTCCTGGCGTAGGCTGATTTGGTTTTCTTGCTCCCCTTGGCTGCATCAGTTGTCGTGGGCGGCTGTTCCGTGCCGGCAACGGCCGCCACGGTTGAAGCCGGAACCGTTTCGATGGGCGTGGTAGACGCAACCGCGTCGGGATTTGCCGCCCGAACCTTGACAGTGCCGCGCATGCCGGCATTGAAGTGGCCGGGCACCAGGCAGCCAAACTGGAACTTGCCCGGCTTGTCGAACTTCCAGTAGATCGCGCCGGTTTGTTTCGGCTCGACATGGGTCATGAACGGGTCGCCATGCTCCATATTCGGGAATTTCTCCATCAGCGCGGCATGCTTTAGCAGTCCCGGCTTGGTGCCAATGACCATCTCATGCTGTACTTCGCCCTTGTTGCTGATCACGAATTTTACTGTGTCGCCCTGATTCACTACGAAAGTGTTGGGCAAGAATTTCATCTCATCGCTCATTTCGAGCTTGATGGTTTTGTTGACTTCCTTCGGATTCCCGGTTGACCCAAAGTCGGTTTCAACCTGGAACATCGCCGGTTTGCCGTGAGCGCCGCTGTGAGTGCCGTTCGCCAGAGCGGCACCGGCGCCCGCGAGCAATAGCGTCGAGGCCATGTAGATTTGCTTTTTCATTGCTGCTTCAACCTTCGTTGTTGTCGATCTTCCAGGACACCGTGCCTTCAGGATGCTTGAACCATCCCGGATCGGCGTAGTCGTACTTGGCCTGCCCCTCACGCACCTTCACGACACTGAACATGCCGCCCATTTCGAGCGGACCGAACTGGCCGAACCCTGTCATCATCGGGATGGTGTTCTTGGGAATCGGCATTTCCATCGCGCCCATGTCGGCCATGCCGCGCTCGCCCATCACCATGTAGTCGGGCACCACCTTGACGATCTGGCTGGCGACATCGCGATGGTCGACGCCGATCATGGTCGGCACAGAGTGGCCCATGGCGTTCATGGTGTGGTGCGATTTGTGGCAATGGATCGCCCAGTCGCCCTCGTAGGCAGCGTCAAATTCGAAGGCGCGCATCTGGCCGACCGCGCAATCGACGGTCACCTCGGGCCAGCGCGCGCTCTCCTTGATCCAGCCACCGTCCGTACCCGTTACTTCGAAATCGTAGCCGTGCATGTGGATCGGGTGATTGGTCATGGTGAGGTTGCCGAAGCGGATGCGCACACGGTCATTCTTGGCCACCACCAGGTGGTCGATGGCCGGGAACACGCGGCTGTTCCAGCACCACAAATTGAAGTCCGACATGGTGTTGACGCGCGGCGTGTAGCTGCCGGGGTCGATATCGAAAGCGTTGAGAAGGAAAACAAAGTCGCGGTCGACCTTGTGCTGTTCGTGGTTCTTGGGATGCACCACGAGGAAACCCATCATGCCCATGGCCATCTGCACCATTTCGTCAGCGTGCGGATGGTACATAAACGTACCCGACTTCCTCATCTGGAATTCGTAGACGAAGGTCTCACCGGGCTTGATGTGCGGCTGGGTCAGACCGCCGACCCCGTCCATGCCAGATGGCAGCAGGATGCCGTGCCAGTGGACGGTGGTGTGCTCAGGCAGCTTGTTGGTGACGAAGATCCGCACCCGCTCACCCTCGACGCACTCGATGGTCGGGCCGGGACTCTGGCCGTTGTAGCCCCACAGGTTGGCCTTCATGCCGGGGCCAATGCTGCGCACCACCGGCTCGGCGACGAGATGGAATTCGCGCACGCCGTCCTTCATGCGAAAGGGCGCCGACCAGCCGTTCAGGGTCGCGACCGGATTGTAGTGCGGCCCGTCCGACGGCTCTCGCGGCACCTCCATGGTCACGGCGTCCATGATGCGCGCCTCGGGCACGCTCGCCATCGAGGTTCGCGGCACGGCGCCGGCGGCGAGCACGACGGCCGCGCTTCCCTGCATCAGGCCTCTTCGGGTCAACATGGGTGGTGCTCCAACTGGGAAATTGTTCAATGTCCGCCTCCGCTTTCGTCGGCCGGCACGGCCTCCCCGCCGCTGGCGCTGGCCGCCGTGCCGCTACCGGCGCGCATGACGAAGTCCAGCTGCTCCTTGGCGATCCAGTAGTCGCGCTTGGCGTCGATGGCGGCGAGCGTCGCCTCGGACGATTGTCGCGCGGCGGTGATCAGTTCGAAGACGCCAACCAGCATGCCGTTGTAGCGCAGCAACTCTTGCTGGCTGATGCGCTGACGCAGCGGCGCAACGGTATTGGCGTAATGCGAGGCGATATCGCGCAGGCCGTTGAGGTTGATCCAGGCTTCGCGCACCTCCGAACGGGCTGCCACCGCCTTTGCCCGTAGTTTCTGCGCCGCCTGAAAATAGCTCCAGCGTGCCTTGTCGTTCTCCGCGTTGCCCGGCACTGGCTCTGTAACGGCGGCTGGCTTGGCTGGCGTGTTCGGCTCCGCGAGGATGATCAACGACGTCGGCTCGGTGATGCCGAGCTTGGCGGCGAGCAGTTCAACTTCAATCCGGGCGGCCGACAGATCGAACCGGCGCTGCACTGCGTCGCGCTCGATGTCGGCAGCAGGCATGGCCGTGGACGGCAGATCGGGCAGACGGTCGGCAAGAATGACGTGTGCGTCGTTGCCCCAGATTCCCATTGCTCCGAGCAGCCGTTCGCGGCTCAACTGCACGGCCAGTTTGGCCCGGCCAAGCACGGCCGCCGTCTCAGCCATCAGGACCTGCATCCGCATCTGGTCGAGCGGTGCGCTGCTGCCGGCCTTCGCCATCCGCTTGGACATCTGAGCGGCGATGCGTGTGCTCTCAAATATCGTCTCGATCGCCGCAAGCCGTTCGCGCGCCGCAATGGCCTCGACCCAGTCTCGTTGTACCCGGTCGGCGATGGTTGCGATTTCGAGGGCCACTTGCAGGCGCTTGTGCTGTGCCTTTGCCGCGGCGACCGGGCGCTTCGCGCTGCCAAGCGGCGCGCCGTTCTCCAAAAATTGCCGTTCGACCTCCAGCCGCGCGCCGGGCACTGCGGCAGATGTCGGATCGGCGATATGCAGGTCGATGAGCGCGGCCTGCACGGCCGGCGAGCGCAAGTAGGCCACTTCGCCGGCGGCGTCAGCCGATAAGGTCTGGGACAACAATTCCGCTACTCGGGCATCGCCCTTGGTGTCACCGCTCCCGACGTCGAGCAACGCAACCGTATAAACGCTTTGGCCGGGCACGGCGGGCGCGCCCGCTTCTACACGGCCGGTGAACAGCAGTACCGGCACCAGCACGGTGGCAAACCCCGACCACCTACGTGCGCTTGCGAACCATGTGCGCGATCCGATGCTCATGGACGGCTCCCGTCGGGCTGCACGGGCTTTGCCGATGGCTGCAGTTGCCCCCTCTGACCGCCGAGCTTCTCGGCGAGATCGTTCAATTCTTTCCAGTTGCCCGGCTTAGTGACCGGCGCCACGGCTTCGTAAAAACCCATGACCGGCTCGTAGACCAGCGGTGCGCCAGGTACGTTGGGGTCGATTGGGTCATCCTGGGCCAGCACCGGCGATGCCGATCCGAGGACCAGTGCCAGGCAGCAAACCAGTGCTGTCGATGGGTGAGCTGCAGACATGGGTCAGCTACTCTTCTGGCACACACGGTGCGTGCCGGGGTTGGGAGCGGTTGGTCGTGATGGGTCGGCTGCTGCGCGCGCGCCATTGCTGATTGGTGTCAGGGGCTAGGCACAAGCCGAGCGGATTCAGAACTCAGCAGAGTTCGCGAACAATCCTGACAGTCGCTGCAATACATTCGGAGCCGGCGCGTATGGTCAAACGAACTGTCGTGGTGGCCTTGGCTCAACCGGAGTGGCTCGTCCGTCCAGGGTAGCGGAATCGGCGAACGAAAGGACCGACACGGAAGGTTCCACTGGGAGCAAATCTATCGTTGCAATATGAATGCAAGCTGAAGTGTTGCAGCAGTCGTTGACCGCCAAGGTACTCAAAGCGTTCTGGGATTGCGACAACCCAGTGACTGAAGTTGTTGCCACCGAGACATCGGCATTGGATCGGCTTGCGCTGGCAATCACAACGGACCCCAGCCCTGATGCAACGCAAACGACATGACTGACGCTTGCGACGTGAGGGGTAGCCGCTGACCAGCCCATCGACAGCATCGCCACCGCCACCATTACTTTGGTGGCAGAGACAAGCAGCCTGACGATATGGTGTCCGAACAAAACCATGAGCGTCTTTTCCCATACCCTCCTGGGGTAACACAAGCCCGGTATCAACAGCCTATTCGGGTTACCGGCTGAATGTGGCGATTTGGCATCAGGAATGATCCGTGAAAGCCAGAGCGGCAGAACGTCGCGCTTACTGTAAACGAAGACTGCTCGTCTTTCGCCAAAGTGCAAACGCGACGAGGCCTACTCCGATTATGCCGACGTAGAGCCGTATAGGCTCGAAGTACTGCATAAGCAACGCTGGCCCCAGAGCGAGGACGAGCAGTTTGTTGCAAATTGGGCAGGCGATGCCGAGGAAACTCAGAACATTTCCGATGCTGGCAGTTCGCGTCGAACAGGCGGCCGCTGGTGCCGCCATGTACGCCCCGACCAACACGGATTGCGCGAGCAGTAGGGCAATCTCGAATCCCGTTGGCGGCATCATGCGGATGAACAATGGGTTCTTCCACAAGGCCGCGACCGTGCCCAGGAGAACGAACGTGCCCGCGCCAAAGCCGACAGCTACGGCATATTGCCTAAGAGGAATGCTCAAGGCGGGCTGCAGGATTGACTTGGCGAGCATTTTTGCACTCCCATCGAAGTGTTAGGGCCGGCGGCGGGCTTTTAAAAACCTAAGACTGCCGCCGGCTGCATTTTTGATCAGCACACAGCGCACGGATTGGCCCGAACTTGCGCCACTCGGGATTGCATATCGGCAAGTTCGAGCGCGCCGGGGCTCAACTGATCGCCGATGATGAACGCCGGCGTGCCGTTGATGCCGAGTTTTTGCGCGAGATCATTGGTTTTGTTGATGATCGCGGTCACGCTATCGGACTTCATGTCCATGGTCAGGCGATCGGTATCGAGGCCAACCTGCTTGGCGATGGTCATGACGCGCGCTTCGTCGACTCTGCCTTGAACTGCCATCAAGGCTTCGTGCAGTTGCCAGTATTTGCCTTGTTGAATCGAGGCTATAGCGGCGCGGCTGGCGAACACCGAGCCAGCCCCGAGGATCGGAAACTCCTTCATCACAACGCGAACTTTGTTGTCGCCCTGGATCAGCGAGTTGATCGTCGGATAGCTGCGCTTGCAGTAGGGGCAATTGTAGTCGAAGAACTCGACAACCGTCACATCGCCTTTGACGTTCCCTGCCGAATGATCCGTGCTTGAGCGGAAGATATCGCTGGCGTTCTGCTTGATGGCGTCACCAGCCTGCTTTCCCTGTCGCGCGGCCTGTTTCTGATCCAGCTCAGCCGAAACCTCTTGGAGGACTTCCGGGTTCTTGAGCAGGTATTCGCGAACGATCTTGCCGATTTCACTTTTTTGCGCATCGGTGAATTCGGCCGCTTGCGTGTAAGAGGTCCCCGCCAGTAACAGCATTGCAGTCGCCAATATTGTGTTCCTGATAGTAAGCATTCGTGTGTCCTCTATTTGATCGTTCAATTGAGTTGAATTCAAGAGAGTTACGTCAAAGCGTCACGCAACGCCCTCGTAGTCCACGCTCGACATCATGCCGCTGACCATGTGGTAGAGATGGTGGCAGTGGAACGCCCACCTGCCGGGATGATCGGCGTCGAAGGCGACAGTCACAGTGGATTTCGGCGAGATGTGAACGGTGTCGCGCAGCGCACCCGCGAGGGCCGTGCCGTTGATATCGACCACCTGGAACGCATGGCCGTGCAGATGCATCGGATGCGCCATTTCGGTGTGGTTCATCATCTGGATGTTGACGCGCTCGCCTTGCTTGATCGTGTGCGGACCACCGGGCATCAGCATCCACTGATACTTCATCATGTCGCCCATCATCATGACACGGAGCGTGCGATCAGATTCTCTCATCGCCAGCGGATTGGCCGCGCGCACCGTTGCTTCGAAATCCAGGGTCATCACCGGGCCATCTGCATCGGCCTTGGTCGCGAGCTTGGAAATGGAAGCACCCTGCGGTGCAAGGATGATCCCAGTACGCTCTTTCGTGCCTTCGCGCAGCGCCAGTATTGCCAGGGCCTTGCCGTCCGAAGGCAAGGAAAGGCCGATATCTAGCCTTTGCCCCATGCTGACCGGGAAGCGCCGGCCGACAACTGGTTGCGTCGCCTGCCCGTCGACGGCGAGCAACGTCCCATCTACTTCGCCGGTGTCGATGAAAAACACCGTGCTGGCGGCGCCGTTGATGATCCGCAAGCGCACCTTGCCGCCGCGTTCGACTTTGACGACCTCGGGATCGTCGAGCGTGCGATCATTGGCAAGATAGGCGTCGTACTCGATGTCGTTGAGGTCCATCTTCATGCCAGGCATGCCGTCCATGGCCATGCCGTCCATTTTCATGCCCGGCATGTCCATCTTCATTCCGGACATGTCCATCTTCGACATGTCGTGGCCTGCCATCGATCCGGCCATTTTGCCGCCCTTGTGCAGGCGGGCCAGCAGTTCTTCGGCCGGCGTGAACGAGAAGTCGTGCAATAGGATGACCACCTCCTGTTCGTCAATTTTGCCCGCGTCCTTGGCGCGCACGATCAGCGGAGCGGCGAGCAGGTTCTGCTCCTGCAGCGTGTGGGCGTGCATCCAATGCGTGCCGGTCGCCCCCACCGGGAAATCGTAGTGGCGGATTTCGCCGGCGGCCAACAGCGGCATCGGCGCATTGGGCGTGCCGTCCTGGTCGTAAGGCGGCCTCAGCCCGTGCCAATGGATGATGGTCGGCTCGTTGAGCTTGTTGATGAGCGCAACCTGGAACTGCTCGCCTTCGGTGAAGGTCAAGCCTGGCTTGTTGTCGGACCCGACCAAGCCGAATACCGAGGCCGGCTTGCCATTGATGTCGAGAGTCCGGTTGACGACTTTCAAGATTCGCGGCTCGGATGCCGAGGCCGATGCGGTCGTGGCGGACGTCCGATTCAGACCCCGCAGAAGAAACGGCGATAGCGCGATAGCCGCGCCTGCAACGGCAGTGGATGCGATGAGTTGACGGCGGTTCATAGAATGAACTCCTGGCTTGTCGATCTGATTGTGAGAAGCGGGCCGAGCACTCGCGGTCGAGCCGGCGACACTGGAGCGCCCAAACGGCACGTGCTGATCAGCCAAGGACCCGCGGGGGTGGCGGATCGAATCCGACCTCGATCCCCGTATGACGCGCATCGGTGGTCGCAAAGCGAACCGTGGCAATGCGGTCTTGCACCCCAACGCTGTCAAGCGATGAGAGGGTGGCGAGTGAGCAAAAGCCGCAAATAGCGACGCAACAGTTCTGCGGGCAATGCTGATTGGTCTTCTTGTCGTGGTTTGGGCACGACAGTTTCATTCCTGCGTCCACAGTGCTGGCAGGCTGGGACATTATTTCACTGGCGTGCAACGCGCGCATGTTGGCGGCGGTAGCGTCGAACATCAGCCCAGCAACCATGCCTACAACGAGCAGCGCGCGAATCAGCACCGTCAACAAACGCATTGGATGCCTGACCAAACTCGCTGCTGAACGTGCGGAGTTAGCCAGGGACATCACCGCTCCACCCGCGACATGACTGTCACCAGTTCGGCGACTTTTCGCCGCTGCTCCTCCGCGTCGCCGCTTTTGATCGCGCTCTCAACGCAGTGGGCAACGTGGTCGTGCAGCACAGCTTCTTCGACTTTGCGCAAGGCAGCGCGGACGGCGGCAATCTGGGTCACGACATCAATGCAATAGCGGTCCTCGTCGACCATCCGGGCGATGCCACGCACTTGGCCCTCGATTTTGCTGAGTCGCTTCGTGCAGGACTTCTTCGTTTCGCTTTGCATCGCTTGACTGTTACCCCGCCAGGGTATAATTGTCAAGCCGCCTCGATACCCCCCAGGGGTGTGGCGCAGTGTTGACCGGTTCGTTGACGTAGGAGCGGAGAATGCCAAACATCATCGATACAGCATACACGGCGCATGAAAATCGTGACCATCATACCACGTTCGACAAGGCTGGCGGTACGGGGCAAACTGCAAAAGACCCGGTCTGCGGCATGACCGTCGATCCCTTGACCTCCAAGCACCGATACGAGCACGAGGGCACGACCTATCACTTCTGCGCTGCCAACTGCCGGACCAAGTTCATCGCCGATCCGCAGCGTTATCTGGCCCCGGCGGCTGCTCCGCCTCCTGCCATCGCCGGCGCAATCTACACCTGTCCCATGCATCCCCAAATCCGGCAGGAGGGACCGGGCTCATGCCCGATCTGCGGCATGGCGCTGGAGCCCGAGATGGTCACGGCGGAGGCCGGTCCCAATCACGAACTCATCGACATGACGCGGCGGCTCTGGATCGG
>JANMVX010000269.1:0-35773 GCA_031393505.1 Hyphomicrobiaceae bacterium | reverse complement strand
TTCCACCGTATGCTGCTCGCTGCGGCGAGAGGCTAGGCCATGGACGCTCTCCAATCCTCTATCGCGGCGGCCAGCGCCGGACTGGAAGCCCAGTCACGGCGCCTGAGGGTGGCGGCCGAGAACCTTGCCAACGCGCAATCCACGGGCGCAACGCCCGGCGCCGATGCGTACCGCCGCAAGACTATTGCCTTCGCCAGCGCAGCCGACAGTGCCACCGGCACAATGCTAGTAAAAGTCGCCAGCATTGGCACCGATGAGCGCCCATTCGAACTCAAATACGATCCGGGGAACGCGGCGGCAGATTCGAAGGGATATGTAAAATACCCCAATGTGAATCCATTGGTTGAACTCGCCGACATGCGCGAGGCCAATCGCTCTTATGAGTCAAACCTACAAGTCATTAAACAGGCGCGAGACCTGATCTCGATGACCATAGACCTGCTGCGGAGCAACTCGTGATCACACCTGTCTCAACACTGGGCGCAGCCGGTTCGGCCGCAGCGGTATCGACCGCCGCGTCAAATGTATCGCCGGTCGCGGGTAGCGATTTCGCCTCGGTCTTGGCATCGATTGCCGGCGACGCGCGCCAAAGTCTCAGGGCCGGCGAAACTGCAGCGATCTCGGGTTTGACCGGCAAGTTGCCGCTGCAGCAGGTGGTCGGCGCAGTTATGGCGGCCGAGCAATCTTTGACGGTGGCGATCGCCGTCCGGGACAAAGTCATCGGTGCGTATACTGAAGTCACCCGCATGTCGATCTAAAAGGGAAGACACGATGAGAGCTCTCGCCATTGCGGCAACCGGCATGTCGGCGCAGCAGCTGAACCTGGAAGTGATCGCCAATAACATCGCGAACATCAACACGACCGGCTTCAAACGGGCTCGGGCCGAATTCGCTGACTTACTTTATCAAAACGAACGCACACAGGGCGTGGCGACCCGTGGCGACGAGAGTCTTGTGCCCGAAGGCGCCAATCTCGGACTGGGCGTCCGACCCGTCGCGATCCGCAACCTGCATATCCAGGGCACGCTCGCCAGCACCGGAAACAAGCTGGACCTTGCCCTCAACGGACGCGGCTTCTTCGAGATCTCAGGCCCGAACGGGGCCAAACTCTATTCGCGTGCAGGGTCGTTCAACACCAGCGCGAGCGGAGAGATCGTCACAGCCGACGGTTACCCAGTTCAGTCATCGCTTGTCGTGCCGCCCAACACGCTCACTGTGACCGTCAGCGCGAGCGGAGCCGTCACAGCTCAGATCGATGGCCAGACGGCGCCACAATCTATCGGTCAACTCACGCTGGCGAATTTCGCCAACGAGGCCGGACTCGATCCCCTTGGCGGCAATCTCTACGCCGAGACTGCGGCCTCCGGCGCGGCGGTCACCGGCGTGCCGGGATCGGCTGGGTTTGCAACCATCCAGCAGGGTTATCTCGAAAACTCGAACGTCGACTCAGTCAAGGAAATCACCGAGCTGATCTCGGCACAGCGGGCATACGAGATGAACTCAAAAGTCATTCAGGCCGCCGACGAAATGGCGTCTATCGCGAACAAGTCGATGCGATGATCAACATGAAAACGCGAGCGCTGACATCAGGTGCCGGACCGCTCCTGGTTCTGCTTATCGGGGCGCAGCTCCGTCCGGCGCTTGCTCAAACCGTCGATAGCTGGCTGGAGCCGGCCCGGGTCATCTACCCCGGCGAAGTGATCAAAGACGACTTGCTGGTCGACGCGCCGGCATCGCACACGACCGACGGCGGCCCCGTCGCCAGGGAACGCGGGCCGGTTATCGGCAAGGTCGCTAGGCGGACTCTTCTACCTCACCATCCAATCGCCCTGTCTGCCGTCGCAGACCCGCCGCTTGTCATCAGTGGACGCACCATAGTCGCCATCTACGTCGAAGGTCTGCTTTCGATCAGTGGAAGGGTCATGGCCTTGCAGGACGGGCGATTGGGCGATCTGATCCAAGTTCGCAGCCTGGACAGCGGGAAGGTTCTGGCGGGCGTGGTGCAGGCGGACGGCGGCGTCAGGATGCCGATACCATGAAATCTTGGCTGCTCATCTGCCTCGGCGCCATAGTGCTGATCGCGCCATCGCCGGCGGCGGCGGCGACGCGCCTCAAGGATATCAGTTCCGTCCGTGGTCTGAGCGAACAGCAAGTGGTTGGTTATGGCTTGGTGTTCGGCCTGAAGGGAACCGGCGATAGCATGAAGGCCAGTCCGTTTACGGACCAGTCCTTGGTGTCGATGCTGGAGAACCTGGGCGTGAACGTCCGCAGCCTGAGCCAGGCGCCTAAAAACGCCGCTGCAGTTATTGTCACAGCAAGCCTTCCACCATTTGCAGGCCTTGGTTCTCATATGGATGTCTCGGTGTCCTCGATCGGCGACGCGACGTCGCTAGTCGGCGGCACGCTCGTCATGACGCCGCTGCTCGGCGGTGATCGCGAGCAGTACGCAACCGCCCAGGGCGCTGTTTCCGTTTCCGGCTTTTCGGTCTCCGGGGCTGCAGAGACGGTCACCCAGGGGGTGCCGACCTCGGGCCGCATCTCGAACGGCGCGATCATCGTTCGAGAACCCTCGGTGGCGCCTAACACATCGCGGGAACTGGTGCTCGAACTACGCGAGTCCGATTTCACAACGGTTGTGCGCGCGGTCGACGCAATAAATGCGTTCGGGATGCGCCGTTACGGCAGGGCGCTCGCTCGAGAGCGGAACTCACGCGCGATCGCAATAACGCCTCCGGTCAAGGGGAACGTCACACGCATCCTGGCCGAGATCGGTGAGTTAAGGATCGAGCCCGATGTGCCAGCCAAGGTAATCATCGATGCCCGGACAGGAACAATCGTGATCGGTGAGAATGTCAGGGTATCCAAAGTTGCCGTGACGCACGGTACGCTAACGGTTCGCATCACCGAAACACCCGGTGCGTCGCAGCCTGACCCGTTCTCGGACGGCCAGACTGCGATACTCCCGTCCACGACCATTCAAGCTACCCAGACCGGCGGCCAGATCGCTATCGTCGATGGGTCCGATCTTCAGGTTCTCATCCGCGGCCTTAACGCCATGGGTCTCAAACCGTCGGGCATCATTGACATTTTGCAAGCCATCAAATCCGCAGGAGCGCTTCATGCCGAACTCGTGGTCCAGTAGGATGTTTGCGTTTTTCCGCATCCCGGCACTCTTGGCGTATTGCATCGTCGGCCTACCCTGCGCGACAGTAATCTCCCATGCGACCGAACCAGCCAGTCACACGGCTGCGCCCGATGGCAGCTCTGCAGCGCCCGCGCCTGGTCCGGTATCGGTCCCGGCGCAGTATTGCGCCAGCATCCTAGACAAAGCCGCCGACGCCCGCTTCGCGCTGCAAAGGGCCGAACTCGTCAAGCTACAGAAAAAGATAGAGGAACGGCTGGAGCAACTGGAGCGGAAACGGGCCGAATTCGAGACCTGGACCAAGCGGCGCGAGGACTTTCTGTCCACGGTGCGCGGCAACCTGAGCACCATCTACGCCAAGATGAAACCAGCGGCCGCCGCCGAACAACTAGCCAAACTCGACGATATGACCGCCGCCGCCATCCTTCTCAAGCTCGATCCCCGCGCCACCAGTTTAATCCTAGCAGAGATGGATCCCACCAAGGCAGCCGGGCTTGCCCACCTGTTTGCTGCGGCCGGCCGCTCCAAGACTGGCAAGGGCTCGTGATGGCGCGCTTCTTAGCCTTATTATGCTCCGTTGGCATCCTATTGGCAGGATGCTCGTCCGGGCTTCAGGAGATCGGGCAGGAGCCGACCATGTCGGCAGTAGGCAGCGGACTCGTAGTTAACGCCAGCCCGGCCCGCCAGTCGATGGAGCGCCTTGGCGGCTTAGCGAACACGTCCAACCCAGGCGAGCTGTCCTCCAGGCTGTTCCAGGACCCGCGCGCCCATCGCATCGGCGATTTGGTGACGGTCAAGATCGCCATCAACGACAGCGCCTCCTTCGATAACAAGACTGGCAGATCTCGGGTGTCGAAATCGGACTACGGCCTGACGGCCAAGGTCGACAACGACGTGATTTCGAAAAACCTAAGCGCGTCCGCAGCGTTGAACGGTGACACCTCAAGCAACGGACAGGGCACCACCACAAGATCGGAACGCATCGAGCTTCTGGTCGCCGCACTCGTCACCGGCGTGCTTCCAAACGGCAACCTTGTGCTCACAGGTTCGCAGGAGGTTCGGGTCAGCCATGAACTCAGGCTCCTCAGCATTGGCGGCGTCATTCGTCCACAGGATATCAGCCGCGACAATACCATAACCTACGACAAGATAGCCGAAGCCAGAGTTTCCTATGGTGGCCGAGGCCGGCTGACCGAAGTGCAGCAGCCGTCCTATGGCCAACAGTTTCTTGATCAGGTCATGCCGTACTGACGTGGCGCCGAAGACAAAGGACCGACATTGGCAAAGACAGGACAGTCAAGCGGCATCGGGGCAATTATTGGCGTCGCGATCGCGTCGATCCTTGCAGCCGGTCTTGGTGCGGGCGCCGGCTGGACCCTGTCACAAGGCCGGCATGACGATGCCGGCAAATCCGCAGCGCCTGCGGCATCGAACGGGGCTTTGCCAAGCGGAGCAACAGTCGCAACACGCGATGCGCCAAGCCCGGCGCACGTGGGCGCCAGGGTCGAGGCCACAGCTTCAGCACCACCTCCCGCCGCGATAAAAACGCTACTCTTGCCGCCGATCCTTACAGTTGTCGCCAATCCGCGCAACACGTGGCTGCGGCTGGAGATCGCCGTGCTGGCGCCTGCCGACGAACACGGGATCGAAGAGAAACTCGGTCAATTGGGGGACGATATGCTCTCTTACTTGCGCACCATAGAGGTATCGCAAATCGAAGGTCCGAGTGGGTTGCGCTTCCTAAAGGACGATCTTCTCGAACGAGCCAGGACCAGAACCAATGGCCAGGTGCAGGACATCGTCATCAGAACATTGGTGCTGGAATGAGCAACCTGATCCTGTTCGCTAGCGCGTTGCCGGCTCAGGCAATTACGCCGGTCATGGCGCAAGCCGGCGATTTACGTGATCTGATCGGTGGTGGCGATCCCACAGTGAACGGGCGAATCGTCCAGATCATAGGGCTCCTGACTGTCTTATCCCTGGCACCTGGTCTGCTTGTCATGATGACGAGTTTCACACGATTCGTCATCGCCCTGTCGTTTTTGCGCAGTGGGCTCGGCTTACAGACCACACCAGCAAATTCGATACTCGTCTCATTGGCCTTGTTTATGACATTCTTCGTCATGTCTCCCGTATTCGACAAATCCTGGTCGGAGGGTGTACGACCATTGATCGAACACAACATCAGCGAGGAAGCAGCGATCGAGAAGATCCTCGAGCCGTTTCGCGACTTCATGCTTGCAAATGTTCGAGACAAGGAATTGAAGCTGTTCGAAGATTTGTCGGCGCGTTCATCGCCCGGCAAGACGCCGTCGGCGCCAGCCGCCGCAGCCGCCTCGCCAGTGGTCGACATTCGCACGCTTATACCTGCCTTCATGGTGTCTGAGTTGCGGCGCGGATTTGAAATCGGATTTCTGGTGACGCTTCCATTCTTGATCATCGACATTATTGTATCCACATTAGTCATGTCCATGGGCATGATGATGTTCCCACCCACCGTGCTGTCTCTGCCATTCAAAGTTTTGTTCTTTGTGCTGATCGACGGCTGGACCATGCTTGTCGGCAGCCTTGTGAGATCATTCCATTGATCCGTCCCAGCATCCGATCAGTCGGCGCCAGGCGGCGGCGCTGGCAACAAAGCAGCAAGAACTTTTCGCTATCCTTACTGCATCAAGGACGATGCGCAGGATTGCTGCGCCGCAGCGAATCATGACGATCCGCATTCGTACAGCGTTGTACGACCTTCCTTCAGGCATGAATTGCCAGCGACTGAAAGTGCTCGAACAAGTTGATGTCCTAGCCGATCTCGCGTGACCGCGTGCGAGACCGAAGCCGAGGGTCGCTTGGAGTTTTGCGGAGGGACAATATGATTGCGAGACTGGCAAGATCACAGTTTGGATCGTCGAAGCGGGCGTCTGCGGAGGCAGTTGAAGCTGGACACCAAGCAGCAAGACACATCGACGGCGATGCGGGCTCGACAGTACGCCGGTTACGCACCCATGAACGATACAGCGTCAACATCAGGGCGCTCCTGCATTTGCGGGATCGATTTCAAACCACAACGATACGAGATGTTTCGATCGGGGGCGCCTGTCTCGAGGGCGCCTATGCCGTGGTGCCGGGTGATCGGATCGTCCTGCAGCTGAACAATGGTCGCACGTTGAATGCGGCGGTCAAATGGTGGGCTTGCGGCCGGTGCGGCATCGCCTTTGAAAATGCTCTAGTGGCGAGCGACCCGATACTCATCGAAGGCGCCACAGGCCGCATATTGCAGCATGGTCTATTGAAAGAGCGGTTGACCCGCCGGCTTGCCTAGATTGGGATGGCGGGGTGCATTTCATGCGCTCGTCTTCGACATCCCGCAGATGTCGAAGACGAGCACATCGAAAAACTCATCGACTTCGCTGGCCGCGTCGCTGTCGCCCTTCAACCGCACGCGAACGAAATTCATCTTGGCGATCAACTCGTCAAGCTCGCAAGGCGCATGGTGAAGCGCCGCGTTCATCGCATTGTGCGCAATACCATTTTCGCGCAGCTGGCCTTCAGCTCCAGATCCGATCTGATCGATAGCCTCGCGTAACCATTTTATAATGTTGCGATAACTGTAGATATGGTCGGCCGGCGGAAAGTGGGTCACTGCGCCTGAATGACAATCGTTTCTGATCTTGAATCGAGCCGGATTCCTGTATCGCGCGGTGTGATGCAACCTGTCAAAACTGGCTGTAGCGCGACTGGATTGCCGGCAAGCTTGCGACACCCCCGAAAGTTGCCGACTGACCCAGTTGCAGTCCTGACGTGCTCTGCGTCGAGGAATTCTGCAGGTCCCACAGCGTGACAAAGCGCTTGACCATAGTCTTGACCTTGTCGGAGTCTTTCAAATCGCCGATATGGATCTTGCTCTCGATGAGCTTCGAGACCCGATCCAGTGTATTGGATGAAGTTGCTGGAATATCGAATGCCGTCTGGACAAAGCGGAATAGAGCTTTGTCGCCGAGCACCTGATAGCCGCTAGTAATGTTTGGAGCATTGCGCATGAAATAGAGCGCGATCCGGGCGCCCTCGTTCTGCTCTCCAACATCGTCTTCGAGAGCCTGTTCGATGTAGCTTTTCGTGGTTGCTGTATTGGCGGCGTCGCTGGCCGTAACCCCGGCGCCCTTATCGCCAAAGTCGAACGCCTTGGCAAAGGCCTTGAATCTTGGATCGGAGAGATGGTTCGCCATGCTCTTGGCGTTTGTCAACCCTCCGTCCATGACTCTTTGCATCATGGTTTTGGCGTACGTCATGTCGGAAAGGCCGTAGGCGTTCATGGCGTAGCTGAACAAACGATAGTTGTTCACGAAGTTCTTCGATGTTTTTACTGATTTGATATTGTCAAGATAATATTTTGTTTCGCGTTTTACTTGAACTTCACTAGCAATCCTGGCTTTGGCCCTGTTCAGGTCCGCGGTCACTATCTGGATGCTGGTGGTGGCGCTGAGCATGATGCCTGCATGAATTGTGGCGCTGCGATACATTTTGGTACGGAATCATTACTTAAGACACGGATTCGTTGACATCTGCTGTCTTGCTACACATGCGCCACGTCATGGTGTGTCAATGAAGGCTACCAACTGGAGTTTCCAGGTAACAAATGGCATCTTCCATTTCTGGTAAGAGGTCCCGAGAAATCATGATAACGACCCTGCAGGCGTGCAGCCTGGCCAATCTCGAAAGGGCCCACAGGGCGGCCGCTAGGTCATCAAACATCCGACCGTCGAGAAGCAGCAAATCAAAACAGGCGACGAGATCGCCAACGTCGTCCGCCGAGCACGGCCCCAAGTTGACCGTGCCGTTGCCGCACACGAGCATACATTGACCTTTCCGCTCAAGGGCCAGCCCTGTATCCAAGCCGTTCTGCGCCCGTTCACAGGCTTCGCGAAGAACCGTTGTCCAATCGGCGGAGTCGACTGCGATAGCCGTGACAGCGTAGGTCAGGTCTTCGAGCGATGGCAAGAGACTGGAAGTCATTGTCGGTACATTTTCCAGTGAAGAATCCGGGCACATCGGTCGTGAACTCAGACGGAACCAAGCCTGGAAGTCCCAAGCCATCTGATGAGCACGGCGACTCTAATTCGGCTAGCTTGCTACAGGCTGGCGGCAGAGCCGCTTCGAGTAGCCTCACATGCGTTCATTTTATTGCAAGTGATTGGGCCGATAGTGACGAAGGGATGCCCGGCTAGGTTACCAACCGCCGGCGGCATGATGCCAAGCTACCTGGCCGGCTCGATCGGCATGAACCTGGCGCACTCAGCTACTCGACGTCCAAGACCGTTGGCGCACCGCAAGGTGCGGAAAGTCGACGCTATTCCAGACGCGGTACATCGCCCGCGGTTGCTGGTCATGGACGGCGAATAGGAGCTTTGCGCCAAATTTCGAAGTCATTCAGGTCGTCCCATGCACCGCCAAGCAGCCTTAAAACGTCTCGTGACTATCGACATCGACGCTCCGCTGCGGTCATGTCATGCCCGGCTCGCAAGACAGCCAAACGTCGAGCATGCATCGGAGGAGCAAACCAACATTAGGTTACTGCGCGTTTGGCGCCGCGTCCCAACTCGCATCGATGTCGACGTGATGACTGTTGAAGGCAACTACACAGGCGTCATTCGCGATATTTCGCGCCATGGCGCTGGCCTGACCGGGTCGTTTGGCGTGACGCGAAAGGATCGGGTGACGCTTCATTTCTCCGACGGCAGATTGATCCAGGCGCAGGTGCGTTGGCATCGTGGAAATCGTTGTGGCGTGTCGTTTGCCGAACCATTGACCGTCGGCGACGCTCTTGTCAGAGGCTCGGAAGACCGCGAGGCGACTCCTCCGCCGCAGGGCGCGGCTAGCACCGCAGAGCACCCCGCTTTAAGATTGAAACGCTACGTCGATCTCACGGTCGAAATGTTGGTGCGATTAATGTTGGACGATAACCGGCAAGCACTCACCGCAATGCGCGAACGTGTCCAGTCACGCGAGGCCCAGATGGTTGAACGCGCTTGCCGAGAGCAAGGCTTTGCCTGGTTGTCCGACGAATAGATGTTCGTTCGCGCAAGAGGCGCTGGCAACAGCGCGTAGGCCGGGGTTTCCAAAACGTCCACCGGCTCCCACGTCACCGCTCGCCACGGCATTGCCCGGCACCATGATGTCGGACATATGCATGTGGAGGACGGGCACCACGTCACGACGGCACCACGGCCTTCCAATTCGGTGGCGGCGTTGAAGTGCGACCCCGCGCGGGCGGCCATGGTGCAGGCGGCATCCGGCTGATGATCGTGAGCGGTGCCGCGACAACAGCTCGGTCCACCCGCGGCGTGTACGTTATATCCGACGCGCTCCAGCAGCAGCATCGACAGCCGTATCATCTCGGCATGCCGCAGCATGTTGCAACTGAACCAGAAGGTGACGCGTTTGCTGTCTACAGCCATTGCGCTAACTCTTCGTCGCTAAGTTGCAACCGGGCAAAGAGTTTGGGGCGCGACAATAGGTCGGATCCTGTTTCGCCGGCAACTGATGCGTGTCATTCAGCACACGCTGCTTGGCGATCCTGATGAGCAGCATGGCGTCGAGCCCGACGGCCGCTTCCGGACAGGCCGAAACGCATTGGCCGCTCTTGGTGCAGGCGCTGACCCAGGCGATCATCTCTGCCGGGGCAGCGTCGACGCCCGCCAGTCGCCGCAATCCGTCGGTCGCAAATCCCGTATCGGCGCCACGAAGACCAATGTGATCCACTATCTGGCAGGCGTCGAAACAGGCGCCGCACGCCGTGCACAGAGCCGCCAGTTCCGGCCCCGCTTTGGCGAGGTAGGCTTCGGTTTGGCTACGCTAGTGGCTGGCAGCTGTGTCATGACCTAAGCCTGCTCCGAGCATAGTTTCGGGTCAAGTCGAGTTCAAGACAGTCGAGTGCAAGACACCTCGGATTTGAGGGCAGGTGCGTTCTCAGATTGCCGTCAATTTCTGACACTCGGCTATTTGGTGGCGCTGTTGCCAGTGCTGCGTGTACTCTCAGAGGGCAATCGTGACGGCCTTTCGCGATATGCATACATGGACGGTGCATCGCTGCGGCGCACCGCTGCAATTCGTATTGGCCGGCAAAGTATTGCTCGGTGTCGAACCGGGGGATGCAAGTTTGCTGTAGCAGGTTTCAAGGCTGCCGCAGTAGAGGTAGTACCGTGACCACTGCCGACACCGGTACCATCCGCACCCTGGACTACGAACTCGGACATACCGATTGGGAGTTCAAGCGGCTGGCGACGCAGGCGCGGCTGGTTGATCCGATCCCGCTCTAGTATTTCAAGACGGCCGGCATTGCACCGGGCATGCGGGTTCTCGATGTCGACAGCGGCAAGGGCGATGCCGCGTTTCTCGCCACCGAATTGGTCGGGCCCACAGGCAGCGTGGTCGGCGCCGATCGGTCGCCGACTGCGGTCGCGGCGGCCCGAGCTCGCGCGCTGGAGTGCAAACTCGGGACCGTCATGTTCCTAGAAGGCGATCCTGCATTGTTGAGCTTTGAAGAGCCGTTTGACGCCATTGTCGGGCGCTATGTCCTGATGTTCAATCCGAACCCCGTCGCAATGTTGTCGGGGCTGGCGCGTCATTTGCGGCCAAACGGGATAATCATTTTTCACGAGGTGGATTGGACCGGCGTGTGGTCTAACCCTCCGGCTCCACTCTATGACCGGTGTTGCGCCCTGATCGCCGAGACCCTCCGCAAGGTCGGCACCAATGCGTTTACGGGGTTGCGGCTGCATTCGACCTTCGTCGAAGCGGGTCTGCCGGCGCCCGACATGGCGGTTCAGGCCTTGGCTGGCGGCGGCGAAAATCCGATCAGCGGCATCGACATGATCGCGGATCTCGTGGTCACCCTGGCTCCAGTGTTGGACAAGCACGGCGTAGCGGGCGTTGCCGATCTTGCCCTTTCGACGCTGAAGGAACGGATGCGCGCCGAGGCACGGGCGAATGGCAGCGTCGTGGTCGGCCGCTATGAGGTAGGGGATTGGTCCACAATAATATAACTTAAGAGGCGTGCGGAAAATCGTCACAGCGGCCACATATGCATGGGCACCGGCATATCATGCGCCATGGCCCAATAGATCTCCTCGACGTCCGCGCGCAATATCCGGACCGGAGCGCTTGGCGCGTAGGTCGCCTCAAGGGCGAGTGCGCAATTGCGCTCGCGCGGGGCAGCCTGCTTCCTGGCCAAACGCGATTTCAACGCCCTGAGGCCTTTGGCAAGCCATGCGTGAGCTGCCAAGCCGATAGTGCTGGTGTCTGCGGTCGTCTTCTGGATCAGGGACATTTTGCGTGCTCCATGGCGGGGTTGGCTCAAATCGGGCGGCGGCTTGCGATCCCGTTCCGCTCCTTGCCACCATCGTGCTGCCCCATGCGAACCAGCGCCAATCCGCCGTGAATTAACCGCCAAACTGCGCTAAAAGAGCAGGGTCGTCTGTTTGCCCGCTAAGACGACGTTGAGGGCGACGCGAGGCTGCCACCCGAACCGGATCCACATGGCGCACTTGGTTCTCAAGCTGCTGGGTGAGTTTGCCGCCCGCGCCAGCGAAGGCGGGTCGATCACGATTGGCGCCAAGAAGAACAGGGCCCTGCTTGCGATTCTTGCCCTGGCGCCGCGCGGGACTGTCGCACGCGAGCGGTTGGCCGACCTGCTTTGGAGCGATCGCGGCGCCGAGCAGGCCCGCAGCAGTCTGCGCCAGGCGTTGGTTGCGTTGCGCAAGGACCTGGCGGTCGTTCAGCCGATGCCGCTGCTGGCCGACGACGAGACAGTGCGGCTCGATCCCGCGCTCGTGGCCGTCGATGCCCTAGAGCTGCAGCAGCTTGCCTCGACGGGCAGCGCCAGTGATTTGGACCGGGCTGCGGCGCTGTGCGTGGGGGAGCTTTTGGACAGGCTGCAGGTCAACGATCCCAGTTTTGAAGAGTGGCTCGGCAATGAGCGACGCAAATGGCATGGCGTGTGCGTCGGCGTGCTCGACCAGCACTGCAGCACTCTCACGGGACAGAGCAAACTCAATGCCGCCAACGCGCTCGTCGCGCTCGATCCTGTGCGCGAAGCCTCGCACCGGCATCTGATCCAGGCCTATGCCGACGCGGGCGAGCGAGCGCAGGCCCTGAAACAGTATGAGGCTTGCCGGGCCGTGCTGGCGCGCGAGTTGAACGTTGAACCTGGCCAAGACATCGAAGCCTTACGGCGATCCCTGTTGAGCGCGGGCAAGGCGCCCAACATCGCGCCGGCAACGGATCGTCCTATCGCAAGCTCCGGCAACGCCTCGATCGCCGTCTTCCCGTTCAGCAATCTTTCCGGCGATCCCGAACAGACCTATTTCTCGGACGGCTTTTCCGAGGACATCATCACCGAACTGTCCCGGTTCCGGTCCTTGTTCGTAATTGCGAGGAACACCTCGTTTCAATATCGCGACCGGTCCGCCGATATTCGCAGTGTGGCCCAGGACCTTGGCGTTCAGTATGCTGTCGAAGGCAGCGTCCGTCGGACGGCCGGTGACCGTGTTCGCATCACCGCCAAGCTGATCGATGCGGGACGGGGCAGCCAGCTCTGGGGCGAGCGATATGATCGCGATCTCGATCAGTTGTTCCAAGTCCAGGACGAGGTCGTCAGCACCATCGCGGCTACCGTGTTCGGGCGGCTGGAAGATGCCGAGATCAGGGACGCCAAGCGCAAGCCACCGCACAACATGGCCGCCTACGACACATTGTTGCGCGGCATCGAGCATTTGCGCGGTTACGGACCGGACGATAACCGGCGGGCGCGAAAACTGTTCGAAAGCGCGGTGTCGCTCGATCCGGATTATGCGCTGGCGCAGGCTTATCTTGGCTTGTCGCTGCTGGTTGAGCACCGCTACGACAGCGCACCGGACGACATCAAGCAGCGTGCCCTCGATCACACATTGAAGGCGGTCAGGTTGCAACCGGGCGAAGGCCGCTGCCATCATCTCCTGGCTCTGGCCTATCGTTTCAGCAACGAATTCGACCTGGCGATCCAGCATTCCGAGCGCGCGGTCGCGCTCAATCCCAACGATGCCAATGCCATTGCCAATCTGGGCGCCACGTTTGCCGTCGCCGGCCGCGCGGAAGAAGGTGTACCTCTGATCCGGCAGGCGATGCGGCTCAATCCCCTGCATCCCGATTGGTATTGGGGGAGCCTCGCCATCGCCCTCTACGCCACGCGCCGCTACCAGGAAGCGCTGGACGCCAACAGGAAACTGGCGCCAAGCCGAACGGCCTGGCAATTGGCGCGTATGTCCGCCTGTCTGGCGCAGCTCGGACGCCTCAACGAAGCGCGTAAGCAAACCGCCGAAATCCTTCGATTGAAGCCGGACTTCAGAATTTCCATTGAAATGCCGCACTATAGAAATCCCGCCGATGCCGAGCACGTCGCCGACGGCATGCGCAAAGCGGGGCTGCCACAATGAGCACCAGCCGCCGCCTCGCCGCGATCCTGGCCGCCGATGTGGTCGGCTACAGTCGGCTGATCGAGCTGGACGAGACGGGTACGCTGGCGGCGTTGCGCGAGCGGCGGAAATCCGTCATGCTGCCGGCCGTCGCCACCCATCGTGGCCGGAACGTCAAGGTCATGGGCGACGGTGGCGCTTGCCAGCGCAGTGAACGCCGTGAATTGCGCTATAGAATTGCAGAAACAGTTCGTCGCGGCCAATGCTGGCACTGCCAATCACAAGCGCATTGATCTCAGAGTCGGCGTCAATCTCGGCGACGTAGTTGTCGAGAGTGGCGATCTCTATAGTTCCCGTCGTCCAGAAAGACCCGGCGGTCGCGATGGCCAGCGAAACCATCCAGCGCTCGCTCACGCGGTTCGCAGATGTCGAGTTCGGTCTGTGGTCGAATTGGCGGTCCACGCATCGTCCAGCCTGACCGCCAAGCGCCGCCACGACGGCTGTCGAGTCCGTGAGCCAGCCAAAGGACATCTCGATGATGAGGCGCTGGCGGCGCCGGTCAAAAAAGGATTACCCGGGCCGGTCTTTCCTGCGGCGACTGCCGTCACTGCCGCCGCTGCAGTCGCAAACCCTGTAGGATGTGTGCGTTGCATATGGCGGGACCGAAACCAGCGAACGGCTCCAGGTCCAGCTATTTGACAACTTCCCAGAAAATTCCCGCAACAGCGATGAAGCCAAGCGTGAACACCAGTGTGCGGATATAGGCGATGCCGGCGAGATAGACCACGGCATGGACGAGTCGCAACCAGAAGAAGGACATGGCCCAGAAGGCGACCATGGCTTTGGCCTTGCCGGCCACGTGGGCGATGAGCACCAGGGCCGCAAACGGAGCAAAGGCCTCGACGGCGTTCATTTGCGCGCGGTTGGCGCGATGGCCCCATTCGGGCAACGGGCGCGGCGTCGGGTCGGTGTAGTTGGCCGGGGTGAGGAAGCCGTTGGTCATAACTTGCGCCGCGACATAGGGGATCCAGAGTGCGGCGGTGAGGAGGGCCGTGTAGGCGAGGTAGCTCAGGTCGGTGGTCATGGGGTCTCCGGTTCGGGCTCAGATTGCTATCGGTCTGAAAATAGGCAGCGGCTGCGGCAGGTGATGCGGGGCGATTCAAAAAAACCGCATTCGGTCGTCCTGGCCGCAGCCGCCTTGCGGAACACAATGAGGCGTTTGTAACTACATATCCATGGCTTGGGCGATCTCAATCGTGCCGCCGGACTTCAATAGCGGACAGCCCTTGGCCTTGTTATGCGCGTCCTCCAGGCTCGACGCCTCGATAAGGCTGTAGCCGCTGATCGGGTTGGCGCCGCCGCCTGCCAGCAGCTTGCCATCGGATTTCACCGTGCTCGACTTACCGACCGGATTGCCGGCATCGAGCACCGAGGCGCCGAGCGCCCCGAACCAGCCCCCCCACGCATCCATCACTTTCTTGCCTTCGGCGGGGTCCTTGGGAGCGCTGCCACCGTGATAGGCAAAGACATATTTCGCCATGTTAATAACTCCTTGGTCGGATTGCCGTCATTTCCCCGTCATGTGGTGACTATCACCACAGGTTGGTATTGCAAATGGCGACATCTCGGGTAATCTTGGCCGTATGATTGTGAAGACTTCACAAGCGCCGGAGTTCAGCGCGCCAAGACAGGTGCCGTTGCGGCACATTCTGGCGCGGCTGGCCGAGATCGGGACAATTCCGCCGGCGGCCAAGGAACTCGATTGCACGATACAATCGGCGGGCAACGCTCTGCGTGATACGGTGTTGGCGGAAGTTCCGGCCTATTCGGCGTCCGGAAATCCCGAGATACTCCCGGGTCTCAACCAGCATGGCGCTGAACACATCGCGGAGATCCGCCGGCTGTTCGGCGGTGGCGAGATCGGGGACTTCGCTTTCATCCGAACCCATGCTCAGCATCGGGCCGAGCAGCGCTTTCCCTTGGAGGCGATCCTGCACGCCTACCGCTGCGGGCAGCGCGTCCTCTGCCAATGGCTGCGCGAGGCCGCCATTGTCATTGCGCCAAGGGGCTCGGAGAGCGCCGTCTCGGCCATCGGGGATTTTTCCATCGAATACACCAACTCCATCAGCACCATCGCCACATCGGAGTATGTGACGCATACGCGGCTGCTCGCCGAGGCCGAGGGCGATCTGCGTACGGAGCTGTTGAGCATCCTGTTGAGCGGCTGCGACG
Organism: Hyphomicrobiaceae bacterium; assembly: GCA_031393505.1. Lineage (GTDB taxonomy): Bacteria > Pseudomonadota > Alphaproteobacteria > Rhizobiales > Hyphomicrobiaceae > JANYHF01. The sequence goes on along the minus strand of JANMVX010000269.1, from coordinate 19,957 downwards.
AATCCGACGGGCGCGTGGCGCGGCTGCTCAAGCGCGCGGGGTATCTTGAGCAACGCCAGAGCTATTGCGTCGTCGTCGCCCAATCCGCCAACCCGTCCGAGATAGAGAATCTGCCTCGCGCCAAGCGCATCGTGAGCGCCACAACGGACACGGTCGCCGGCGCCTCGATCCGCACCTTGGCCGGCATCCGCAACAATCTCGTCACCGTTGTGATGTCCGACCGGCGCCGGCAGTCGGGCTGGACAGCGCCGCAAGCCGATCTGGCCGAGCGCATCCATCCAAGGCTATTGGCGCTGGGTCCGGCAGTGCTGATCGGCGTCAGCTCCGATCAGCCGTCCACGTCATTCCTGCCCAAGGCGCTGCATGAGGCGACCATCGCCCTGGATTTCGCCAGCGTGGCAAACCGCGTGGTGCAGTTTTCCGGACTGCCCATCCGGGCCCTGCTGGTGCACCGCGGCGCCGACTATGTGCGCTCGGCCGCGCCAGGCTGGGCCAAGACGTTCTTCAACGAGGACGCGCAGTTCGTCGCCACCCTCATCGCAACACTCCGAGCCATCGCCGATGCCGACATGAATGTCCAGTTGGCCGCGCGGAGCCTCGCCAAACATCCCAATACGGTCTATGCGCGGCTGCAGCGGATCAAGAACCTCACCGGGCTGGACGGTCGCCGCTATCATGACCTGGTCGAACTGCTGCTTGCCGCTGATTGCTGGCCAACGTCACGGTAGGCCGGCTCTGCGCCGTTGGTTCGCGGCCCCATTCCAGAACGATCCTGTGGGCGGGAGTACTGGGTCAATGGGCTTGTTACCCCGGTGTTACCCCGAACCCATTCACCGATATCGCAAACTCACAACAAACCACGATAACCTATTGATTTTACTGGTGCGGGCGGCGGGACTTGAACCCGCACGGGGTTGCCCCCTCAGGATTTTAAGTCCTGTGTGTCTACCGTTCCACCACGCCCGCCTTTCGGTGCGCCCTTATGCGATGGGCTTGGGCCGACTGCAACTGCGCTAAGCGAACTGCGGCGGACGCTTGGCCGCGAAGGCCGCGACGCCTTCTTTCAGATCGTCCGTGCCCGCTGCGTGGGCGCCGGCCATGGCTTCGAGGGCCCGTTCGGCGTCCTCGCCCTCGGCGGCGTTGATCAGCAGCTTGACCATTTCCGTGGCGCGGGGGCCGCGGGCCAAGATGCGGGTGGCCATGGCTTCGGCGGCGGCCGTCCCGGCTCCGCGTGGCGCAATCTGGTCGACCAGGCCGTGTTGCAGCGCCTCGGATGCGGTGAAAATCTCGCCGCCGATGGCCATCCGGCGCACGATCTGGCCGCCGAAGCGGTGCACGGCGCGCTGCGTGCCGGACCAGCCGGGGATGATGCCGAGACCGGTCTCGGGCATGCCGATCTTGGCGTGCTCCTCGGCGATGCGGAAATCGGCGCAGGCAGCCAATTCCAGGCCGCCGCCAAGCGCGTGGCCGTTCAGGACGGCAATCAGCGGCTGGCGCAGGCGGGCGAGCGCGTCAAAAGCGCGATGGCCGTGGCGCACCCAGTCCATGCCGAAGGCGTCCGGCGAGAGAGACGACCACGCCGCAATATCGCCGCCACCGCAGAAGGATTTTTCGCCCGAGCCCGTGAGGATCGCGAGGCGAACGCCGGGAGTGCTTTCGATGGCGTGGGCGGCTGCCTCCAGAGCGAGAACCATCGGATAGTCGAGCGCGTTGTGCTTGTCGGCGCGGTCGATGGTGAGACGTGCGAGCGCCCCGTCCTGCTCCAGGCGGATGCGCGGATCGGGCGTGGCGATGGGCTCAGCCATGGAGTTTCAGTCTGATGGGTTCGGGACGGAACAAGTTGGCGTCCATGGTCTTCAGGTTGGGCGCAACCTTCAAGGGAAACTCGGACTGTGCGAGCACATTCTGTTCGAGGTTCACGCCGGGCGCGATTTCGGTGACCACGATGCCCTCGCGGGTCAACTGCATGACGCAGCGCTCGGTGATGTAGATCACGTCCTGGCCTTGCGCCGTACCGCGCGCGCCTGAGAACGTGACATGGTCCATCTCGCGCACCAGCTTCTTCACCTTGCCTTCGGCGGCGATTTTCAGTTTGCCGTCCACCACATCCTGTTTGGCGCCAGCGTTGAAGAAACCAGAGTAGACGATGCGTTTGGCGCGCGTCGTGATGTCGACAAAACCACCGGCTCCCGCTGTGACATGCGGGCGGGCGGCAAGGCGCGAGACGTTGACCGAACCGTTCTCGCTGATCTGCAGGAAACTGAGCAACGTTGCATCGAACCCGCCGGCCTGGAAGTACATGAACTGATGCGGGGACGGAACGATCGCCTCCGCGTTGGCCGAAACGCCGAACTGAAACTCGAGCAGGGGAATACCGCCGACCGCACCTTGCTCGATCACCCACGTGACGGCCCCGTGCTTGCCTTCCTCCAGCAGAATGCGTGGCACATTGGCCGAGACGCCAAAGCCGAGATTGACGGCCCAGCCTTCGTGCAGCTCTTGCGCCACGCGGCGCGCGATCACCTTGCTGACCCCAAAGGGCATGGTTTCGAAGGTTGAGAGCGGGCGCTTCACTTCGCCCGAAATGGCCGGATCGTAAGGCGTTTGCGTGCATTGCCACTGCTCGGGCGCTTCGACGATATAGTCGATCAGGATGCCGGGAATGCGCACGTCGTGCATCCGCAGAGTGTTGGCCGCAACCACGCGCTTAACCTGCGCGATGACGAGGCCGCCGGTGTTGTGTGCGGCCAGCGCCATCTCCATGGCGCCGAGATGGGCCCCCTCGTGCTCGCAGGTGAGGTTGCCGCGCTCGTCCGCCGTGGTTGCGCGGATGATCGCGACATTCGGCTTGATGGCGGGAAAATAGAGCCAGTCCTCGCCCTCGAAGTCCTTGTGCTTCACGATCGGCGACTTGCGCGCGGACTCGTTCATGGCGCAGCCGTTGCGAAGGGGATCAGCGAAAGTGTCGAGGCCGACCTTGGTGAGCACGCCAGGGCGGTGGCCGGCCGCTTCGCGCAGCATGTCGAACAGGATGCCCGAGGGCACGTTGTAGGCGGCGATCTCGTTGCGGCCTATCAACTGCCAGATCGGCGGCGGCTCGGCCGTCGACGGGCCGGAGGGGTAGGAGCCGCAGATGGTGCGCGCCATCAGGCCGGGCTTGGTGAGATGGTTGATGCCCTTGATACCGTAGAAATCCCCGGCCGCGATGGGCAGCATCATGGTGAGGCCGCGCGGGTGCTGCTCCTTGTCATAGCGCGCACCGATGGCTTCGAGAACCACATCAGGTACGGACAATCCAGACGAGGAGTTCACGGCGACCACGGCGCCGTCGGGAATGTGCTTGGCCGCATCGGCGGCGGAAAGGATTTTTGGCATAGCGGCTACCTGTTGCCTCGAATGAGATCGGCGGCTTTTTCGGCCATAGCGATGACGGGAGCGTTGGTGTTGGAGGACACGACGCGTGGCATCGTGGAGCTGTCGCAAATCCGTAGGCGCTCGATCCCCCGCACACGCATGGACAGATCGACCACAGCCATATCGTCCGTTCCCATCTTGCAAGTCCCGACCGGGTGGTAGGACGAGCGGGCGTTGGCGCGGGCGGTCGCCTCATAGTCTGCACGCGTCTTGATCGCAGATCCTGGAAAGTGTTCGGCTGTCACGAAGCGGGAAAACGCCTTCGAGCGGCCGATCTCCTGCACCAGCTTGATGCCGCCGATGTGGCAGGCGAGATCGTCTGGCTCGGCGAAGGAGTTGGGATCGATGACCGGCGCATCGGCGGGATCGTTCGAACGCAACGTCACTGACCCACGCGATTTGGGCCGCGTCTGATAGACGTTGCAGGTCGCGCCGTTGCCGCCGGGGACCGTGCCGGCGGCCTTTTCGACGCCGGCGCCGGGTAGGAAATGAAACTGCAGATCGGGCGTCTTCTGGGAGCGGTCGTGCCACCAAAAGCCGCCGGCTTCGACGATGTTGGAGGCAACAGGGCCGGTCTTGAACAGCAGATACTGAAGTCCCGCGGCGGCCTGCCAATGCAGCTTCTTGTATTTGTCATAGGAGTGCGGACCGTTAATCTGCCACGTGATGTCGGTGGAGAAATGGTCGTGGAAGTTCTGACCGACGCCGGGCAGCTGATGCAGGACGGTGACGCCGTTGTCCTTCAAATGCGCGGCCGGACCAACACCCGAAAGCATCAGCAGCTTGGGCGAGCCAATGGCGCCGGCCGTCACGATCACTTCGCTCGCGGCCTCGGCACGCTTGGACTCTCCATGTTCACGGTATTCAACGCCAGTCGCGCGGCCCTTCTCGATGATCAGGCGCGAAACGAGAATGTCAGTTTTGACAGTGAGGTTTGCGCGCGCCAGCACCGGCCGCAGATAGCAGACGGCGGCGCTCGCACGCCGGCCATTGCGCGTGGTGGTCTGGTACAGACCCGTCCCCGCCTGTATTCCCGAATTGAAATCAGGGTTGTAGGGCATGCCCAGTTCCATGCAGCCCTGAATGTAGGCCGTTGACAGACGATTCGGGTTCGGATTGTCGGACACCATCAACGGTCCGCCGATTCCGTGCTCGGAACCGCCTAAACGGCTGTTGTCCTCTGACTTTATGAAGTAGGGCTTCAGGTCCGCCGCCGCCCAGCCCTGGCAGCCCAGCTCGTTGGCCCAACCATCATAGTCCTCCGGACAGCCACGCGTGAAAATCTCGGCATTGATCGAGGAGCCGCCGCCGAGCACGCGGGCTTGCGGATAGAGCGCGGTGCGGTTGTTGGCGTGGCGCAAGGGGGCGGTCTCGTAACCCCAGGTGAGCGGGCCACCCGTCATTTTGAAAAAGCCAACCGGCATGTGAATGTAGGGATCGGTGTCGCGTGGGCCGGCCTCCAGCATCAGCACCCGGGCGTCCGGCATTTCAGACAGACGCGCGGCCAGCACGCAGCCCGCCGATCCACCGCCCACGATGATGTAATCGAATCCCGCCACGTTCACACCTGTGCTTCAATCGATTGACCCGGTGTCCGGAACATACGTTTCGTAAGTGCCTGACACCTAGTCCGGCGATGACTGGGTGTCAGGCACTTGTGAGCCACAAGTTCCTGACACCGGGCCTTGCGCTCAATCATGACATCCGTTACTTATAACCAACCGGTTGGTTGATGCAAGAGACCTGAGCATGAAAGCCCGCGATCCAGAAGCGACCAGGGACCGCATCCTCGGCGCAGCGCGCGAGGAGTTTGCGACCCTGGGCTTGGGCGGGGCGCGCATCGACGCCATCGCCGAGGCCGCAGGCGCCAACAAGCAGATGATTTATCACTACTTCGGCAGCAAGGATCTGTTGTTCTCCGCCGTGCTCGAGGCCGAGTACGCCCAATTCCGCGCCGCCGAGGCGGCGCTGGACCTCGACCGTCTCGACCCTATCGAGGCCATGACGACTCTCGTCACCTTCATCTGGCGCTATTTCCTCGCGTTTCCCGGATTCATCTCGCTGGTCAACAGCGCCAACCTGCATCAGGCGCGCCATCTGGAGGGCTCTGAAATCATCCGCAACACCAGCCGTCCCTTTGTCGGCCGGATGAAAAAGCTGCTGACGCGCGGCGCCGCGGCCGGCGTATTCCGCGAGGGGATCGATCCCGTACAATTTCAGATCACGATTGCGAGCCTGGGCTACTACTACCTGACCAACCGCTTCACCGGCGCCATTGTCTACGAGCGCGACCTGATGAGCCCGAAGGCCCTGCGCGAGCGCCTCGCCTTCAACATCGACACGGTGCTGCGCATCGTCTGCACACCGCAAACCCTGGCAGAAATGGAAAAAGTGGCATGCACGGCGTAGCTTTTGTCACTGGAGCGCGGCGCGGCATCGGCCGGGCCATTGCATTAGGCTTGGCCGCCGAGGGCTTCGACGTCGCGGTGAACGACATCGCTCCGTTGCCGGAGCTTCTGGCGACATGCCTCGATATCTCGAAGCTCGGTCGCAAGTCCATCGCAGTGTCCGGCGATCTCGGCGACTTGGGCCAACATGTCCGTATGCTGGACGAGGCGGAAGCAGCGCTTGGCCCCCTGACCACGCTGGTGAACAATGCCGGGGTCGGGGTGATGTCGCGCGGCGACCTACTCGATGTCACCGCCGAAAGTTACGACCGTTGCCAGACCGTCAATACCCGCGGCACGTTTTTTCTCACCCAGGCGTTCGCGCGCCGCGTTCTGTCGCGTCCCCGCGCTGCCGGCGTTCACCACAGCATCGTGTCGGTGTCCTCGACCAATGCCGTAGCTCCGTCGATCGCTCGCGGCGAATATTGCATCTCGAAGGCTGGTGTCTCGATGCTGACAAAATTGTTTGCCGCTCGGCTCTGCAATGACGGGATCGGTGTTTATGAAATTCAGCCCGGCTTCATCGAAACCGATATGACGGCCCCGGTGAAAGGAAAGTATGACGCGATGATAGAAGGTGGGCTGACGGTCATCAGACGCTTTGGCCAACCCGAGGACGTGGCGCGCATTGCCTGCACCATGGCCAGCGGCCTGATTCCCTACACTGTGGGCCAGGTTGTGGCCGCCGATGGCGGACTTCTCAGCGTTAGGTATTGATGATGGCGACCATCAAGCTCCCCACGACAACTGGGACGTTGGAAGACTACCGGCTGACCGGAACGCCCATCGCTGCCGTGCGTCCGAAGGCTCCCTTCAACCGTGTCGCGCTTGCTGCAGCGCACATTGTCGTCAAACCGCTCAGCGACTCCGATCCGTCCGGCCCGCCCGATATCGACTGGGGGCCGACAATCGCCTTCCGGCAACACCTGCTGGATCTGGGCCTGGGCGTCGCCGAAGCGATGGATACGGCGCAACGCGGCATGGGCCTGACCTGGGAGGGAGCGCATGAGCTTATCCGCCGCTCGCTGGCCGCCGCCGAGGGTCGCAAGGGCGCCGCGATCTATTCGGGCGTGGGGACGGATCATCTCAATCCAACTGATGCACGCAGCACGGACCTTGTGATCAAGGCCTATCTGAAACAGCTACACGCGGTGCAGAACCTCGGCGGCCGCGTCATTCTGATGGCCAGCCGCGCACTGGTTCGGGTGGCGAAATCGCCCGCCGACTACGAAAAGGTGTATGCGGCGGTTCTTGCCGAAGCCGAGCATCCCGTCATTCTACACTGGCTGGGCGAGATGTTTGATCCGCAACTGGCGGGCTATTGGGGTGGGAGCGCGTTCCACGACACCATGGAGACGGCGTTGCGCGTCATTGAGGCCAGCGCGAACAGGGTTGAAGGCATCAAGATCTCGCTGTTGGACGCGCAGAAGGAGATCGATATGCGCCGCCGCCTGCCCAAGAGCGTCCGCATGTATACCGGAGATGACTTCAATTATCCTGATCTGATCGTCGGCGATGCCCAAGGGCACAGCGAGGCGTTGCTCGGCATTTTCGACGCCATCGCCCCGGCGGCGAGCGCGGGTCTGGCAGCGCTTGCGGCCGGCGACAACGAAAAATACCACGCACTGCTCGATCCGACCGTGCCACTCTCGCGCCTGATATTCCGTGCGCCCACGCAGTATTACAAGACCGGCGTCGTGTTCCTGGCCTGGCTGAATGGCCATCAGGAGCACTTCGTCATGGCGGGCGGACAGCAGGCGATGCGGCCCATCACCTATTTCGCGGAAATCTTCCGGCTGGCCGACCAGGCTGGATTGCTCGCCAAGCCCGAACTGGCGACGCAGCGGATGCGATCCCTATTGTCCGTTTACGGTGTGAGTTGACCGATGCGCTCCCTCGCCGGCCGCCCCGATCTCTGCGCCATCAACACCGCCACGCTCGGCTTCCAGGCCCCCATCGGCGAGGTCATCGACGCCGTCGCCAGGCACGGCTTTGGTGGCATCGCACCCTGGCGGCGTGAGATCGAAGGCGGGGACGTCGCCGCTATCGCCCGGCAAATCCGCGACGCCGGCCTGAAGGTGACCGGTTACTGCCGCTCGACCTATATGCCCGCAGCAACTCAAACCGAATTTCTCTCCGCCATTGAAGACAACAAACGCGCCATCGCTGATGCCGCCGCGCTCGGCGCTTACTCCTTCTTCATGGTGGTTGGGACGCTGCCCGCAGGCTCAAAGGATCTCGGTCGCGCGCGTGAACAGGTCGCCGAAGGCGCCGCCCGGCTGCTCGACCATGCCCGAAGCCAAGGCGTGCGTCTGGCCCTGGAACCCCTGCATCCGGTGTATGCGGCCGATCGAAGCTGCATTACAACACTAGCCGAAGCGTTGGATTTTTGCGAGCGCATCGAACCGGAGGCTCTGCCCGAGCCATGGCTGGGCCTCGGCGTGGACGTCTATCACACCTGGTGGGACCATCAGCTTGCCCCCCAAATTGCGCGCGCCGGCGCCGCTCGCCGCATCCTCGGGTTCCATGTCAACGATTGGCTCACCCCGACGCGCGATATCCTGAATGATCGCGGCATGATGGGCGACGGCGTCATCGACATCCCGCGCATTCGCGCCATGGTGGAGGGGGCGGGCTACGCGGGACTTATCGAAGTCGAGATCTTTTCCGCCCTCGATTGGTGGCGGCGCCCCATCGACGATACGCTGCGCGTCTGCCGGGAGCGGCTGGCCACTGTGTGCTGAGTTGCATAGACTTCCAACGGCCGCTGCATTTTGTCCCGCATGCACCCCCATTGCATACGCGGCAATTCGGGTACAGTCTTGTGATCACAGCGATCACGAGGCGTCTCATGTCAGCAACCACCGGCTTTGCCCCATTTCGGGGTCATCAGACTTGGTATCAGATCACGGGCGACCTGAAATCCAAGAAACTCCCCGTCGTGATGCTGCATGGGGGGCCGGGAGCGGCGCACAATTATCTCCTCAGCTATGCGGGCTTGAGCGCGGGCGGACGCGCGGTCATCCACTACGACCAACTCGGCTGCGGGCTCTCGACCCACCTTCCCAATGCACCGAAGGAGTTTTGGACGCCGCGGCTGTTTCTGGACGAACTCGAAAGCCTCACAAAGCATCTAGGCATCGCGGACGCGTACCAGGTGGTCGGCCAATCCTGGGGCGGCATGCTGGGGGCCGAGCACGGCATCACCCAGCCCAAGGGGCTGAAGGCGCTGGTGATCGCCAATTCGCCGGCCTCCATGGCGTTGTGGCTGGAAGAGGCCAACCGGCTTCGCGGGCTGCTGCCGCCGGATGTGCAAGCGACGCTGCTCAAGCATGAAGCCGCCGGTACGACGGCCACGGAGGACTACGAGGCGGCGGTGAAAGTCTTCTACGACCGCCACCTCTGCCGCGTGCCCTGGCCACCCGAGGTCGCCGCCTCCTTCGCCCAGCTGGCGGCCGAGCCGACCGTCTATCACACCATGAACGGCCCGAGCGAATTCCATGTGGTCGGATCATTGAAGACCTGGGACATCACTTCCCAGCTGCACAAGATCACCGCCCCGACCCTGCTCATTTCCGGCCGCCACGACGAGGCGACCCCCAGGATCGTGCAGCAATATGCCGACGGCATTAAACATGCCCACTGGGTCATCTTCGAAAACTCCAGCCACTTGCCGCATGTTGAGGAAACTGACCGCTGCCTCAAGGTGGTGGGAGATTTTCTAGACCAGCACCAAAGTTGAAAAATCCTTGCCTAACCCCTGACCGAACACGGAGGATTGTTGATGCGTGGACTGACCAAACGCCTGATGGCCAGCGCCGTAGGATTGGCCCTGCTGGCGGGAACCACCGGCCTAGCCGACGCCAAATACATGGCCGAGCACCGTGGTGGCACCTTGAAGGTGATCGCACATTCGGCCGGCGGCACCATCGATCCGCACATCAACTACACGCTGCAATATTGGGGCGTCTACCAGCAGATTTACGACGGCCTGCTGAAGTTCAAGCAAGCGGACGGTGCCGACGGCTTTAGCGTGGTCGCCGATATCGCCGAGGCCATCCCCGCCCCCGAAAATGGCGGCAAAACCTTCACCTTCAAGATCCGCAAAGGCATCATGTTCTCCGACGGCCGCGAGCTGACGGTCAAGGACGTGGTCGCCTCGTTCCAGCGCATCTTCAAAGTCTCGAGCCCGACGTCGGGCACGTTCTATGCCGGCATCGTCGGCGCCGACAAATGCCTGAAAGAACCCAAGACCTGTACGCTGGACGGCGGCGTGATCGCCGACGAGGCCAAGAACACGATTACGCTCAACCTCGTCGCGCCCGACGCCGAGTTGTTCCAGAAACTGGCGCTGCCGCATGCCTCGATCCTGCCGGCCGACACCAAGGCCGAGGACTCCGGCACCACGCCACTGATCGGCACCGGCGCCTATGTCATCACCGACTACGATCCCAACAAGAGCATGAAGCTAATCCGCAATCCGCACTTCAAGGTATGGAGCGAAGACGCCCAACCCGACGGCTATCCGGACGTGGTCGAGTATGGTTTCAACCTGACCGATGAGGCTCAGACCACCGCCGTCGAAAATGGCGAGGTCGACTGGATGTTCGATCAGGTGCCCACGGATCGTTTGGCCGAGGTCGGCACCAAATTCAAGGACACGGTGCACGTCACGCCGCTCACCGCCTGGTGGTACGCGCCGATGAACACCAACATCGCGCCCTTCAACAATGAGAAGGCGCGCCAGGCGCTCTCCCATGCGCTCGACCGCAACGCCATGGTGAAACTGTTTGGCGGCTCCTCGTTGGCGGCCCCCGTGTGCCAGGTTCTGCCCCCCGGTTTCCCTGGGCATGAAGACTATTGCCCCTACACCAAAGGCGGCGGCCCGAAGTACAACGGCCCCGACATGGACAAAGCCAAGGCGCTGATGGCCGAGAGCGGCCAGAAAGGCCAGAAGGTGACCATCATCTCGGAAGATACCGACGCATCGAAAGCCATCGGCACCTATATGCAGAGCGTGATGAACGACCTCGGGTTCGACACCACCTTGAAACCGATCTCGACCAACTTGCAGTTCGCCTACATCCAGAACACCAAGAACAACGTCCAGATCAGCATCACCCAGTGGTACCAGGATTATCCGGCGGCATCGGATTTCCTGTACATCCTGTTCGGTTGCGAGAGCTTCCACAAGGATAGCGACAATTCGATCAACATCGCCGGCTTCTGCGACAAGGACATCAACGACAAGATGCACAAGGCGTTGGACCTGGGCGTGACCGACCAGGCCGCGGCCAACAAGATCTGGGCCGAGGTCGACCGTGGCGTCATCGACAAAGCCGCCGCCGTCGCCCTGTTCACGCCCAAGCACATCGACTTCACCTCAAAGCGGCTCGGCAACTTCAAGTTCAACTCGCAGTTCTACTTCATGATGACGCAAGCCTGGGTGAAGTAGGGGCGTAAACGGTGTCAGGAACTTGTGGCTCACAAGTGCCTGACTCCCAGTCACTTGCGGTGCCTACTGGGTGTCAGACACTTACGAGTCGTAAGTTCCTGACACCGTGCTCCATGCGTCCTTCGGCCACTTTCTAGCGAGACAAATTGACTATGGCTGTTGAGACGGCGAATGCAGTGCAATCATCTGGAAGCGAGCGCGTAACGCCCCGCTCGCGCCCCGGACAGGGCCCGTGGGCCCTGGCCTTCCGCAAGCTCGCCAGCGACCGCGCCGCCATGGTCGCCTTCGCCGTGCTGGCGCTGATCACGCTCATCTGCGTCAGCGCCCCGCTCTATGCCTCAGCCATCGGCCAGGACGCGTTCCATTCAAATCTCGACGCGCAAGTCACCATCAATGGCGTGCTCACCCCCGTCATGGAGCAATCCACCGAAGGCCTCGGCCTGGGCTACACGCCCATCGGCCCGACCTGGTCGTTGCGCGGCTACTTCCTCGGAGCCGACAATCAGGGGCGGGACGTTTTCTCCCGCATCCTCTACGGCGGGCGCAACTCGCTGCTGATCGCGGGAGCGGCGACGCTGTTTTCGCTGTTCGTCGGCACCATCATCGGGACCGCCGCAGGCTTCTTCGGCGGCGTCATCGACACCGTCCTGTCGCGCCTGATGGACATATTGTGGGCCTTCCCGATCTATCTGCTCGCCATCTGCCTCTCGGTGGTGCTGATCAACCAGGGCATGCGCATCGGCCCGATAGAAATCAGCAGCGGCAGCCTGTTCCTGCCCATCTTCATCATCGGCGTGGTCTACATTCCCTACGTCGCCCGCCCCATCCGCGGCCAGGTGCTGGCCTTGCGCCGCAGCGAATTCGTGCTCGCGGCCATTGGCCTTGGCGTGCCCTCGTCGCGCATCCTCTATCGCGACATCCTGCCCAACCTCACGCCGCTGCTGATCGTCTTTGTGCCAATCATGATGGCCATCGACATGCTGGTGGAGGCGGCGCTGTCATTCCTGACCATCGGCGTGCAGCCGCCGGACTCCAGCTGGGGCACCATCGTCCAGGACGGCGTCGGGCTGCTCTACACGCGCCCCTGGGTCGCGCTTTCGGGCGGCATCGCCATCAGCCTCACCGTGCTCGCCTTGAATGTGCTCGGCGACGGCGTGCGCGATGCGCTCGATCCCAAAGCAAAACTGCGCATCGGAGCCAAGTGATGTTCTATGCGCTGCTGAAACGACTCGGCGACATGGTGTTCGCCATGTTCGGCATCAGCGTCATGGTGTTCCTGATTTTCTTCGCCATGCCCGGCTCGGACCCGTCCTCGCGCATTGCCGGCCGCGCCGCGTCGCCCGAAGTGGTCAAGGCCGTGCGCGAAAGTTTTGGGCTCGATCAGCCGCTGCCGGTACAGTATTTCCGTATGATGAAGAAGCTGTTCGTGACGCAGGATCTGACCTCCTTCGTGAACCGTGGCTGGAAGGTCATCCCGGCCATCATGGACGCCATACCCGTCACCATCTCGCTGGTCGCCGGCGCCGCCGTGGTCTGGATTGTCGGCGCCCTGCTCGTTGGGCTTGCCGCCGCCGCCACCAAAGGCCGATGGCTTGACCGTACCCTGATGGTCCTATCCCTGATCGGCATCTCCCTGCCCGCATTCTGGCTTGGCGCGGTGGTCAATCTGTTCACGCAAAGCCGGTTGCACGACACCATCTTCTTCAGTTGGGTGCCGCCGCTGGGCTACAAGCCGCTGCTCACCGATCCCACCGGCTGGTTCCTGACACTGCTCTTGCCGTGGATTACGCTCGCCACTGGCTATCTTGGCATCTACGGCCGCGTGCTGCGCGCAAGCCTCGTCGAAGCTCTGCAGGAAGACTATGTGCGCACGGCGCGCGCCAAGGGCCTCAGCGAATACGTGATCCTGACCCGGCATGCTCTGCGCACCTCCCTCATCAGCGTGGTCTCGCTGTTCGGGCTCGACTTCGGCCAGCTGGTAGGCGGCGTCGCGGTGCTCACCGAGGTGGTGTTTGGGCTGCCGGGACTGGGCAAACTCACTTTTGACGCGCTGCTCAATCTCGACCTGCCAGTGATCATGGCGGGCGTTCTGTTCGCGGCCTTCTTCATCGTGCTCGCGAACGCCGTGGTCGACATGCTCTACATCCTGATCGATCCCCGGGTGCGCGCCGATGGCTGAGACAACCGGTAACATTCTGGAAGTGCGCGATCTGCGCGTCGCCTTCCGCACCCCGCGTGGAACAATTCAGGCTGTTTCCGGGGTCAATTTCGATGTCGCCGAGCGCGAGGTGCTCGGCGTGGTGGGTGAATCCGGCTCGGGCAAAACCATTTCCTTGCTCGCCGTGATGGGCCTGATCAACGATCCGAATGCGGAGATTTCGGGCTCTATCCGCTTTCGCGGCCGTGAACTGGTCGGCGCGAGCAACCGTGACTTGCGCGCCATCCGTGGCAAAGACATCGCCATGATCTTCCAGGATCCGATGACGTCGCTGACACCGGTCTATACGGTGGGCTATCAGATTGCGGAACAGATCCGCGCCCATGGTCCCGAGACTGCCAGACAGGCGCGCGACAAGGCGGTGGAGCTGCTGACCGCCGTCGGCATTCCGAGCCCGGGCGAGGCGGTCAACCGTTTTCCGCACCAACTCTCGGGCGGCATGCGCCAGCGTGCGGTGATCGCCATGGCGCTGTCGTGCTCGCCAAAACTGCTGATTGCCGACGAACCCACCACGGCGCTCGACGTTACCGTGCAGGCGCAGATCCTCGATCTGTTGCAACGCCTGCGTCGCGATTTCGGGTCGGCTATCGTGTTCATAACGCACGACATGGGCGTGATTGCCGAGATCGCCGATCGCGTGCTGGTGATGTATGCGGGACGGGTGGTGGAGCGCGCACCCAAACGCGAACTGTTCCTTGCCCCGCGCCATCCGTATACGCGCGCGCTGCTGCAATCGATCCCGCCGATATCGGGCGAGCGGCCCAAGCGGCTGAAATCCATCGCGGGCGCCCCGCCCTCGCTCTATGACATGCCCACCGGCTGCGCTTTTGGCCCGCGTTGCGCGCAACGGTTTGCGGCGTGTGCGGCCGTTCCCGCCCTCAAAGGCAGCGCGAACCACGAGGCCGCCTGCTTCGCCACAGAGGGCACGCGATGAGCCTCGCCGCTCCCTTGATGGTCGCCAGGAACGTCAGCAAGCGTTTCACTGTCGGCAGCCGGTTTTCGTCCGGCGGCCTCAAGACCGTCCACGCCGTCGACAACGTCTCGTTCGAGGTTCGCCCCGGCGAAACGCTCGGCCTGGTCGGCGAATCCGGCTGCGGAAAATCCACCCTCGGCCGCTGCCTGGTGCGCCTCTACGAACCCAGCGACGGCGCCATCCTGTTTGAAGGCAAGGACATCGCCAAAAAGACCCTCGGCCAGATGCGTCCGCTCAGGCCGCGCCTGCAGATGGTGTTCCAGGACCCCTACGCCTCGCTCAATCCGCGCCGAAGGGTCGGCGACATCATCGCCGAACCGCTGCGTGTGCATCATGCCGATTGGGGGACAGTTCGCATCATTGCGCGCGTCCGTGAACTGATCGATTTGGTCGGCCTCGCCGCCGAACACACCGAGCGTTACCCGCACGAATTCTCCGGCGGACAGCGGCAACGCATCGGCATCGCCCGCGCGCTGGCGCTTGAGCCAAAGATGCTGGTGCTGGACGAGCCGGTTTCCGCGCTCGACGTGTCGGTGCAAGCGCAGATCATCAATCTGCTGGCGGATCTTCAGGAGCGCCTGCACCTCACCTACATCTTCATCGCCCACGACCTCAGCGTGGTGCGCCAAGTCTCGACCCGCATCGCCGTCATGTATCTCGGCTCCATCGTCGAAATGGGCGACACCGAAACAGTGTTTCGCGCGCCGCAACATCCGTATACGCAAGCGCTCATTTCGGCCGTGCCCGTTGCAGATGTGCGCCGGGATGGCAGGGCGGGCCGGATCGTCCTCACCGGCGACGTTCCCAGCCCCATCGCGCCGCCCCCTGGGTGCCGCTTCCACACGCGCTGCCAGTACGCACAAGCGCGCTGCGCGGCCGAGCGACCAGACCTGCTGGCGACGCCGAGCGGCCATTTGGCCGCATGCCACTTTCCCTTGCAGTCTGCCTAGGCTGTTGCAGGCCGGTTGCCAAAAAGAATCGCGCGCGCCCCGACTTAACCAACCCGCGGCGCCGGATTTACGTTGCAGATAGAAAGTGTTGCGCGTGCCGGTTCGGTCTGTATGGTGCCGATCCGATCTCCCCGGTTAGCCGGTCAGTAGGAGGTGGGTCGCGCCGTAGCTTGAATGCTCTCCACAATCCCGCATCGGCCTTCCAAGGTGTCCGAACGCGCACCGCACAATTGAAAGCCGTTCGTAGAATGACGCTCTCTCGTTTCGAGATCTTGGCTGGCGCATTCTGGACGGCGGGCGCGTTCGCGCTCAGCCAGGGGCTTCGCCTGGGCACCAACATCATCCTTGCGCGTTTGTTGGCGCCGGACCTTTTCGGCCTTGCGCTGCTGCTGAACGCATTGCGAACTGGCGTCGATCTGCTCTCGGATGTCGGCATTGGCCAGAATGTGATCACGCATGCCAAGGCCGAAGACCCGGACTACTACAACACCGCATGGTCGCTGCAGCTGTTGCGGGGCCTGACGCTTTGGGCCGTGTGCTGCCTGTTGGCCTGGCCGTTCGCCACTCTCTTTCAAGCCCCCATCATGACGGCGGCGTTACCGGTATCGGCGTTCTACTTCGTGTTCGGCGGCTTTGCCTCGGTGAGCGTGTTTCTGGCTCAAAAGCGCATGCTGGTCGGCAGGGTCAATTCGTTTGAGCTGGCCATGGACGTCGCCTCGGCGATTTGCCACATCGGCATGGCATTCCTGACGCGGACAGTCTGGGCGCTGATCCTGAGCAGCCTGGCGCTGGCCATTATCCGCATGACGGCCAGTCATTTTCTTTTGCCGGACGTCAAAGTTCACTTCAAAATCGATCGCGGCTACGCCCGCGAAATATTCAATTTCGGCAAGTGGATCTTTATCTCGTCGATCCTCTACTACTTCGCTGGCGCCTTTGACAGGCTCTATCTGGCCAAGGTCGCCCCGCTCGGACTTCTGGGCATCTATGGCATCGCGCGCAGCTTTTCCGATATCGTCGCCGCGCTGGTCACACGCCTCAGCAACTACGTCATCTTTCCACTGATCGCCTCAAACGCGGAACGACCGCGCGAAGAGCTGAGAGCCAGTATAGCAGGCTTGCGCCTGACTTTCCTGCTGATGTCTGCCGTCGGGCTCGGCGTCTTTGCGTCCAGCGCCGATCTCTTGATCGCGCTCGCCTACGATCAGCGCTATCACGCCGCCGGCTGGATGATTTCGCTGCTGTCGATCGGGGCCTGGATTTCCATCCTGTGCAATATCAACGAAACGACTTTATTGGGCTTGAAACAACCGCTCTATGGCGCCTCAGCCAATGGCGTGAAGTTCGCCTGGCTGGCGGTGGGGCTGCCGGTGGCTTATCAAGTGTCCGGCATTGTCGGCGTTACGATCACAGTAGCGCTCAGCGATCTGTCCCGCTACATCCCAATCCTGGTAGGACAGCGCAGGCTAAATTTTTCGTTCGGCTGGCAGGACGCCGGCGCCTCGCTGCTGCTGGCGCTGACCATCGCGCTACTGGAGTGGCTGCGCTGGTTACTGAATTTCGGAACGTCGTTTGACAGTCTCATGACGATGTTGTCTTAGCGGCTCGGGCCGGTTGCGTTGAACGACATCAGTTTGAGGATGACAATGAACAGTACGGACATGGCGGCGAGCGTTGGAGTGGTCGTCATCGGGCGCAACGAAGGCGAGCGCCTGAAGCGCTGCCTTGCGGCGCTCGCGGTTCCGCACAGTCAGGTCGTTTATGTCGATTCCGGCTCAACCGATGGCAGCATTGAATGGAGCCGGCAAAACGGCTTTCGGGTGGTCGAGTTGGACCGTTCGAAACCATTTTCTGCCGGGCGCGCTCGGAACGCTGGGTTCACGGCTCTGCTTGGGGGGGGGTTGGCAAACTTCGAGTTCGTACAGTTCATCGACGGCGATTGTGAAATTGATTCGATGTGGATGAACAAGGCCGTCACATTTCTGCGGTCGCGAGAAGACGTTGCGGCCGTGTGCGGCCTACGCCGGGAACGGTTTCCCGAACGCTCGGTCTACAACCGGTTGTGCGATGTCGAATGGAACACGCCGGTTGGTCAGGCGCAGGCGACTGGCGGCGATTCGATGATGCGGGTTGCGGCGATCACCAAAGTCGGCAATTTCAATCCGGCCCTGATGGCCGGAGAAGAGCCTGAGCTATGCCTTCGCCTGCGGGCTCAAGGCTACAATATTTGGCGCCTGGACGCCGATATGACAGTGCACGACGCCAACATGATGCACTTGAGCCAATGGATGCGGCGTTCGCGCCGCTGCGGTTTTGGTTTTGCGCAGGTGGCCTGGCTGCACCGCAAGACGTCGACCATGTGGTGGCGCGAGATTGGCAGGGCGCTGTTGTGGGCACTTGCGATCCCGATCATCATCCTGATCATCTCTTTGTTCACCCCGTGGGGACTGTTGCTGTTGCTGATTTATCCGCTGCAGGTCGTCCGGATTGCCGCCAGACAGGGCATCACCAGCCTGATCCAGTGGCAGGATGCCCTGTTCATGACCACCATGGGCAAATTTGGCGAATGCGCTGGCATCCTGCAATTTGCCTATCGGACCTGGAAAAATCAGGACACCGAGTTGATCGAATACAAGAATCTGGCGTCTTAGGGTAGCGCTGGAAGCTGGCCTTGGGGTATGCTTGCCGTCCGGTCGGGCCGCTTGCGCTCCGTTGGCTGTCGAAGGCCAGCCGATCTGGCTGGTGGTGCGATCCAGGTGTTGAACTGCGACGCCGTCCTCCTATTAATCATGTTGCTTGTTGGGCTTCCTAGGTCATCTATCTCCCTTTATAGTCCGGCGCCTAGCGGGATCGGTTCAAGTTATCGCTCAGCTCGTGCGCCAGCTGCCGCGATGTGTTGTGTGTGAGGGTTTGTGGTATGCCAGAGATCAATCGTGTCATGTCAGGTCGGATGGGCCGCAACTTCATAACGGCTGTGCTGATTTCCCAATTGGCCTGTCTGGCGGCGACGGTATCAGGACCGGTGATGGCGGCTGGCGAGACTATTCAGGTGGTGGCCAATTCGTCCAAGCCGTCCGACCCGGCTGCGGTATCGATCACCTCGACTGGGGTTGGCCGCTACCTGCTTGACAGTGGCGACAAGATCAAAGTGC
The DNA here is from genome assembly GCA_031393505.1 of Hyphomicrobiaceae bacterium. Taxonomy (GTDB): domain Bacteria; phylum Pseudomonadota; class Alphaproteobacteria; order Rhizobiales; family Hyphomicrobiaceae; genus JANYHF01. The sequence continues at coordinate 1,348 of JANMVX010000269.1, read as the reverse complement.
GCGTCTACCAGCGCGACGACTTGTCAGGCGACTTCCTAGTCGGCACGCAAGGAACCATCTCGCTGCCGCTGCTGGGCACGTTCCGGGTCGCCGGTCTAGACGAGGATCAAGTGCGCACGTCCATCTCGGATGCTGCCCGCAAAGTCATGGAACGCAGCGTCGATGTCGTTGTCGACGTCGCCGAGCGTCGGCCGGTGTACATCGTTGGCTATGTCGAGCGGCCGGGCGTCTATCCGTTCGCCCTTGGCATGACGGTGGTGCATGCCTTGTCCATGTCCGGCGGCGCTTATCGTCCGCAATCGGCCAACCGCATTCTCGATTTCAGCAAGGAGCTGACCCAGGTCCAGACCGATACCGAGACGCTGAAGCGAAATGTCGTTCGCCTCGCGCGGCTGCGGGCAGAACTTGACGGCAAGACCTTTGACGATATCCCACCAGAGTTGACCGTCCTGGCGGGCGCCGCCGAAGCGCGCGATCTGGTGGCGCGCGAGCAGCGCTTGCAAGTCAGCGAGACCGAGACCCGCAAGAACCAGCTGGCGGCCGGCAGGCAATCGCGCGATCTGGCCAAGCAGGAGCTGGAGGACTTGCGCCAGAAAGTGGCGCAGATCGACAATCAGCTGAAGCTGAACCAGACCCGCAAATCGGCTTTGAAAACGCTGATTTCAAAGGGCTTCACGCGGACCATTCAGGTCACGGACGCCGAGAGCAATGACGCCACGCTGACTCTTGGCAAGCTCGATATCCTGGCCAACATTTCGCATGCCACCCGGACCTATGAGGATCTGAAGTCGGATGCATCGACCAAGGAACTGAGCCGGAAGCAGGATCTGGAAGCCCAGATCAACATCCTCTCGGTACAGAACGACGCCATCACGAAGTCGCGCCAGATTGCGGATCTGACGGTGCGCCAGAACGCGCCGCAAGCCGATTACAACGGCGATACGCATTTGAACTATTCGGTGATGCGGCGCACGGCCAAAGGCTTTGTCACCGTGGAGGCCACCGATATCACGGCGTTGCTCCCCGGAGACGTCTTGCGGGTGGCCTTGCAGCCGACAACGTTCGCGTCCGGGAACTGATGGCGCCTGAGGGTTGCAAGCGATGTTGTTGCCACTTTGCCGACGCCGGAGGTTCGCTTGAAGTGGTTTGCCCTGATTGTGGGCTTAGGCTTGATCGCGCCGATAGCGCTGCTGCTGCGGCGCTACACGTGGCTGGCGCCATGGCTCTGGACCGTGGTGGGCATTATACCGTTTGTGCTGACGTCATGGCATCTCAACATGGCCCCGATCAGCAAGCCGGAATGGCCTGGACACGTCACGGGTCTTGAGATTTCAGCCCTTGATTTCCT
>JANMVX010000264.1:0-51856 GCA_031393505.1 Hyphomicrobiaceae bacterium | reverse complement strand
GCCCTTCGAGACGAACCAGTTTTCCCACATCCTGGCGACGGATGTGATTGAGCATGTCTACGACCGGGGCGCGGCCGTTTGCGCACTGGCGGCTCAGCTGGCGCCGCACGGCCTGCTCTGGATGTCCGCTGTCAATCGGCTGTGGCCGGGGCCACATCCAGCAACGGGAAAATGGGCCGCCGGCTATCGCAGCAAGCGAGCCGCCGCGCCTGGGGGCTATGATCCGTTGAGGAATGTGGTTCAGCTCACGGCAAGGGACGCACGCGATGACTGCGTCAAGGCCGGCCTTGACGTGCTCAATATCGCGCCGCGCCGCCGTCCAAATACCGAAGCGTCCGGGCGCGGGCTGTTCGAGCAGTTCGCGATCGGCGCCTACTCTGCTATCCACCGCGTTCCTGCGATCGCGCCGGCGCTGACCCGGTTCGGACCAGCATTTCAGATCTTGGCGACCAAGCCCTAGGGCGATCGCGATGGAGGGCATATGTTGAAAGTCGGCTTGATTGGCGCTGGAGCGATTGGCGCGGTTCGCGCATCGGCGCTCGCAAAATCCAAGGATTTGGAGCTGGTCGCGATTCACGATCTCAGCAAGGAGCGCGCCCGCGCCGCTGCGCCGAATGCACGCCTATTTGACACAGCCGAAGCGCTGGTCGACGCGCCTGACATCGACGCTGTCATCATTTCGACGCCGCCGTCATTCCATGAAGACCTGACCATCCGGGCGCTCGGGGCTGGCAAGCATGTCCTGACAGAAAAGCCGATGGCCGCCAGCGTGGCGGCGTGCCGACGCATGATCGAGGCCGCGGAGCGCGCCAACCGCGTTCTTACGGTTGGGTTCAATCACCGCTATTTTAAGGCCGTGAAGATGGTGCGCGACGCGGTTCAATCGGGAGCGCTCGGTCGACTGAGCCATGTTCGCGCCTACGCCGGTCATGCCGGCCTTGCCGAGTTTAAGGCGCCCTGGATGTATGATCGTGACGTCATGGGCGGCGGCGCGCTGATGGACAATGGCACGCACGTTCTCGATCTCGTGCGATATGTGATGGGCGATTTCGGCGAAGTCTTCGGTTACGAGTCGTCGGCGGTCTGGCAATTGAAGGCGGAAGACAATGCACTGGCGTTATTTCGCGCGTCCAGCGGAGCGATCGGGAGCTTGCACGCGAGCTGGTCAGAGTGGAAGGGCTATCGCTTTCATATTGAAGCTTACGGAGACCGTGGCATGGCGCGCGCCTATTATGCGCCGATGATGGCAACGGTGATTACGATGGACAAACCCGGCGGCAAGCCGCGGGTTGCTCGCCATTTTTTCCCAGCAGATATCCTGCGTGAAAAAATGCAGGGCTGGCAGAGCACCGTGATCCTCGCCTTTTGTGAAGAGTTCGCGGACTTTGCCGCCCTGGTTCGTGGAGACCCAGGCAGCGGACGCATCGCCACCGGCCGTGATGGCCTGCGTGCGGTGGAAGTCGCGCACGCCGTTTATGAAAGCAGCCAGACCGGCAAGGCGGTCAGGCTCTCTCCCCTCTGAGGTCGCAGCGTGAGCTCACGGTCAGCTAACGCAGAAACGCCCGGCTCCCACCTTCGCCCAGAACATAGCCTGCGAATTCACCGAGCGACCATGCGGTTTCGGCGGCAAGAATACGATGGAGCCAACGCCAATAGGCCCCGAAGAGACCTGCCTCCCGAGCGGCTCTGGCGATGCGCCACGCGCGCAGGACCGGCAAAGCCGGGGTTGCGAGGACCGCCAGAATGCGCCGGCCCGAATTCATGAACCTGCGGTCTGCGCCATAGCACCGGCCATGGCGATAGCGATGAAGGCAATAATCGCTGAAGCCGAATGCCTTTCGGTATGTCGCGACGCTCTGCGCGACGGACCTCGGCGCTGCGCCGGATGCTGACAGGTGAGCAAGCAGGCGGGTTTTGACGAAGCCATCCTGCTTGAGGACATCGTCATGCTGGGCAAGTGTGCTCGCCACAACCAGATTGACGCCCGGAACCTCCTTCAGATGCCGCGACAGGGGAGGGTGAAATTGCACATACTCCACCAGGTAGCCGACGATGTTGGGCGAGCTCGGCGGCCAACCGCATGCAACCGGCCCGAACAACACTGAGGGATCATCCTGCAGGTTGCGGGTGATTGCCGCCAACCAACCTGGTTCGATCGGGCAGCGAATGTCGAGCAAGGCAACATAGGGCGCCGTCACCTCGCGCAGACCCAGTCCCCAGAGTTCGAAGATCGACGAGCGATGCGGAGCTGTCGCAAGCCCAATACCCGGCGGCGCTTTTGCGACAGGCTGCGTGAAATCCTGGACGACCCGGACGTCGACATCCGAAGCGGTGAAGATGCCATCGGCTTCGAGGGCGCTGAAGAATGCCTGCCCATCGCTTCCGCGCGGGGCTGCGACCACCAGAGCAAGTTTCATCCAGGCAGCTCGCGCCTCAGCCCGTCCGCCGCAGACGCATAGCTTGCCAGCAGGAGCTCCAGCGTTCGGGTCGCCTGCGGCAGCGCGTTCGGCGGCGGCTTACCCTTTTGGATCGCGTCAAGCGCGTCTCCCAAAAGTCGGGCCGTGGCGTCCGCGAACAGGTCGAGCGGGGCGGTCGCCAAGGTCCTGCTCTGTTCGCCGTGGAATAAGCGCGCGCGGCCGCCCATGGAAATATCGAGATCGAAGAAGGGCCGCCGCGTTTTCGCATTCAGGCCGAGGCTCACCCGCATCTGGCCCCCGATGCTGGTTTCGATCGAGGCGGTCTCGCCGTCGAGGCGGATGTCGAGATAGCGATGGCGGCCCTTGCTAAGTCGATCGAGGACAATCAACGCATAACGGTCGCCGCTGAATTCGAGTTCGACCATGTTCAAGAGATCGGGAGAGCCCGGCCCGGCAGGCTTGGGCATGCGGGCGCGCACCGCGCGGGGCGCCTCGTTGTAGAAATACGACGCGAGATCAAGCGTGTGAGTGCCGAATTCCTTAAACGTGCGCTGCAGCTCCTCGCCTCGCCAACCGCGCTCGGTCTCGGCGTTGACAACAAATGTCTGGTGCATGGAGATGAATTGCAGACGACCAAAGCCAGGCTCGGACATGGCCCGCTTGGCGGCGGAGTGGATCGGCATCCATGGGAATTCGCTATTAATAAACACATGTCGGCCAGCCTCGGCGGCAAGTTCGGCAAGTTTGCGCGCATCGGAGACATTTTCCGCCAGAGGCTTTTCGCAGAAGACATGACAGCCGGACGCTAGGCATTGCCGCGCCAGTTCAAAATGCGAACTGGGAGGCGTCGCGATGACCACCATTTCAGGCGAGACGCGCTCCAGCATCTCCGCCACAGAAGAGAAGACAGGAAATCTGGTGTCCTTCGCCACGCCGCTTGTGTCGTATCCGCCAACGATGCGGAGCCGTCCTAATTTCTTGATTGCCGGAATGTGAATGGTGCGAGCTGCCGCTCCCAAGCCGATGATCGCAACACTGCTTATCATTAAGCATCCTCTGGCGTATTCGCTCAATCATCGCAGCCGGCCCTGCAAAAGTCGCGCGGATTGATCAAGAATTGGACAACAATAGACGCGGACGCTACAGCCGTTTGAGATCCAGGGGTTTCGCCAATAGCTCCGCCTGCGGCCGTGTCAACCAGATCGCAGACCGCGCCGAAGCATGACCCAGAGGTTTGCCCGATGAAGGAGAAGTCAGTGCGGGGCCAGGACGTCAAGGTGACTGACGCTGCGAGTTACGATGCCGTCGCCGCGACGTTCGATCAGCTTTCGGAGCGGTTTTCCGCACCGATCGCGGCGCGTCTGATCGATCTCGCCAGGATCGCGCCAAGTGCGCGGGTGCTGGATCTTGGCACGGGCGCCGGCCTTTTGGCTTTGCGGGCCGCAGAGCAAGCGCGCGCGGGACGAGTTGTGGGTATCGATCATTCGCCCGGCATGCTGCATGAGGCCAAGAGCAAGGCCGAGCACCAGGGTTTGTCCGAGCGCACCGATTTCCTACAGATGGACGCGGAAGCGCTGACCTTTGGCGCAGCCTCATTTGACGTCGCCGTATCTTTGTTCGTGTTCTTGCATCTGCCGGATCCGCTTGCCGCAGCGAGGGAGCTATTGCGCGTCCTGGCGCCCGGTGGTCGGGTGGTGATTGGTCTGGGTTCCGGAGCGCCGCTGCTGTCCCTCGCGGGGGCGTCGCAAGCTGGTCGGCGGTTGTTTGAGGCGTTGGCCTATGCGCGGGGTCGGGTGCTGACGGCGCCGGCATTCATGAACGCGCTGTTAGCAGAGATGGGCCTGGCGGCGCAAGATGGCGGCCACATGCCTCATCAACACGGAATTGATGCGGCAAATGTCCTCGCCGCCGCTGGGTTTAGGGATGTCCGATCGTCCTGGACGGGGGCGACGTTCTATCTTTCTCCGAGCGAATTCTGGGATGTCTGCGCGACTTACGGAAGCGCCGAGCGTGTGCGTCTCAGTGAAATGTCGCCCGAGACGCGCGATGACGTGAAGAAGGAATTCCTTCGCCGCGCCGGTCAGGTTGCGGATCGCAACGGAAAGCTGATCTACCGCTGCGGGGCGCGAATTCATGTCGCGACGCGACCCGATGGGCCGACTGGCGCTGCGGTTTGATCCGTGAAAATGCGATCGTTGATCTGGATCGGTCTCCTTCAGGCGCTCCTGATGCTGGTCAGTCTCGGCCGAGCCAAGGTGCTGGCTGTCCTGTTGTCGGCGCCTGGGTTTGGCGTCGTTGCGACGATCGACCAGCTAGTGACGACAGTCGTTCAGATGGGCATGCTCGGCCTGCCATTCGTAGCGCTGAAATACATGGCCAATGCAAACAGTAGAGGCTCCGAGCAGTTTCGGGTTGTCGCGAGCAGATTTGCACAGACGCTTCTCGCTTTTGGCGCGGGATGGACGATTGTGGTTCTGTCCGTCCTGCAATGGAGACCGGAATGGCTAGGCGCCACTCTGGCGCCCTATACGGCTTATTTGAAAATCACAGCGATCAGCATTCCTGCAACCATCGGGGCGATTTTTACGGCGAACGCGCTTGCTGCCATGCAACGCCCGGTCGCGGCCGTAGCGATCAATCTTGTTGTGGCGTTCGTCGTCGCGGCGGCTGGCGTCTTCGGTGTCATTCAGAGCGGGTTGATCGGTTTCTTTTTCGGAACAGCCGTCGCGGGCGTGATCAGCTTGGCTGGCGCCGCCCTCATCCTATGCTTGGGCCTCGGCGTAACCTTCATTCCTTCATTGCGAAACGACGGGATCGCCCCAGCGGGGTCGCCTGGCCTGGTTCCAACGACGGCCGGTGTTTATCTCGCTCTCGCCTTTTCGGCCGCCAGCATGTTCGCCATTCGCCTGACCGTGCTCGGCAACCTCGGCGAAGCGGCGGCGGGGCTCTATCACGGCGGCATCAGCATCGCATTGTCGGTTGGCGCCATCTTGACGACGCTCGCCAATCTTTACCTGGTTCCGATCCTCAACCGACAGTCTCTGCCGGCGGAAAAAGGTTTGGTGGCAAAGGAATTTGTCTCAAAGATCACCTTTTTGCTTATCGCAGGCGCACTGCCCGTCTGCTGCTTTCCGCAGACCGCGATGCAGGTCCTGTATTCGCCAGCCTTCATACCGGCGGCTGCGACCCTGTTCCTCTTTGTGATCTGGCAATGCCTCTTCCAGATCGTCTATGTCTACCAACAATTGTTGATCGGACTCGACGATGCCTTTTGTGTCGCGATCCTGGCGTTGGTCGGATTTGGCGGCTCGGCGATCGCGGCGGCGGTGTTGACGCCCGCCATTGGCCTTATCGGGGCGCCGCTCGGACTTATCCTTGGCGCTGTGATCTATGCGGTGTTGATCGGACTTCGGCTGCAGCTGACCCACCGCGTCTCAGTCTCGACAAAAGTGCTCATGCAATCGGCGTGGCTATTGTTGATTGTGAGCGGCGCCGGCCTGCTGTTCGCGTCCGGCGACGAGCACCGGTTCACAGCGATCGCCATCCGGCTCGCGTTTGCCGCAACCTGCCTGGCGCTGACCTATGTCTTCTTCTTGCGCGGACAACTCGGAAATTGGCTGCCCTTGCGCACGTTCTTCCAACGTGCGGGCAGATAACGCGGGCCTCAGGGGATTTTCGTCTCCCAACCCGCATCTGCTGACGTTTCCAGATCAGGCGCCCTCAGCCGTCGCGATCACCGAGCGGACAGTTTGGCCTCGGCCCAGCACCAAGCAAAGGCCGTCGTGCTGTAGATATAATAGAATTGGTGAAACAGGAGCGCGCCGGCAGCGAACAAGGGCCCGCGTTTCCGGTTGAACATGAGCAGCAGCCGCGCGTTGAATGCGAAGGTCAGCCCAAGCAGGATGAACGGGATCCACCAGGGCGCGAGGCCGAGCACGGATACGGCGATCGACAGGAAGAAGAATCCCGCGAGGACCGCCCGCAGCCGTTCGACCTGGGATACGTTGAGATCGTCCGTGACCGATCCGCGCGACAGCATGAGCCGCGCCCAGGGCAGGGCGCGCCGGAATATGTCGACACGAACCAGCTCGACCACGCTCCAGGTCTTGAGGTGCTTGCTCAACAAATCCCGATCGAGCGTGATCAGGCCGCCCTTCTCGCGAATTCTGTACCCCAGCTCGATATCCTCGATGGAGGGCTTAGTGTAGCGCTTGGCGTCGAATCCGCCGAGCCCCAGAAATTCCTTGCGCCGGATGGCGCCGCATCCCGCCCAGAACGTCGTCGCCTGGGTCTTGCCAATCTGGTGGTGATGGTGGTGCAGCAAATTCTTGTACTGCGAGCCGAAATTCGGAGCAGCCGGCGCATCGTCATAGGAGCCAAACGTCGCCCAAACTTCGGGCGAGTTGAACGCGTCCCTCACCCGGTCGGCGCTGTGTTCGGCGACGACAACATCGGAATCAACGAACCAGAGAATGTCGCCGGTGGCCTGCTTGGCTGCAATGTTTCGAGCCCCGCCTGGACCAAGTCTTCCGCCGGAGGGGATGACGCGCGCGCCAAGTTCGGTTGCCAGCGCCGCCGACCGATCGCTCGAGGTATCATCGATTGCGATAAGTTCGTCGATCTCTCCGCGCGCCAGCGCCTGCAAGAGCGGCGGCAGGCTGCGCGGCAGGAACGCGGTGGCGTTATAGACCGGCATGATCACGGAAACGCGCAGGCGAACAGGAGACACGCCGCTTCGGCTTGCGCCCGGGTGCGATCCGCCGCCGCTGTCCATGTTCTCCCTACCAGCCAAAGACGTCATGATTAACCAACCCCGGTCGTTTTTTGCAGAGCATCCAGATAGCCGCGCGCCTCGCCTGCCGACCAAGCTAGCAGGAATAATACCAACGCGGGCGTTGCAACCAGCAAGCGAGGGATCATCCTGGGTCGCCCCAGGGTGCGACAAACGACGCGCCCCAGGATGACCAGCGGAATGGCGGGGCTGGCCAGGATGAGACCAAGCTTGCGCATGGGGCTGGCGGTGGCTGCCCGTGAGGCGCCGTACTCGCGGCCGTGAGATAGGCGCGCGCGGACAAACTCGCCGGCGCGCTCGCGCCCCCGGTAAGCAATTGTGAGCGCGGGATCAAACTTGAGGCGCTCGCCGAGGGCGGCGTAGCGGCGGTGGAACGAGGGCTCCCAGAAGCCGGTTTCAAGCAGGTCAGCGTGCTTCAGAATGTCGGCGACCCGGTAAACCGCATTGTCGGCGGCAATATCGTTGACCACGCCTTTGCTCCGCGAGGGCGCGTAGTTGGAATAGCGGAGAAAATAGATCGCGGATTCGACGGCGTTGCATCTTTGGTCGAGATCGATCGCCCCACCGATCCCGGCATAGGTCGAGAGGTCGGTTGCCAGAAGCTCCGCCACCCAAGTCGGGGAAGGAATGCATTGGGTCGTGGTCAGCGCCACTTTCTCCGCGCGGGCGCGCTTTATGCCGTCTCGCCACAGTTCAGGCACAAGCGCATCGGGCTGCGCAACGATGACCTCCCATCCTTCCGCGAGTTTCTCTTGCTCAACCGCAGCGCCGGCGAACACCATGCAAAATTGGACTTGCGGGAATCTCTCGCGTGTCAATCGCGCTTCGATCTCGTCGATATTGGCCAACGCTCCCCTGGCCGCGATGACGATCGTGAGCGCGGGTGAACTCTTTATGGCAGCCTCCGCGAATGAATTGCCAAGACCTGCGCAGCGAAGGAAGCCTCACGATAATGAGCCGCAAGCAAAGCGGTGAAAGGCGCTGGGCGAGCGCGCCGGGAGGTCAAGGCCGCTTCTCTGCAAGTACGGTCTCGATGCATGTCATATAGCCCTCAAGATGACGCGCGCGAGTGTAATTCTGCTGATATCCGGCTTGCGCCCGCTGGCCAAGTTCAAGCGCGAGCGCAGGGTCGCTCGCCAGGCGGCGAAGGGCAGGGACCAGATCCTCATCGCGATCATAGAGCACGCCGCCCCCAGAACTCTTGACGATCGCCGGCGCGCCACCCGAACTGGATCTTACCACGGCAGCAACCCCTCGCGCCGCCGCCTCGACGATCGTGAGCCCAAAAGTCTCGGGGGCCAGAGAAGGAAGGATCAACGCCCGCGCGCCTGAATAGAGCTGGGAGAGGTGCGACTGCGGGAGCGCGCCGAGAAACCGGATGTTGGCGCACGACCCGTATTCGTCTGCAAGGCGGGAGCGAAGGTCGCCGTCGCCGACGACGACCAGGTTGATATCTTTTGCACTCGCGATCGAACGAACCATGGGAGCGACGCCTTTCGATGCGGTCACCCTCCCGACATAAAGAAAATACGGCGACGGGATCGGTTCGCGTGGAGGGCCATCCTCGGCGACGCCTTCGTTGGCGGAAAAAAGCGGAAGCACGTCGATCCTTTGGGTGATGCCGGCGGATCTGTGTCGTTCGGCGGTGAACTCACTGGGAGCAATCAGCCGATCGACATGGCGCAAGGCGTTATCGCGCAGGCCGGTGTAGCGCCAGACCTGCGGTGGCACCCCGGATCTTAAGCAGCAGCTCAGGCATTCCGGCTTTTCACAGGCCCGCGAGCGGTTCTTCCAGAAAATGTGCGTCGGACAGATCAGCCAATGCTCGTGCAGCGTATAGAGTTTGCAGGGAGCTGATCCCAGGCGGAGCACGCCGGGGCCTCCGACCAGCGAGATATTGTGAAAGTGGATAACGTCGAAGTCGCGCTCGAGGATGCGCTGGAGGCTCGCATCCTTGAGACCAGGCATGCCCGTCTGCTGGGTCACCAGAGGTGAGATCGCTCCGAAGCGGCTTTTCAGGCGATGGACCAGAATCCCTGGATCATCGAGCTCCGCGAGCGGCGCTGTATTGCCAGCCAGCAGCTCATAGGCATCCATGCAATGGGCGACTTCAACCTCGTGGCCCTGCGCGACGAGGGCGCGCGAGAGCGCGCGCACAAACGTGGCGTCGCCGCCGAACCCGTATGGCGGATAGAAGGTTGTGACCATGGCAAATCGCATTATCGCCTCGCGCCACAAGCCTCGAGAACGTCAAGCATCGCCGCGCCGGCCTTCGCCCAACTCAGCTCCCGCGCGCGCAGGGCGCAGGCGGCGCGAAGCGCCTGCAATCGATCTGGATCCATGGCGAGACGCGTGATGGTGGCGGCAATGTCGTCGATGTCCAGAGGATCGAAATAGGCGCCGGCGGCTTCGACAACCTCTTCAACCGCCCCGCCGCGTGAAGCGATCACCGGCGCCCCGCACGCAATAGCCTCCGCGGCCGGAAGGCCGAAGCCTTCGGACAAAGAAGGCATCGCAACCATCAGGGCGTCAGAATACAGCGCGACGAGATCTTCGTCGCTGACGAAGCCGGTAAAGACGACTTTGCTGGCCAGAAGCGGATCACTCTGAACGCGTGCGCGGATCTCTTCGAAGTTCGAATGAAATCCATCGCCAAGCGGATCTCCCGCAAAAACAAGCGACAGATCTTGCGCCGGCGCGTGCGCTATCGCCAAGCGGAAGGCTTCGACGAGGCGGAGGAGGTTCTTGTGCGGGGCCATTCCACCAACATAGACCACGAGGCGGGCCGTCTGATCGAGCCCAAGGCGCTCGCGCATGGCCGCGCGACGACTGACCTCAGTCACCGGACGGAAATGCGAATCAGCGGCTTCGAGGATGACCTGGATACGATGGCTTGGAATATGCAGATAGCGGGAGAGCTCGCTTCGGGCGGCGCACGAAACCGTGGTGATCGACGCCGCGGTCTGCTTGGCCAGCCACACCTTGGCGTTCCACAGAAGGCGATGCTGAAGTCTCGGGAAGACCAAGCCCGGAAAATGCTCCGCGATCGCGTCGTGAAAGGTGATCACCACAGGCGCGCGCCCGCCGGTGGGATACCAGGAGTAGACCGCAGGAAAATACATCACGTCGAGCGGTTCAGACGCGACGCAGCGGCGGAATGTCATGAGGTCGGCGAGGCTTCGAGCGCCTTCGGCGACGGCGCTTTCCGTGACGCTCCTGCGGGTATGCACCCGAGCGATGCGGACATTGGAGCGGAGCATTTCAGGCTCTGGGTCGCGATCAATGAACAACACGAATTCATGAACGCTCGTCTGGTCGAACATCGCCGTCAGGAGCTGGCGCGTGAAACGCCCAAAGCCGCGCTTGTTCCACCAGCAAGTCGCATCAATCCCGATACGCAACTTTAGGACCGCCCGCCGGAGTGTCGAGCGGCGCCGAGGCGAGGGCCATCGCGACAGGTCGCAGTTTCCACGGCTATTTCCCTCGCCAGCGCCAATCGTCGAGTTGCAATAATTGGGCCTTGCCAATCACCGACCGGTAAATCCCAAATTGGAGAAATGCAGCATGTGGTACGAGTTTTAAGATCTATTCCCGGTTGATTATCCATAACGAGGTTACCGTTGAGCGCTAACCCAAGTGACCGGACCGCCCTCTGATTGCGTTAAGATGTCCCGACCTGCGATGGCTTCGCATGCCATGGTGGTCGTGGTGCGTCTCAAGTTTTTGGAATTTCTATCACTTTGAGAGAAGATGTTCGCGAGTGCCTTGACCCCAAAGGCGTGACCCGTCATGCGACCAGTGCGTTTCGCGAGACATGTGCTACTAGGGGTCACATCGAGCGTCGCAGCATGGCTCATCCATGAATCGCTGGCCTCGGGGTCTGCGGCGTTCAAGTTCAGCATGGCCACCGCCTATGTCGCCGCTGCTTTGCTGGGTGCAACATTCGCCCTTGGACCGATTTACTATTTACGCCTGCGTCGGGCGCCGGTTTCCACATATCTTCGGCGCGACATTTCGATTTGGGCGGGTTTATTCGCGTTGGTTCATGTCGCTTTTGGTTTGCAAGTCCATTTCGCGGGACGAATGTGGGCGTATTTTATAGATCCATCGCCCGAAGCAGGCGCGGTTCCAATTCGATACGATGCATTTGGACTCACTAACTATTTGGGTGCGGCGGCGGCGGTCATCATCGCCATTCTCCTTGCGGTCTCGAACGATGCGTCGATGCGACGCTTGGGAATGGATCGATGGAAATCGCTCCAGCGAACGGCTTATTTGGGCGGCGCGATTATTGTGGCCCACTCGGTCATCTTTCAATTGCTCGAAAAGCGAGACGCGCGGTTTGTTGTGGCTTTCGCTACGGTGGTTGCAGCGGTGCTCACTCTTAGAGCTCTGAGCCTGTGGTCCAAGAGGGACAGGAGGCGCGTCTAACCCGCGGACAAAACGCGACGCAAACTCGACGGGCCGGCTGAAGCGGATCGTCGGTATCCTCTCGCTCGACCGGGTCATTCTTCAAGGCGTCATCAAGCGAAAGTACTGAGGCCTGCATGCAAGCGCAATCTCGCTGACTCGATGATGAGCAAGTGGAAGGTGCCGCAACGCAGTGGATGCCGGGCGCTGCAACTCGATCCGACCCGTTTCCGCTATAAATCTCGTCGGCCCGCTCAGGCCAAGGTTGAAACCAGAATCAAGGAGATCTATCAGACGCGCGTGCGCTTCGGCTATCGGCGCGCGCAGATACTATTGAACCGGGGCGGTTCAAAGGCCTATTTCATGCAACCAACAACCCAGTTGATGAGCTGCATGCACAAGCCGAGCCAAAATGACTTGGGGTGAATGTCGGGAGCCGTAGGATGGATAACAACCAAGGAGATCGGTTGCCGGGGACACTGATGCCTGTCATACGCCCGGCCGCCGTCCTAGCCATGTTAAGTCTCATTCTGGCATTGCTATTCTACACGGTTTTTCTGAACAACTATGAAGGCTGGACAAAGGCGGGTATCGCGTCCTGGGTGATATTCGGCGCCGCGTTTGCTCTGCCTGTCGCGACCGCCGCGTTGATCGGTTTCGACCGTCAAGGCGTCCTTACTCTTATCGACATAATCGGAGCGCCAGCGCGCAGGCATCCGAGGGCGGCGGTATTTGGGATCGCCGCAGCGTCATCTCTCGCCGCTATAGCGGTGGCTTGCTGGGTCTTGGATCGGTTTCCAAATTCCAACGACGAGTACGCCTATATCCTTCAGGCAAAGACATATGCGTCTGGTCGCTTATGGGTAGACGCGCCGCCGCTTCCGGAAGTTTTCCGCATGCCGCGCTTCTTGGACAAAAACGGCATTTGGATCAGCCAGTACACGCCAGGCTGGCCGATTGCCCTGACGCCGTTTGCGTTTTTCGGTGTGCCGTTATGGCTCGTCAACCCGCTCCTCGCTGCGGGTACGGTGCTTGGCCTCTTCTTGCTCGCACGCGACCAGATGAGCCCGCGAGCCGCATGGGTGGCGCTGCTCATGCTCGCATGCAGCACGTTCTTCATCTTCAACTATGCTTCGTACTTCAGTCACGGCGTGGCGGCGCTGTCGGGCGTAGCTTCCGTCCTTTTCGCGACCCGTCATCTGAAGCGGGGCCAGTGGCCGGATGCAGTTCTTGCCGGTGTGTGTCTCGGCTTCCTCGGCCTCACGCGTCCCTTCAACGCTTTGATTTTCGCGATACCAATTGCGATTTCGCTGGTGCTGACCCCTGGCCGGAAGGCGGGGGGCCTGTTGATCGTGCTGGGCGGACTTCCGTTTCTCGCAGCGCTGCTTTTCTACAATGCCGCGGTGACAGGTAGCCCGTTTGTAATGACGGCCGCCTGGCTTCATCCTGGCGGCGAACCGCTCGGCGCGCCCAACGGCAAGTTCATGATGGAGACCGTCAGGCGGCTGGCCCTGCTTGCTTTCTGGTCGTCACCGTTGCTGCCCGCAGGCTGGGCGGCGGCGTTTCTAATTCTGCTAAAACGTGGCCGGCTGGAACTGGCAGACTGGATTGCGCCGGCGACACTTGTCGCGTTCATTTTTTACGGGGGCGATTCCGGCCCCCATTACGGCCCCCGCTATTATTTCGAAGCTTGGCCATTCATCGTGCTGACCGTGTGCAAGGGTCTCGATGTCGGCCTGTTTCAGGACGCACGGCAAAAAGTTGCGAGCTGGGCTGCAGCGGCCGTGCTCGTCCATTTTGCGTTCGTGCTGGGATACGGCATTCCGCGATCGCTTCTTGAACATCAGGTCGTGGTTGAGCGCGAAGGCATGTACCGAGTGGTCGATGGCATGGGCCTTAAGAACGCGGTTGTGCTGGTCGGAAGCGACGTAGGAAAAATACGTCCTACGGTTCCATCTGATCTTCTCCAGAATGGGCTCGTCGTCGGAGACGAGCCCGTCACGTATGCAAACGATTTGCCTGGTTATCGCGGCAGGCTTCACGCGATATTCCCCAATCGGGCTTTCTTTGCGTATGCCGATGGTCAGCTAAGCGAGATACCGGGAGGGGGCGAGGATGCGAGCGGAACAGAAAAGCCTCGGTAAACGGTTTTGCGTTCAGGTGTTGATGTATCATTCGATTTCGCCCGAACCTGGACCCACGTGTATTTCTTCCAACACGTTCGAAATGCAGATCTCGGCGTTGGGTTATTGCGGCTACCAGGTTGTAACGCTTGCTGATTTGGTCGAGTGGAGAGCGGGCCGCCTGAACCTGCCTGACCGCTGCGCGGTGATCACATTTGACGACGCGTTCGCCGATTTTTTTGTTTCTGCCGCTCCGGTTCTGAGTGCGCACGGTTAGGCGGGAGGGGCATTGGGGGAGATATGTGAATGCTGAATTTTTGATGCAGACGGCGAAGGCGCCAAACTGTGTCGAAGGGTAGGTCACTGTGTCGAAGGGTAGGTCAAGGGGCCGCGAAGATGGTAGAGGAGAGGCGCCACTGCATCGAGATCGTAACCGAGATTGAAACCGCGGGTCCAGCTCGTGCCGCCCAAGGCGGACTTCCCGCGCCAGCATCTCGGTCAGCGCGTCAAGCGCGCCGTGAAGTCGGAAGACTATGCAAATTGTCGCCGCGCAGCAGACAATGCGGAGCAGCGATCGAGGTGCTGGTCAGGCTTTATTAGTCGCTGGCCTGGGGGATTGCGGCTCCATCCCCGTATTTGATTCGCGTGCGCGCACTGAAATTCAAGGCCCGTCCCAGCCCGGGTCTGGGCAGGCGGTCGTTGGGACGCTGGGGCCCGTCTCCCTTTTCAGCGCGCGCCGTCAAAAATGTTGGATGTTAACCCGGGCAGGCCGTAGAGTGGCGTATGGGCTCCCTGCAACGCAGTGGACTATCTGAAAACACTTGAGTTGGTGCTGAGCGTTTAAGATTCCGCCGACCGGGCGCCGAAATCGATCTTATCGGTCAATAATAGGCGCTGTTGAGATGTTATCTGAAACTGAGCTAGCTGGTGACACATGTACAGCGATAGCGATTGGGGAGGCGCCTTGGTGTTGCCCAGCCTGTCACGGATCCCTGGTGGCGGGCGCCGATAGCCTCTCCTGCCAAGGCTGCGTCAAGACTTTTCCTGTATTCGCGGATATTCCGGATTTGCGCCTGGCCGGGCCGGCTTGGATTGACTTTGCCCAAGACCGAGCACGGGCCGTTATAACGGAGGCGCATATTAGAGAATTCGGACTGGAATCGGCGATTGTACAAGTATTCCGCCATTCAAGACATTTCTCGGATGAAAAATCAGCTTACCGAGCTCGCCAAGTGATCGCTGGAGTCGACAAGTGCTCCGCGCAAATTCAGACTTGGATGACTCCGCTGCTCGTGAGCCCGGCGCTCGAGATCGGATGCGGGGCCGGCCAGCTTCTGGCTGCTTGTGCGAGACGAGGCATAGCCATCGCGGGCGTCGATATATCGCTGGAATGGCTGGTTATTGCAAAGCATCTTGCACGCGCGAACGGCCGCCCAGTCCATCTCGCAGCCGCGATGGCGGAAAAGCTTCCTGTGCGTTCAGGTTCGACGTGTTCTGTATTGTCGCTGGACGTGATCGAGCACGTGGGAAGTCAGAAGGCATATTGCGATGAAATCGCCCGGATCTTAACGCGCGAGGGCAACTTCGGCATTTCGACTCCCAACCGATTTAGCTTTTCGCCGGAACCCCATGTGGGGGTTTGGGGTGTGGGTTACCTGCCGATCCGCCTGCAACAGGGCTGGGTTAAATTGGTCTCAGATCAGGATTACAGATTTACGCGGTTGCTGAGCTGCAAGGAGGCGCTGAGTCTGTTTGCGCCGCACCCGGAAATCTCAGTTGAAGTGGTGTTTCCCGCTATATCCGACGAAGACATAGCGCTATTTCCCGAACTGAAAGCCTTCCTTGCGCGGCAATATAATCGGCTTTGCACTTCCACGATGCTGCGATTTGCACTCCCTTTTTTTGGAGCATACTATCGGTTGATTGGCAGAAAGATGTGATCACCCCACGGGCCAATCGGCTACGCTGCGGGAACGATTCAGAGCTCTTCCGGGCGGTTCGTCATCGCCCTGCCGGATAACGAACGCCTTCTGTGCGTCCGAAAACTTCGATGCCTTCATCGCCTTCCGCTCCTCCCAGCCAGGGAAAATGGCGCGGAATTTTCTAGTTCAGAATGAGGGACTGCGGATCACCGGCGGCGACGCTTTGGCACGTCTCAAGCAGGGCCTCCCGCGAAAGCGACGTCATCAGCAGCGCGGCGGCATTGAGGAAGGCGGGCTGGTCCGTGCCGCCCCAGGGCGGGGTGGAATAGAGGCTCGATACCTTTGTCAGCTCGATGGCTGGATCAGCGTCCAACGCTTTCAGCGCCGCGATGATGTTTCTACAGCGATCGCCGAGATTCGACCCGAGGCCGATCGCGACCTCAATCATGCTCGGCGCCTTTCCACCTCGACCCCGACATGATCGACCGCTTGACGGATCGGTGCGGATGGCTTGCGGACCTGAACGCGCACGGACTGCACCAACGGGAATTCCGCAAGGACCGCATCGACGAGCCGGCTGGCGAAGGTTTCGATGAGATTGAATGTGGTCCTCGCCGACAGGCGTTCGGCCAGATCGCACAGCGCCCCGTAGCAGACGGTCTCCGCCATCTGGTCGCCGGCCGTCTCTGGTCGCGTCACGAAACAGTCGATGTCGATGAAGAATTTCTGTCCGAGTGATTGCTCCGCCTTGGCGACCCCATGGAACCCGAAGATGCACAGATTGGTCACAAAAACCCGGGTCGTCATGTTCGGCCTCCGATCGCGCTGAGAACAGTGAGCGCCTCACGATGCTCGGCGACATCGTGGACGCGCACGATGGACGCGCCGGCGGCCAGCGCGGCCAGGTTGGCGGCGAGCGTGCCGATAAGCCGCCCGTCGACCGGCTTGTCCAGAACGCGGCCGATGAACGATTTGCGCGAGGCGCCCACCAGTATGGGCAGTCGATAGTCCTGCAGCACATCGAGGCGCGCGAGCGCCTCGAGATTCTGTTCGTAGGTCTTGCTGAAGCCAAGGGCCGGATCGAGGATCAGATGATGGCGCGGTATATTTGCGGATTTCGCGATCATCATCGCGCGGTCGAAGAAAGCCTTCATATCATCTACGAGATTGATCGTGCTGTCCGTTGAGCCGCGATTGTAGGTCACAACCGCTGCGCAGCCGCTATCCGCAACAGCCTGCGCCATCTCGGGATCGCGCGTCAGGCCCCAGATGTCATTGATGATCACAGCCCCTTGTTCGGCGGCGGTCCGCGCCACGGCCGCTTTGTAGGTGTCGATCGAGACAGGAATGTCCGTAGTCGCACAGATGGCGGCGATGACGCTTTCCACGCGCACCAGCTCGTCGATCTCGGAAACGGCGCAGGCGCCTGGCCGGGTCGACTCACCGCCCACATCCAGAATATCGGCGCCGTCCGACGACAGCTGGAGGGCGCCGGCCACAGCAGCTTTCGGGTCGGCATATCGACCGCCATCGGAAAAAAAGAGTCCGGTGTGACGTTCAGGATGCCCATGATCAGCGGCTGGCGCGATGCGCGCGACAGCACCTCGTCACGAATTCGCCGTTGTGTCGGTTGCACGGTGTTGCTCCAGATCAGCGGCCGATGGGCAGGTCGACTCACGCGACCCTTATCCTCACGCTGGTCGGGAGGGGAACTGCTCTTGTGGCGTTTAGCCCAACCGGCGGGGCAAACAGCCAGGGCAGGAGCGCATCGGGCCACACGCGGCGTCAGCTGTGGGCGACGGTGAAATGCACCATGCCGGACATCGCATGCGCGTCAGCGCCAATGGTCCGCCACATCAGCCTATATAAGCCGGGGGAAAGCGTCGGCAGCGGTATCTTGAACGACGCGGCCTTGGCTGGAGGAGGCTTGTAGGCCAGCGGAACGACTTTGCCGGCTGCATCCGTCAGGGCGATGCTGGCCAGTTTGGTCTTGCCTTCGAACGTCACCGTGAAGTCGGGCGGCGAGGCGGCGAGCTTCGCGTTTTCGGCAATGCTCGTCTTGCTAACGTGAGTGTGTGCGAAGGCGCCGGGGGCCGTCGCCGATGCCACGAGCATCGACGCCAGGATTGCGATCGAGAATGTGCGAAGTTTCATGGGAAGCCTCTTGGTTCAAAAAGCAGTTTGCCGGCGGGTCTCCGGTCAGTCGCGCGCTTCATCCAGCTTCGCTGCTGAAGCCTGCTTCTGGCCGGAGCGCCGCGCCTCGATCTCAATGCTGGTATTGGTAGTACCCGTAGTCTTGGGCTTGGTGTCCCTCATCATGGACCTCGTGCATGACCTCGTGCAGCCGATCGAGCCGGTTCTGAATGTCTTGAACCTGCCAGCGATTCAGATATCCGCGGCGGCCGCGACAGTCGTTGACGTATTCTCGCAGTTGGTCGATCGCGCGATAGAAGCGGCGCGCATCGCGCCGATCGATTGAGCCATCCGACAGACGATGATCGACGCCTTCGTAGAGGTGGTCGAGCTCTTCGTGGAAGCGCGGGTAGGCGCTGTCATCGCGATCTTCCCAGTCGCTCTGGCGTCCATACTGGCCACGTTCATGTGCGCTCGCAGCCGGAGCGATCACGCCCGCCATCGCTGCGGAAGCCAGTAGCGCACCCAATAGCCGTTTCATGTCCGAACTCCTCAGATTTCAAAACCCCTTTGCCGAGGGGACCATCTGAACGAAAGCATAAGGCGCATGACCCGGAGATGACTGGCATATTCAGAGTGCAGTCTCTCAAATCTATCGAAGTGTTAATTGAGTTCTGACTGGATCCCTCCGAAAGGCCTCAGACGGTCAGTCGGATTCTGCGTCGGTTGCCGACTGCAAAAGGGTGGCGCGCACGATTTGGTCGAACTTGCTCTGTTGAGCCGGTGTAAGGACAGCCCGCATTTCGAACACGTGTAGGATTGTCTCCTCCTGAAGCTTGCCCATAGCCATGTGGAAGGCAGTTATTCCGCGCCGAACCCGTTCGCTGTATGTCTTGTCCTCCACGACCGCATCGGCGATCTCGCGCGTCGCCGAACGCATCTCGGCTTCAAGCGAACGCTTGCGGGCGGCATAGCTCGCCTCAATCTCGCTAATCTGGTGATCCTGGTCCGCGCTCAGGCCGATCTCGCGATGCAAGATCGCGTCGAGCGAGCTGTGCCCCTCGTGGTTTGATGCTCCAAAAAAGACAAGTCCGCCGTAAACGCCAATCGTGCCGGCCAAGAGCGCGACGACCGCGGTAATAAGCACCGTTCGCCAGACCGGTGACACAGCCATCATCCGCCAAGGAGGGTGGAAGGCGCGGTCGCCGGGTGAATCGCGAAAACGGACTGCGGAGATCGGACTTTTGCTGCGGCCGCGGTCGCGCCCGCGCCAGATGCAGCCAGCGCAGTAAGAACAAACAGCATGACCGCGAAGCGGGTTGGCATTGGCCGAAGAGCGCGAGCATCGACGTCTGCCCAGACGGCGCTTTCGAGGCCGCTCAAGTCCGGTCGGGACCCAAGATCGCCGAGAGCCGCCAGGCGACGGTCGAGGTCCTTCACGAGACATTCTCCCAGGCTGCGATGGTAGCCATTTCTCACCAGCTATACGCGCTAGCGGCCCTTGCCCTTGGAGCGTTTCATACATTGCTGCTCACGTCAGGCAAGGCCAGCTAAATCCACGATGAACTTATCGGCTCGCGGAGCGTTCTTGATCCCAGTCAAGTCGAGCAACCCGGGCCCTGGCTAGCCTCACGATAGAACCGTTGGACTGGGCAGCCATGCACTCGACCCGCGCGATTGACGCATTCAAACCCCTGGATTCGCCGCTCCGACGCATCGTCTTGGAAGGCGGCGTCGACGACCTGGCGCGAAGGGCTGCCGATGGAGATCGGGCTGCGTTCTCCGCTCTGATGACGGCCCACAAGGATCAACTCTATCGATTCGTGCGGCGACGCATTCCCGACGCAGAAGGAGCCTGCGACGTCGTCCAGGAGGCATTTGTGTCGGCCTGGCGGGCGATCGGCCGCTTTGATCCGGACCGCTCATTCGGCGTATGGCTGCGCTCTATCGCGCTGAACAAGTGCCGTGATCGCGCTCGTCGCGCGGCAGTTCGCCACCGGCTTCTGGGATCATGCCCGCCCGGTGCGGCTGAACTGGTCCGAGACGAGGCGTTGTCACCCGAGGATGATCTTATCGTCCGTGACAACCTCGCCAACCTGGCAAGCGCGGTGGCCACTCTGCCGCCCCACCTCAGGGAAGCGCTGATGCTGACCGCTGTCGATGGAATGTCGCAAGCTGCGGCAAGCACAATACTTGGCTGCTCGGTAAAGTCCGTCGAGTATCGAGTCCACCGGGCCAGGGAAATGCTCGCGCATCAACTGACATCGGACTGATAGTCAACTGCCGCGCCGGCATGCCAAAATTCCTTGCCAAGTGTCCGGCCGCCCTGAGGCTGCCGCCAACATCGCGATGTTGCTCGCAGTAAGGAGGTAACGCTCGGGTCGTCCGCTGACCAAATGCTTGCAGCTGTCGGGGAACAGTTGGTTCCGCGCGTAATACCAGTGCAACCCCGTTCGGGAGCCTGAAATGGCCGACATCCCGCCCAACATCGTTCCGAGAGCACATTCCCACTAAGGCGCGATCACGCCGCTCTGCAAGTGCTGGGGATCATAGGCGAAGACAACGCCTTCGTCGGGTCGAGCGGCGTGCTTGTCGCCATCTGGGCAGTCAACGCGCGAGAGAACATGCCGGATAAGGTTCAGGCGGGCGCTCTTCTTGTCATCCGCCCGGACGATGAACCAAGGCGTGATCTCGTTGTGGGTCCGCTCCAGCATCTCATTGCGGGCTACACTATAGGCTTCCCAGTGCTTGAGTGCGACGCTGTCGATCGGGCTGATCTTCCATTGCTTGAGCGGATCGCGCCGGCGCGCCTGGAGACGTCGTCGCTGTTCGCCCTTCGAGATGTCCAGATAGTATTTCAGAATCTGGATGCCGGACTTCACGAGCATATGCTCGAACGGCAGCACCGTGACCATAAACGCCTGGTATTCGGCCTCGGTGCAGAACTCCATCACCCGCTCTACGCCGGCGCGATTGTACCAGCTGCGGTTCATCAGGACCATTTCCTGGTTCGAGGGCAGGTAGGACGTGAACCTCTGGAAATACCAGGAGCGCGCATCGTGATCCGAAGGCTTGCCGAGGGCGACGACACGGGTTTCGCGCGGGCTGAGGTGCTGCACGATGCGCTTTATCACGCCATCCTTGCCTGCCCCATCGCGTCCTTCAAGGATGATCAGAAGACGGTGATCGAACTTGATCAGGTGCCGTTGAAGCTTGACGAGTTCCACCTGTAGGCTGCGCAGGTTCGTTCGGTAGTGCTCGTCGTGGGCTGGGGACACTTCTTCGCGGCGTTTGCCCATGACTGTCTCCTTCTTTCGATCCGGCCCGTGCATCACATGTAAGCCTCGTTTGCTTAGCCGCATCTCAGGTCAATGTGGTCGTAGCGGGTAATCGGGTCGCAATGAGCTTGAGATCGGGGAATTGCCCGAGGACCGCAGCGTTCAACGTCGCATTGAATAGACAAATGGGCTCAACACCTCGGCTTCTGCGTGCTCGCGCGCCGTCCCCGTGTTCAATGTGGCGGCAGTTTAGGACACTTGATGCTTTGGCTGGAGCCGGAGATGCGCCTCCTGTTCCCGCTGTTCGGTTTCGAATATCGCGACTTTCATGCTTCGAGCCTGCCGCCTTGTCCTCCAACAAGTACGTCTCGTAGAGCGCCTCCCCTGAGATTCCGGGCGTATTGGGGGCAGTCAGGATCAACGAACGCGGGGAACGCGGTCAAGCAGCCCGGCGTTCATGCTCCGGTTCGGCGCTTTTTCGCCGGCCTTCCAGTAGGAGTAGGCAATCGAAGCGCCCGGAAAAATACGCGTCGCCGTCAATGGATATGGCGTGATTGGAAAGCGCGTGGCGGATGCCGTTGCTCGTCAAAGCGACATGGACCTGGTCGGGGTCGCGGATATCACCGTGGATTGGCGCGCCCGCGTGGCGCTTCAGCGGGGCTTCCGGCTCTTCGGTGCGACGGCCGAACACGCAACAGCCATGCGCGACGCCGGCTTGGAGGTCAGCGGTGAACTGTCAGACCTCCTTGCGGGCGCGAACGTCGTCGTTGACTGCACGCCGAAAAAAGTGGCTGCCGTCAATATTGAGGCTTACCGCCGCGCCGATAGGAAATTCGTCCTCCAAGGTGGGGAAAAGCACGAGGCGACCGGCCACTCCTTCGTGGCGGAGGCGTCCTACGCCGGCGCTATCGGGCGTGCGAGCACCCGGGTGGTGTCCTGCAATACGACTTCGATCGTCCGCACTCTTGGAGCTCTCAAGCGGGCAGGGCTGCTGAAGAGGGCGCGCGGCACGCTGCTGCGACGAGCGACCGATCCGGGCGAGTCCCATCTCGGTGGCATCATGAACACGTTGGCGCCCGAGCCGGAAATTCCAAGTCACCAAGGCCCAGACGCCAAGACGGTCGATCCCGATCTTGATGTCGTCACCATGGCGGTGAAAGTCCCTGAGACGCTTGGCCATGTGCACTATTGGTCGGTGCAGATGACGCGCGCCGCATCAAAAGCCGAGGTCCTGAAGGCGTTGCATGCTTCCTCGCGCCTGATCCTGGTCAGGATGGACGAAGGGCTGGACGCAATCAACCTCGTGAAGGAATGGATGGCCGATCTTGGGCGCCCCCGCGGCGATCTCTACGAGGTGGCGATCTGGGAAGACATGCTGACCGTGCAGGGCGAAGAGGTGTTCTTTGCCTACATGGTCGACAACCAGGCGATCGTAATTCCCGAAACGATTGATGCGATCCGGGCGCTTGACGGCCGCGAACGAGACGCGGCTGCCTCAATCGCCCAAACCAACGCCTCGCTGGGCATTGGCAGTGATAGCCTCCGGGCGCATCGCATTGCACTGGTCCGCGATCCCACACCTCGATGATCTTCACAGGCCCGACGCCGTTCTTGTTGGTCGGTCTGAAAACGGCGCGGCCCCTCTGGCGGTGGATTGGTCAGGTTGCAACAAATGAGTGATTTTCAGTTGCGACGCCTTGGGCTGGTGATGGAGCCTCAGCCAGGCAATTCTTTGGAGGCTGAAGGCGTTCTCAACCCAGCCGCCGTGCGGGGCCCTGACGGTCAGCTCTACCTATTCCCGCGACTCGTGGCGCGGGGCAACTACTCTCGGATCGGAATAGCGCGCGTCGTGTTCGATGCAGCCGGCGATCCGATCGGCGCTGAGCGACTTGGCATCGCACTCGAGCCTGAAGCGGACTATGAGCGTCGACCCGATGGCGGGGGCGGTTGTGAGGATCCGCGCATCACGTTCGTCGAACCGCTTCGATGCTATGTCATGACCTATACCGCGCTTTCGCCGAACGGCCCTCGGATTGCTCTCGCAATCTCCGAAGACCTGTTCCACTGGCGGCGCCTGGGATTGGCGACCTTCCGTTCATACAAGGGAATTGACTTCGAGGGCGTGGATAACAAGGACGCCAGCGTATTCCCGGTCGCCATTCCAGACCTGTCAGGACAGCTCTCGATGGCGATCTTGCAGCGCCCGCTCTTTCCTGGAACTCGCCCAGAAGAAACGGCGTGTCACGCGGCGTGCCGTATCGTGGACCTCCAACGCGAGAGCATCTGGATTTCTTATTGCTCAACCGCCATGGCGGATTGCGAGCCATTCCATCTCCGCCATTTTGGTTCGCATCAGAGACTGGCGACCCCTGTGGCTGCCTGGGAGCGGCTCAAAATCGGCGGCGGAACCCCGCCCATTCTGACCCGGCACGGTTGGTTGACTGTCTACCACGGCGTCAGTGCGCTTTCGGCGCCGTCCGGGTTGGCCGGCGCGCTTTGCTATTCGGCCGGCGTACTGGTCCTTTCAGAGCAGTTCCCTCAGACTGTCCTCTATCGCTCACCCGAACCTGTGCTGACCCCTGAATCGCCCCAGGAACGTGAGGGGAGCGTCGCCAACGTCGTTTTCCCCACCGGCATCGATCGCCGCGACGATCTCGGCGCGTCGGATCGTTTCGACGTCTACTACGGGATGGCCGACAACCGGATCGGCGCGGCGCGGCTTGATGTGCCGGCGCGCCTCCCTCTCGAAGGGCTTGCCGACTCGCCGCGAGCGATGGTCTAGCGGCTCCTCACCAGCAAGGACCTGAATGACGAATCGAGCCGCGGGAAGGGATCGATTTCCAGTCGACTTCGAGTTGGAAGCGCTTCATTCGAGGAATTTGCGGTTCTTGAGCGAGGCGCCGATCGCGGCCGAGCGACGACGACTGTATTTGTCGGTCAGGGCAGTTCGAGCTGCTCGTGCGGCTTGTGTGCTCGATACCGCGTCCCGTCTCCCGGCTTGTACACCGACGGGGTGGCGGCCAGGAGCGAGACCAGCGGGGCTAAGCCAGTCTCGATCACGAACTGGGTCCTTAGCCCGTGAAGGCCGATGCTGGACAATCCTACCGTTGTGGCCACCCAAGCCCACCCCAGTTCGCCCACGAACGTTTGCGCCGATGTTGATCTGCCCATCCAGTCTGCCGGGAAATCCGCTTTTTAGTCGGGGGAGTTTGTCCGGGGCGCGTAGTACAAGGCGCACTCTGACGGATGGCGGAGCTCGTTTTGACCGATCGGACGGAGCCGTGCACCCGAGATGCTCGTTCGGGATCGCGCCACGAGATCAACTCTTCTTGCGGTATCGGGGTGACGGGCTTTCGTTCGCTCCGGAGGAGCCCGAATGAAAACTGAGACCTTTGAGATCGACGATCTTGTAACACCGCTCGATCCCCTGGTGATCGAGCGAAGCTTGACCGGCGTCGACGGGGTCGCGAGCGCGCGTTCGAACTTTGTCTCCGGCGCCGTCACGATCACTTATGATTCGACAAAGATCTCGCGCGCTGAGTTGCGCGAAGCGGTGAGCTCCTGCGGATTTCATTGCCGAGGCGTAGCGCTCCCAACGCATCTCTGTCCGCATGACGCATCAGCCGGCGGCGAGCACGCCGGACATGCAGGCGCTACTCCTGTCCAACCGCCCAAGCTTGCCGAGCGCCACGGCGAGAGCGGTCATGATGGCATGGCCCATGAGATGGGACATGGCGCCGGCAAGGACATGCAGGCGATGGTTCGCGATATGCGTAACCGGTTCTGGATCGCACTCGCCTTCAGTCTGCCGATATTTCTCCTGTCCCCGATGGGTATGGATTTCATTCGTGTCGCGCCGCCGTTCGGCCTGCGGCTCGATCTCGTCCTGTTCGTGCTGGCCAGCGGTGCGATCCTATACCCGGTCTGGCCGTTCGTCGTTGCAGCCTATCGTGCGCTCCGGAGCGGCGTCGCGAACATGGCCGTGCTGGTCGTGCTCAGCGTCGGCGCAGGATATCTGTTCAGCGTTGGATCCACCTTCCTCTATGGCGGCCAACAATTCTACGAAGCGTCGGCAATCCTGCTGGTCTTCATCCTGCTCGGACATTGGCTCGAAATGCGCGCGAGGGCAGGCGCCTCCGAAGCCATTCGGGCGCTGATGGATCTTGCGCCGCCCAAGGCAAATGTCTTGCGTGACGGAAAGGAGCTGGAGGTGCCGACGGCCGAGATCATCGCCGGGGACACAGTCGTGATCAGGCCGGGAAACAAGATTCCGGTCGATGGAACCGTGTTGGAAGGCGCCTCGCTGGTCGACGAGTCGATGTTGACGGGCGAGTCGATGCCGGTCGCCAAGAAGGTCGGCGACGGCGTGATCGGCGCGACCCTCAACAAGAGCGGCGCATTTCAGTATCGCGCCACCAAGGTCGGCGCGGACACCGCGCTCGCCCAGATCGTCAAGCTGGTTCAGGAAGCCCAGAACTCGAAAGCTCCCGCCCAGCTCCTGGCGGATCGCGCGTCGCAATGGCTGGTCTTGGCTGCGGTCGTGGTCGGCGTGCTCACCTTTGTCGTCTGGTATTGGTTGCTCGGTCAGTCCGTGCTGTTCGCGCTCAGCCTCACGATCACCGTTTTTGTGATCGCGTGCCCGGATGCGCTTGGGCTGGCGACCCCGATGGCAATCATGGTCGGAACCGGACTTGGGGCAATGAACGGCATCTTGTTCAAGAACGCTTCGGCTCTTGAGGATGCAACAAAGCTCGACGTGATCATTTTTGACAAGACCGGCACGCTGACGATGGGACAACCCGAAGTGGTGGACCTGGTTATGGCTGCCGGCGCTTCCGAAGATCTGTTGCTGGGGGCGGCTGCGGCCGTAGACGCGGGATCAGATCATCCGTTGGCGCAGGCGATCCTACGCCGAGCCGCCGACGTGAAGACGTCCAAGGCGACCGGGTTCAAGAACCTCGAAGGCAAAGGCGCTCAAGCCGATATCGACGGCAAAACGGCCTATCTGGGCAACAAGCGCCTCATGACGGAGAACAGGATCGACCTTGGCGAGTTAGGAGCAAGATCCGAGGAATTGCAGGGCGCGGGACGAACCGTCGTCCACCTCGCCATGGGCGGCAAGCTCGTAGGCCTGATCGCCATCGCGGATGCCGTGAGGCCGACCGCGATCGATGCGATCAGGGCCTTGCGTGAGCGTGGCGTCGAGGTCGCCATGCTCACCGGAGATAACCAAGGCACAGCTGACCGCATCGCCAAGACCCTCGGTATCGATATCGTCTTCGCCAACGTGTTGCCCGGCGACAAGGCCGGCAAAGTCAAGGAACTCCAGGCGCAAGGCAAAAAGGTCGGCATGGTCGGCGATGGCGTCAATGACGCGCCGGCTCTGACCCAGGCCGATGTCGGTTTTGCCATCGGCGCCGGCACCGATGTCGCGATGGAGAGCGCCGACATTGTCCTGATGAAGAGTGATCCCTTCGACGTTGTCGGCGCGATCGAACTATCGCGCGCAACGCTGCGCAAGATGCATCAGAACCTCTGGTGGGCGGTTGGCTACAACGTCATCGCTTTTCCCCTGGCGGCAGGCGTTCTTTATCCCTTCCTGCTTGGACCCAGCATCGCCGCTCTTGCCATGTCGGGCAGCTCGGCGCTCGTCGCTATCAACGCCCTCATGCTCAAGCGAACCAAGCTCTCCGGCATTCGTCGTCAGAGCGTGGCCGCGTCAACACCCGCGCCGATTTCCCCGCCCGGCATCGCTATGGCGAAGCCTTGACGTGGGGCCATCGGTCGAGCGGCGTTCCGGCCAGCACGATGGCTGTCCTGATGCTGTCGGTCTTTACGGTATCGATCGGGTTTGGGGTCGTCCTGCCGCTGCTTCCATTCCTGATCGAGCGACTGCTTGGAACAGGCGGCGACGTCCGGCAAGTCTCCCGCTCGACAGGACTGCTGACCGGCCTCTACATGTTATCGCTTTTTCTGTTCGCCCCGGTCTGGGGGCGCCTGTCAGATAGATTGGGGCGCCGCATCATCCTGCTGGTCGGGCTGATTGGGTTTGGCGCGACCATGCTGACCTTCGCCTTCATAGACAGCTTGATTGGGGTCTATGCGGAACGCCTGCTGAGCGGAATCTTTGCTGCCGCGGTTACGCCGGTTGCGCTCGCGACGGTCGGGGACCTCGCTGCAACGGACGAGGCGCGAGCGCGCCGCCTGACTTTTGTGAGTTTGGCCGGAATTAGTGGCTTTCTACTTGGACCGATGCTGGGCGTCTTCGTTGGACGGGTCGCAGCCGACATGCTGCCCATCGACAAGGCTGCCGGCTCTCTGAGCGTGCCACTGGCGGGAACCGCAGCGCTGGCATTCTCTGTCGCGCTCGCCGTCGCAATGACTGTCCCGAACGCCAAGCCGGAGGATGCGGTCGCGAAGCGCGGTCAACCTGCTTCGCGGCCCGCGCCCTGGCTTGTCTCGAGACTGCTCGCGCTGGCGTTCGTTGTCTCGGCCGGAATAGGCGTGTTCGAGGTTGGGCTGGCGCTGCGCGGAAAACAGCAGCTCGGCCTGACCCAGTACGAAATCGCGGCGATGTTCACTGAGTGCAGCCTGGTGATGTTGATCGTGCAGGCCGTTGTCTTCTCGCCATGGGTGAAGCCTGAATCAACGCGCTGGCTGATCGCTCCGGCGTTCGCCGTATTGGCGTTCGGATTGTTCCTTGTGCCTTATGCGTCCGACTTCTTTCTGATGCTCGGCGTCGTTGGAGCGGTGGCGGCGAGCGCCGGCATCCTATCGCCGATCGTGACATATTGGATCTCGAATAAGGCTGGTAAGGCCCAGGGAGCAGAGCTGGGCAAACAAACAGCTGCGGCCAGTCTGGGCGCGGCGGTTGGATCGGCAGCCGGCGGCGTTCTGTTCAATGTGACGTGGCTATCAAACGCCTCATTCCTGCTCGTAAGCGGACTGGCCGCATTCAGCGTCTTCTTGAGTCTCGGCCTCCCAAAGCTGCTCGCGAGACAAACAGCTGATAGATCCGGCAACGACCGGCAACCGAGGTTGTAGTTATTTGCGCCGGGCAATACTCGCTCCATCCCTTACGCGCTCGCTTGCGTGCAAAACGACCCGTTCGTTCTCTGAAAGACCGGAGAGCACCTCCGCGGCGCGATCGTTGCGATTGCCGATGACAATTTCCCTAGTCCGCGCGAGCCCTTCGCCATCATGCCTAGCCGGCCGGACATCGAGCTGGCGCAATTGCACCGCTCAGTCGAGGCTGAACTATTCGAGCTTGACGGCCTCGACAGGTCGAGAGATCGCCGCGGCCCCTTCGGCTGGATCATCTTCGTGTTCTGCACGGAAGCTAACATTGCTGTCGCCACCACGCTTCTGAGTTGACCCCTCCTGTCGGCGCGCCGCCCCTTGCGTGTCGCCTTGTTCGGGACGTCGCTGCTAATAAATGGGCAAGGGGTCCGGGGCGCTCGCTTGGCCTGCGTATTGGAGGGAAAGGGGATAACCCCGAAGCGTCTAACCGACGGCCCTCATTCCCGAATTACAGGAGATCTCACATGAACGTCTCGAAACGCGCGGCATTTGGCATCGCAGCGGTCGCCCTTGCCGCCGCGGGCTGCGCCCAGGCGCCGCCGCCCGCGTCGGACATGAAAATGTCCGGAGCCGAGGGAGGAATGATGCACTCGTGCATGTCCATGTCGCACGACGACATGATGAAGAACCAGGGGTGCGCCGACATGATGAAGAAGATGAATGTGTCGGAAGCCGACATGACCAAGATGATGTCGTGCAAAAAAATGTCGCACGAGGCCATGATGAAAAATCCGGACTGCTCGGCGATGAAGGAGAAGCACTCCGCCATGATGAAGATGAAGATGGATATGCCGCACTGATCTGCGCAGTATCCAGTTCATGATCATCAGCTCCATGGCGCAATCGGAAGCGCATTGAGTTCTTTTAAGACTGCCCAATATGCTCACATACCGTCGAGCCGCGGAAGGCGCGGCCGACGGTGCAGTCGCGCGTCTTGTTTCGATCGCAGAGCAAATCTCCACCGGCGCCGTTAGAGAAAATGCACGGGCGCGAATCCGCCGCCCTCGGTGCGAAAGTTGGTCGTCTGGCCCTGGTAGAGGCGAGCCGCAGCCAGCAGGAGCTTGCCGGCATAGGTGTAGAGCCGGACATCCAGCTTTCGGGGTTGAGGTGCGCCGTCGATCAGCACCTGGCGCTCGGTTGGCGGGGCAAGATTCTGGGCGATGTAGTCAGAAGACGTGATCTCGGCCCAGACCGATCGCGTAAGCTTGTCGCCGCGATAGACCGCTTTGCCGCCATGGCCGGCGACGGGCTTGAAGAACAGCCGCTTGCGCTCGCTCCAAAGCTGGTCGGCATTGTCCTTTCTGACCACGACAGCCCGCGGGATCGACAAGAGCTGATCAATGACATCCGCAGGCAGGGCCCAGCGACGAAGAGTGTCCGGGTCTGACAACAGCGTAAGGTTTCGCTTGTCTGCGAACAGGGCGTGGTTGTGAGGATTGGGCGTCACCACCACTGCGCCAGCGAGATAGGCGGTGCGTAGGGCTTCGTGCCGCGGGCCCGACAGGGAGAAATCGACAAGCCGATTGTAAATCATGTCGATCGGCTTGTCGCCAAACCGCAGGACCCCGCTGTCATAGGACAGCGAACTCGGATCAAGGATAAAGGATTCGATCCCCTCCATCGCGAACAGCCGCTGCATAAGCAGGAACTCGGGGTAGAGATATTGCTGCTCAGGTTGATCATCGAGGATGGCGATCGTCCGCGGCCGGCCGCCGCCGCGTTGGCGACGCCATTCGCTCTGGAACATGGCGACGACGCTGCTGTCGAAGTCGCCAAGGGCCGTGCCCGTCTTGAGAGATTCGACCATGTCGCAGCAGGCAAGTTGGGCGCGCGCGCTGTAGGCGTTGAGAAGGGCGCCTCCGGCGTTTGTATTGATCTCGATAAGGCGCGGGGCGTTCTCGCTGAGATGGAAGTCGTACCCCATGAAGGCGCCAGCAGGGCCGAAGTCCGGAGCCGCGCCTTCCGGAGCCCAACTCAGCACCGCCTCCCGATACTCACGGAGCTGGGTCGTTCGCTCGATGGCCGCAACGATGGCCACCATCGCATCACCCTCCGCCTGCGGCAGGAACACAGGGACATTGGAGAAGAGATGCGGCCGGGCCTTGATGTGGGCCTCATAGAAGGTTGGGTCCCGGGAGGCCTCCGCCAGTGCGCCGGCCAGAGCCTCCTTGTCCAGCGTGACGCAGAAGCAGCTGCGATTGAATTCTGCCGCGAGATCTCTCACCGTTGCGGCAACCGGTGAGTATGATCGGGCGGCGCAGGGGGAGGGGGTAATCGGTTCGGTCATGTGTTCACGGCCAGGCTAACTCTCCTACACCACAGGTCACGGCGAGGAACATTCAGGCGCCAGTCGCCATTCATTCCATCATTGGCGTCTGAGACGCATCGATCTTTTGTGATGGATCAATTTGCAGGGGGTGTCGCCCCGCTCGCGTATAATGTGTGATGTCGCGGAACTTCATGCGAGATCATGTCCGCAGCGAGGCGGTGGGCGCCTTGCCTTCTGTGGCGCGCATCTAACCCGGGAGTGTAAGCGCGTGAAACTGGATCGGAAATGGCTGCTTCTCATCGTATCGCTGGGGGTCGTGGCCGCGTTCTTCGTACTGAGGGAGCACTGGGCCCATGCACTGGGGTGGGCTCCCTACGCACTTCTGCTGGCATGCCCGCTGCTCCATCTTTTCCACGGGCACGGAAGCCACAAGAACCATGCGGATCACCATGCAGGAACCGACAAGGCGGAATGACCTACGCCCATGCCACGGACTCGATCGTTGAGGTTGCGGCGCCTGCGGAAGCGCTTTTTGACTGCCTTGACGATCAGGCCCGTCTGGGCGCCCACATGGAAAAGCCATCCGCCATGATGGTGGGCGGTCGCATGACCTACCAATTTGACCAAGCACAGGGTCGGGCGGTCGGCGCCGTCATCCGGATGGACGGCAATATTCTGTGGCTGAAGCTCTTCGTCGAAGAAGTCGTCGTCGAACACAATAGGCCCGTGCGCAAGACCTGGGAAACGCGTGGACGGCCAAATCTGCTGGTCATCGGCGCCTATCGAATGGGGTTCGAAATCGAACCAGCGGGGTCACGCCAGCGCCTTCGCGTTTACATCAACTATGACCATCCAGCATCGAGAGTCGGGCGCGTGCTCGCCTGGTTGTTTGCCGGCGCCTATGCCCGCTGGTGCGTCACTCGGATGACGGACGAAGCCCTGCGGCGTTTTTCCTGACCAAAAGACCGGGCAAGCTTGGCCCAGCGGAAGACAAGCAGCGTTCTTTGGGGCGGAGCGGAACCATGCGCCGGCCCGTCACCGTTGAGATAGCCTTTGGGCGGTGAGGGGTCCGGCGACAAGCTGCGTATCTAATCTGACGCTGCGGGTTGGCCGCAGCCAGCCTTCCATCCCTGGGACTAGCATGGATAAATCCGGCCCTGCCTTTGTTGACCGTCGTCGTTTTTTGCGGACGACCGCGCTCGTCGGCGGCGCGGCTGCGACGTTCGGTCTCCTGCCGCGTTGGGCGCTCGCACAGACCCCAGGATCGCGTCTTGCGCCGGCAGAGCTGTCGGGAACCAACATCGCGCTCACCATCGGTCACGCGCCGATCACCATCGACGGCCGCGCCGGGCACGCTGTCACGATCAACGGAACGGTCCCCGGTCCGCTGATCCGGCTCAAGGAAGGCACGACAGTCCGGCTCAGCGTCACCAACTCGCTCGAGGAAGACACGTCGATTCATTGGCATGGCCTCCTCGTTCCGTTCCAGATGGATGGCGTGCCGGGCGTCGCTTTTCCCGGAATCGCCCCCGGCCAGACATTCGTCTACGAATTCCCGGTCAAACAGTCGGGCACCTACTGGTATCACAGCCACTCTGGACTGCAGGAGCAGGAAGGCCACTACGCTCCCATCATCATCGATCCTGCCGGCCCCGATCCCATCGCCTTTGATCGCGAGCACGTCATTGTGCTGTCGGACTACAGCTTCATGCATCCGCACCGCATCTTCCAGAAGCTCAAACAGGAGGGCGGCGTCTTCAACTATCAGAAGCAGACCGTCGCCGGCCTGCTCGCTGGCAAGGACCAGACGCTCGCTGAGCAGCTCGAATGGGCCAAGATGCGGATGGACCCGACCGACATCTCCGACATCACCGGGGCGGTTTATACCTACCTCGTCAACGGCCATGGGCCGACCGACAACTGGACCGCGGTCTTCAAGCCCGGCGAGCGCGTTCGTCTGCGGTTCATCAACGCCGCGACGCAGACGATCTTCAACGTCCGCATTCCCGGTCTCAAGCTCACCATCGTCGCCGCCGACGGCCAGCATGTCCGGCCCGTCGCCGTCGATGAATTCCAGATCGGCAACGCCGAAACCTACGACGTCATCGTTGAGCCAGACGACGATCGCGCCTTCACCCTTGTTGCAGAAGCCGTCGATCGCTCCGGCATGGCGCGCGCAACGCTCGCCCCCCGGCTCGGCATGACCGCTGAAGTCCCGCCCCTGCGCGAGCGCCCGCTCGCATCCATGAAGGACATGGGCATGGACATGAGTTCAATGCGGAGCGATGGCGCGGCGTCGGCGGATCATGCTGCGGCGCCCGTCCCGGGCATGGCCCTGCCTCGCGTGCGCGGCTCCGATGTCATGGGCGACACGAGAGACATCGGCATGGACATGTCGCCGCGGAACTGGATGAACGCGCCCCAGGTGAAAATGGGCCCCAGCGTGCAGACCATCGCGCCCATGGCGGCGAACCGGACCGCCGAGACCGGTCAGGGGCTCGCCAGCGTCGGCCACCGCGTACTCGTCTACAAGGATCTCGTCGCGCTGGAGCCGAATAGCGACCTCCGCGCTCCTTCCCGCACGCTTGAAATCCATCTTACCGGCAACATGAAAAGATTCGTGTGGGGCTTTGACGGCAAGAAATTCAGCGACCACCCGGCGCCCTACGCCTTTCGCAAGGACGAGCGTGTTCGCGTAAGCCTGGTCAATGACACCATGATGGCCCACCCCATCCATCTCCACGGGCATTTCTTCGAGCTGGCCCAGGACGCCCCGGCGGGGCACATGCCGCGCAAGCATACGGTCATCGTCGCCCCGGGCGGGATCGTGCAGTTCGACTTCACGGCCGAGCCAGGCGACTGGGCCTTTCACTGTCATATGCTTTACCACATGCATGCCGGGATGTTTCAGGTCTTCAAGGTGCGGCCGTTCACCGGAGGCGCGGCATGAACCGCCTCATCGCGCTCGCCGTCCTGTCGTGTGGTCTCAGCGCTCCGGCCTTCGCTCAGCACGCCGACCATGCGCCACCGCCGCCCACTGCGCCGCCGAAGCCTGCCGAAGCCTCGCCGAAGGCGCATAATCAGGACGCCAGGACGGCTGTTGCGCCAGTCCCGGTCGACGGGCTTGATCCGGGAGACCGCATCCCCCCGCCCGACGCAGGGAGCGACGATCCGCCGGACGCGCCGACGGACTTTCCTGCTGACGCCTTCTACCCGAAGGCCGGCATGGACCGTGCGCGTGGAATCCTCAACGGCGAACACGGCGGAATGCTGCAATCCAAGATCATGGCGAACCTTCTTGAGTACCAAAGCCGGAACGGCGAGGGCGGCTATCGCTGGGAGGGCGAGGGCTGGTGGGGAGGCGACATCGACCGCCTGGTGATCAGGAGCGAGGGAACGGGCGGCGCGGGCCGGGTGGCAGATGCCGAGGTGCAGGCGCTCTATTCGCACGCAGTCGGCCCCTATACGGACGTCCAGGTCGGTCTCCGGCACGATTTAAACCCGACGCCGTCGCGCACCTTTTTGGCGCTCGGCGTGCGATCCCTGCTTCCCTATCAGTTCGACGCCGGCGCCTCTGTCTTCATCTCAGACAAGGGTCAGGTCTTGGGGCGCCTCGAAGGCAGCTACGACTTTCTCCTGACCCAGCGTCTGGCCCTGCAGCCGCGAGCGGAGTTCAACTTCGCCGCCAAGGACGATGCGGCGACCGGAACCGGCTCGGGCCTGTCCGACGCCGAGTTGGGCCTGCGTCTGCGCTACGAGATACGACGGGAGTTCGCGCCCTATATCGGCGTCTCGTGGGTGCGCAGCTTCGGCGGCGCCGCCAATTTTGCGAAGGCCGCCGGCGAGAAGGTCGAGACAACGAGCTTCCTCATCGGGCTTCGCGCCTGGTACTAGCGTCATCCGCCCGAGCTTATCCTCGCGAGCCATCCATCGTGCTCAGAGATTGCATGAGGTCATCGAGAAACCCGCCCGACGCTGGCTGCGCAGCCACGATCCGTTCGCCAAGAAACCCCTACCGGAACCGCGCGACGAACCGGTGATCTAGGGTTCGCTGCCGCCGGTCTCAGAGGCATCGATGTTCATCGCCTCGCCCAGCAGCTTGCGCGCGCGATAGACGCGCGTTTCGACGGCTTTTGCGCTGATGCCGAGCGCCTTACCCGCGTCGTGATGCGACAGACCTTCGAACGCTGTGAGCAGCAGGGGCTCTTTTAGCTGCGTCGGGAGCGAGGCGAGGGCCCGATCGAGCCGGCTGAGGGCCGGCTCGTCGACGATATCGCCCGGCGCGGCAAGCGCTGCTGCTTTGGCCGTGTCGAGGTCGACGGCGCTATAGAAGAACCGCCGTACGGCGCGTCGCCGGCCCCAGTCGCGGCACTTGTTGAGCGCGATGCGTCGCAGCCAGGTCGGCGCCGGCCGCGAGGGGTCATAACGTCCGAGCGCCTGCCAGGCCGAGACGAACGTCTCCTGCACGAGATCATAGGCTTCGTCAGCGTCGCCGACATAGTGGCGAATGAAGCGGTAGAGTGCTTGCTGATGACGCTGCATGAAGGCGTTGAAGGCAGCCCGGTCGCCTTTCACCGCTCGCGTCGCGAGTACGGCATCGCTCTCGCTCGCCCCCGCGGGTTTCATTCCGCGGTGGAAGTCAGCGCCTGCGCGATCTTGTCGTCGAAGCGGGTCCGCTGCTCCGGCGTCAACACCTTCCGCATCGCGAACACGTGCTCGATGGTTTCCGTCTGCAACGCACCCATGGCTTCATGGAAATGACGCACCGCTGCGGCGACCTCAGGGCCTGCCGCGGCGCTCGCCCGGATGGCGGCGGCCAGTTCGGCGTTGGCCTTGCGCATCTCAGCCCCGAGCGCCTTCTTGCGAACAGTGAAGGAGGCTTCGAGGCCGTCGATCTGGCGCTCCTGGTCGGCGCTGAGCTTGAGCTCCTCATGCACCATGGCGTGCAGCGAGTGGGCGCCGCCGGCCTCCTGATGCAGAAACCGCCCGCCCAGCCATACGCCGCCCGCGCCCGCGAGGACCGCCAGCAGGATCGTGACCAGAGCGCTCCTGACTGAAAGCGTCACTCGCGGGTCTCCAGCAGCGTCGAAGGCGCTAGATTCGACCAGGCGGCGAGGGGTGAAGGCTCGGCCGCGGCAACCGCCGTCGAGGAGGCGCTCGCCGCCACGCCAGACATCGCCACTAGCAGGACTGCGAGTGCGCGCAGACGCCACGTCTGCGTGTTGGCCGCCGCGGTCTCCGCCAAACGTTGGCCGACGTCGCCAGCAAGATCGTCGAGCGCATGGTCGAGCGGCGCGCGACGAAGGTGGGCAAGCAGGCGTTCAAGGCGTTGCGACATGGCGATCTCCCGAAAAACCCGTCCCTGACACTCTAATACGCGGCAGCGATAAAATTCACGCAGGATTTGATGAGGCTTTACTCCCCCGGCGCGCCAATCGTCGTCGCCGCCGAAACTGCCACGATCGCTACGACGAACAGGGTCGTCTCGATGGCGAGCGTTCTTCTTAGCCAATGGCGACCGACAGCGGGGGTGTCTTTCATCTTGCCGGTCACAACCTGCTTGTTCAGCGCGCCGATGCCCATCGCTCCGAGGGTGACCACCAGCTTGAGAATGAGAAGGCGGCCATAGGTTGAACCGAAGAGCGGCGCAAAGCCGCCAGCGAGCCGCCAGGCCAGCCAGACGCCGAGAACGACCAGAAGCGGTATGGCTGCGACAGCGAAGCCACTGAACCGCTCAAGGCGGGCCAATAACGGCCCGTCGGCAAGCGACGCGACAGGCCAGAGCGTCAGGGGAGCGGCGACCCAGAATCCCGCAATCAACACGTGCAGCGCGACAGCTGGCGGGGCGAGCCCGGGGTCGGTCAGCCCCTGTGTATGGCCGGTCAAGGCAAAGCCAGAAGCAGCGAGCACCGCGCCGGCCGCCAGTGCGATGCGCGATCGAGCGAGCAGCCCGAGCGTCAGCGCCAGCGATGCCCCGACCAGCGCCATTGTCGAGGAACCCAGGGCGACCCAGCTCAGCTCAAAAAGGTCGGGAGCGAGCCAGGTCGTGCCGTCGCCCATCTGGGCGTTCAGCATCACCAGTCGCAAACCTGCAAAGATGACAACCAGGCCCGCTGCCAGAAAGCCGGGCCAACGGAGCCGCGCGAACCCATCGCGCCCCACGACGCCGAGGGCGGCATGGAGCGCGAAACCGATCGCCAGCAAAGCTGAGAGGTTGAGGCCCGTGCGGACGGGGAACAAGGCCAGTGACAGCGCGTCCCCCGTCACGTAATTACTTGCCCGTCACGGTGAATTTCACCGCGCCTGGCATGGCGTGACCGTCCTTGGCCACCGTCTTCCAGGACAGCGTGTAGCCGCCGGCGGCGAGCTGGGGCAGCGGCATGGTGAAGGCCTTGCCGAGGGTTTTCGTCGGTTTGTAGTCGAGCGCGATATGCTTGTTGTCGGCGGTCATCAGTATGATGCTGGTGATCATGCTGTCATGCTCGAACTCGATCTTAAAATCGGTCGGGTTGTGGGCGAATCTGGCGTTGTTTTCGATGCTGGTTTCGACCATGCCGCCATGGGCGAAAGCCGGCGCGGTCGCCAATGTGGCGGCCGCCACGAGGACGGCGAGCAGACGAGCTTTCATAAGTGTCTCCTGGGTTGGCCGCGGTCCCTCGCGGCGGGGCTTCGTCAGTAATACGCAGCCGCAGCCCGCATCCCTCATAGGCTAAAACAGCAGGCCCGGCGGGCTTAATCACATCCGGCGGACGAGCGGGCCTTTGCCGGCAGTGGCGCTGGCGTCGTCACAGGCGGGGCCGCGCCAAGCCGCAACGCAGTCACGATCACCGAAACCGAAGAAAGCGCCATGGCCGCCGCCGCGATCATCGGCGATGGAAGCTGGCCGGTCAGCGGGTAGAGCAGGCCCGCGGCGACCGGAATCCCGAGGGCGTTATAGCCGAAGGCGAAGATGAGATTCTGCCGGATGTTGGCCATGGTCGCGCGCGACACGGCGCGTCCTTTGACGACGCCGGAGAGATCGCCCTGCAGCAGCGTGACCCCCGCGCTCTCGATGGCGACGTCGGTCCCGGTCCCCATCGCAATGCCGACATCGGCCGCCGCCAGGGCGGGAGCGTCGTTGAGCCCGTCGCCGGCCATGGCGACGATCTTGCCCTGGCGCTTCTGACCTTGCCCCCCCCCAAACACCCCAGCTCGGTGTCCGGGAAACTGAGCCACTGCTTTTGACCCCCGATCCAACCGGGCCGCCCCTCGCCAGGGTGGGCGTCGATTAATCGGAATGGGTTGGCGCGTTCAGGTCGGAATCGGCAGCCCGAGGTTGCAGCGGTCCGCTATCGGCAAACGCTCCGTTGGTTTTGGCATGTTCTTGTCGTCCAGAGAGCGCATAAACGACCTGACTTTTATGGCTACGTCGCTACGTCTGACACGCGCGGCCGGGAGTTCCGCTGGAGGCACATCAAAATGCCAGACGGGGGGCGAGTTCGATTTTTGCTGACACGGCTAAATTCGGCTCTGCTACCCGCCCGACGATCGTAACCGCTGGCAGCTCGCTTGCAAGGGGAAGTGCGCAGATCCAGTCCAGCTCACTTCGGACTAATCATCTAGTTCGCAGAGCATGACGCGTACCAGACATCCTATTTGGCCGCGTCCGTTAGATTTGCCACCTTTGCGTTTTTCGAGCATACAGACTTCCGATCTGGATTTATGCGATTTTGTAGGAGCGCCTAGTGTCGGTGGCCGCCTTTTTGAACGCCGCACGCGGTTCACCTTTCTTTGAAGACTGCCAGCGTTCGCCGACGCGAGGGATGACCGTTCTAGGTGAATAGAGATCAACCAGACTTTCCCAACGCGCCTGCCGCGGACGGCTGGAAAGTCCTTGCCGGCGCCCGCTTTGCTCTGGCCTTTGTCGTGGTGTGTGGTCACCTTTTTCGATTCGTACAGCCGGATCAGATTGGCAATAAGGTCTTCCTGGAACTCGGCTCGTTTGGCGCAGTCGCCGCCGTCTTCGGATTTCTCGTGATTTCGGGATTTTCCATCGCCCATTCGATCACCACGCAACCTCACGGCTTCTACCGGCGCCGCGCTTGGCGCATTTACCCTCTCTATGTCTGCGGCATTCTTGCGTCGCTCATTCCCTTTGCGTTCGTCGGATCCCGGATCGAGACCTTTAATTCGCAGTTCCTATCTCCCGGGCTCGATACATTGGCGGGCAATTTCGTATTTCTACAAGGCTTCCTGTATCGGCCGCTCTCGACGAACGCGCCGCTGTGGACGCTGTCTGTGGAGGTTTTCTGCTATATTCTTGCGCCTGTATTTGTGCGTTTGCACAGCGGCGTTCTTCTTGCCCTTGTCGGGATATCCGCAATCGCTTTCGGAATTTTTCCGCGGCTAGGTCTGCCGTTCTACAGTGGTCTTCTCTATGGGGGGCCGGCGGTATTTCTATTGTGGGCTTGGCTCGGTGGCTTCGTCTTTTACTCCAAACGACATGCGCCAGCGTACCAGTTCGCGCTGGTCGGCCTCGGCGCTCTCCTGTTCAGCCTGAACAGCGTCTTCAACACCAAACTTGCAATTTTCACCTTCGTCGCCAGCACACTCGTTGTCGTTTATTGTGATCGCCTGCCTTTGCGAGGGCCGGCGTTGCGAGTGCTGAACTATCTTGGCGAGCTTTCCTACCCCCTCTACGTGCTGCACTACCCCGTGCTCGTAATCGCCTACGCAGTCTTGCAGATTCGCAGCGCGCCAATGATGATCTTGCTTACCCTTCTCGCCGCCGCGATTTTCTATCACGCGGTGGATCGGCCACTCCGCGTTCGCCGCCGAAGCCAGCGCGCCGCATCATCCGCGACGACTGGCTAACTTGCCGTCGCTGAGCGTCACGCACTTTGGTCCGGGTGATGGATGTTTGGTCCTGGAGTGCGGTGGGATCGGTTTGGCTGATCCGGCATTCCGGGAGCACTTATGGGACAGATACCTCATCGCGGCGCCACGACTACCCACGCTGTCCAAGCGGCAATACAGCGATCGAAGGCTACGGCCAATGGTGTCCATATGGTGAAAGACGACGGCCTGCGGCGCCCGCTTTGAGCTTTGAGCCACTTTCGGCTGCAGCTCTCACGATATGGATACCTCGCGAGTGACCGCGTCACGCATCGCCCGCGTCACGCATCGCCCGCGTCAGGCAAGCGGCTCAGATCCTTGATCCGCTCAATTCAGGGAGATCACGACATGAGTTGGCATCCGGCGCCATGCCTAACCTTCATGTCAGGTCCATTTCTCAAGGCTGCCGCCGACGCGGCCTGAGGCGGCGCCGAAGCTTTCACCCAGACCCCACGCCGTGTGCATCAGCATGACCCAGGCCAGCGTTGCAGGAGATCGCCACATCCAGCGTGGCGCATCTCGGCAACTTCTCGAAAAAAGCAAGGCGGGAACCGCCAGCGCCACCAACGCGAGCAAAACGCGCAGGGTGCCCGACTTGCCGGCTGATCGGCCGCCGCCAAAGATTCGGCCATGGTGAAAACGCGTCGACAGGCGCGCGCCGTGCGCGTCGCTCCCGGAATAAGTTGCGTATGCGGCAGGGACGCTGGCTATGCCACCTGTGGCGAGTATGCGAGGGAACATCGCATTGTCGATCATCATGGGAGCAGCATCGACCCCGGCCAGCGCCGATCGCCGCACCGCGAAGTTCGCGCCGGCGAGCGAACTGACGTAAATGGTCTGGCTCGTCCGGCCACCCGCCTGGCGCGCCAGGACAAGCGCTTGGAAGCGTGCATACTCTGCAATGCCCAATGCGCGCTGGCGCGGCGCGAGCGCGCTGGAAATTTCAACCGGACCTCCAATTGCCGCGAGCTCGGTATCCGCGAAGGCGGTGCGCAAGGCTGCGCACCAATCGGGCCCTGGCAAGCAGGTGTCTTCAATGAAGGCGATGAACGGGGTGCGCGCAGCCATCAGCCCGCACAGCCTGCGGCCAGGGATATGCTCCTGACCGGCCGGCGACGTGACGATCTCGACGCCGTCAAAGCGTTCGATTCTGTCGAGGCCTGAGACAATGATGATGGTTGCTCCCTGCCGCTGCAGCTCGGACACGCACTCAGCCAGGGCGACGCCTCCCAAAAGAGGGACGACGACGACGGTAAGGTCGGTCAGATCGGGAGCTCGCAGGTCGTGGGCATCACGCCCGTCGCCATCTCTGCTTTGAGACGTCATGGCGCGACGTCCGCCTGACGACCGAGGGGCGGTTCACGACGCATGTCGTCCCGGGCCTCGGCGCCGGCGAGGATCGCATCGATCGATATCGGCGCGAGCGAGCGATCCTTGCGCGCGACGGATTCATAAAACTGCCGCGTCAGCTCTTTCAAGCCAGGATAGGCTGCTTCCCCGCGCAGCGAGCGCCCAGCAAGATTTTTGGCGGCCGCCGTCAGATGACCCAATGATCGGCTGAAGGGCGCGCTAATCTTCGCGGCCCTGGAGACGGCGCCTGGCAAGACAATGGCGTAGCCATGATAGCCGTCGATCTCGATGCTGCCGGAGGCGCACTGAAGCTGGGTCGTCATGCGGGTGGGGCGGGCGTTGGCGCTGATGTAGATCGAGATGAGCGTTTCACGGTATTGAGACGACGCCAGAAACTCGCCCGGATTGGCGTTGAGGATCGACCACGCCAGGTGGTTCACGGGCATGTCCGGGAAGAACCGCTGCAGAATCGAGATTGGATGGGGAAGGATCTCGCTGATCAGATTGGCTGGCGTCATGACGCCGTCGGATGCGCCC
This sequence comes from Hyphomicrobiaceae bacterium, assembly GCA_031393505.1. Taxonomy (GTDB): domain Bacteria; phylum Pseudomonadota; class Alphaproteobacteria; order Rhizobiales; family Hyphomicrobiaceae; genus JANYHF01. The sequence goes on along the minus strand of JANMVX010000264.1, from coordinate 10,671 downwards.
GCCGAGCAGATGTTGAATTCTATGCGGTGGACCGTCCCCAGGTTTGCCAGCGCCGCCCGAGCGCGTTCGATGGCGTCCTGGAATGCATACTGGTGCACCGGGCAAATCTGTGCGCCGGTTCTCTGTGCGGTTTCCAGAATCCTGCGGGTTGTCGCCGCATCGTCGGCCAAGGGCTTTTCGACGAGCGCGCTAATCCCCCGTTCGAGGAGATCCAGCGCGATGCTGGCGTGTGTGGCGGCCGGCGTGCAGACATGCGCGACCTCGACCGCAAGATGCGTTTCAAGGGACGCGGATTGCGATAGCAGCCGGGCGTGCGGCGCACGTCGACCGAGGAGCTGAGCGGCCTTTTGATCCGAATCGACGATGGCGACGATGCGTGCGCCGAGACTGCGCGCGACCTCGAAATGCCACCGACCCATAAGGCCGGCTCCAATGATCGCAACCCTGAGCATCCCGCTTTTGGCTAGGCGGTTATCGGCATGGGCACAAGCGGCTGCGAGCTTTCCAGGGCGCGCAATTCTTCCTCGGTGATATTGCCGCCTTCCTCCTGGTATTCGGTGTCGATGTTGACCCGCCAGAGGTCGTAGTTCCCCCCAAGGATATTGCGGACGGCGAGCATGGCCGTGAGCATCGAGTGATCCTGGTTGTTGTACTTGTGCATGCCGTTCCGTCCGACGAGTTGCAGGTTCGGTATCTCAGTCAGGAATTCGCGCAGGATTTCCAGACCGGGCCGGAAAGCATCGTCATAGACGGGATAGGCCTTGGGTTGGCGAACCACCGTGCCATCGACGACGTCGGCCGCCTTGCCCATGCCGATCGTCTCGAGCTCCTGGGCGCCGAGTTTGATCAGGTCCTCATCCGACATCGACCAGAGCCCATCGCCCTCGAAGCAAAAATACTCCATTCCGAAGCAAGTGCGGTTGGGTTCCGGCACCATTTCCGGGCTCCAGTTGTTGAAGATCTGGACGCGGCCGACTTGCACAGAAGGGTCGTGAATGTAGACCCAGTTGTCATCGGATTGCGGAACGCCGCGGGTGATCAACGCAACCGTCAGGAAGTCGCGATAGGAGAAGGCTTCCTGCGCCTTGACCACGCGAGGCGGGGGAGGGGGATCAAGCGCTGCAATCAACTCCCGGATCGGCATGGTGCTGATGAAGGTATCACCCTCGTAGCGAACGCCGCCGGCTTCGACGCCGGTCACCCGACCCGGTTTCCAAAAGATCTTCGTTACCTTGGCGTTGGTGATGACCTTGGAGTGCTCTTGCTCGATGATCTCCTTCGTCCGGGTCCAAAGCATCCCAGGCCCGTGCCTCGGGTATTCGAACCGGTTGATGAAGGACTTGATCAGGGTGTCTTTGGGTCTTTGAATGCCAAAGCGGAAGAAGCTCAGGATCACCTGCTTGACCGATATTCCCTTGATGCGTTGTGCGGCCCACTCGGCGCGAATCGTGTTGCATTTCATGCCCCACACTTTTTCAGTGTAGCTTTCGAAGAACTTGGAGAAGAGCCGGCGGCCGAAACGCACAACCACGTATGTTTCGAAATCAAGCTCCGGTCGCGGAAGACGGAAAATCTTCTTGAAATATTTAATGAAGAGAGACTTCGTATAGCTCATGACGCAGAGAAAACTCTCGATCGGACCCAGTTGGAAGAACAGGTTCCAGGGTTCGAGCGGATACTTGAACAAGCGCTTGTTGAAGAGAATGTGGGACGACCGGCTTCGCTGAAGCAATTCGTCGCCGAGCACGTCATGCCACATGCGCTCGACAACCCCGACCTTGGTGAAGAAGCGATGTCCGCCGATGTCGAAGCGATATCCCTTGTAGTCGACAGTTCGGGAAATCCCGCCCACGACATCCTCGGCCTCGAGCACAACCGAGCTGCGGCCGGCTTTGCCGAGTTCATAGGCCGCTGTCAGACCGGCCGGGCCGGCGCCGATAATCACCGTGCGCGCGCTATCCTCGTTGATCGTTTTCACATTGTCCCCGTCGGTCTTGTTCTGAAGCACCATGTTCCCATAGAGCTTCATTCCATAAGTTTAACAGCATCGAGCGTCGTGTTAGCTCGGCACATTTGCTGCAGTCTCTACTATCTCGGTACTGCAGTGCATGAACCGAGCCACACGCGTCAGTGGTTAACCGCAGGAGCCCAATGTGGACGATAACAATCTGAGGACGGGGCGGCAGCAGTTGATCTCAGTAATCGGCTGCTTTTCTGCGCTCTGCATCCTGGGTTGTCTGACTGCTGCAATTTTTGGCGGCGCGTTCTTCAAACCACACTCGCGCTTGCAGTTAGCGGCGGCATTCTTACTCACCGCGCTGGCTGCCGCGCTTATGGGTTTTGATCGACGGGGTGTGTTTTCGCTCATCGATGGCTTGGCGAGGCCGGGGCTTCGCCGTCCGCGAACGGCCCTTCTGGGCCTGATGCTGATTTCGACGGTTGTTGCCCTTGCGACAGCCGGATGGGTTCTGGATCGCTTTGCCAATTCGGCCGACGAGTACGCGTACGTGCTTCAGGCCAAGACCTATGCGTCGGGACGTTTGTGGGTGGAGGCGCCGCCTCTGCCTGAGGCGTTTCAGATGTATCGCTTCTTGGCAAAGGACGGACTTTGGCTAAGCCAGTATCCGCCCGGATGGGCAGCTGGCCTCGCAATTTTTGAGGTTCTCGGGGTTCCGCTCGTTGTGGTGGACCCTCTCCTCGCAGCGGCGACCGTCTTTGCATTCTTCTCGCTCGCCAAAATGGAATTGAGCCCGCGGGCAGCGTGGCTCGCGAGCCTGACACTCGTGTGCGGCGCATTCTTTGTGCTCACCTATGCCTCGTACTTAAGCCATGGCGTTGCAGCGCTTGCCGGCTTGGCCTCTATCGCGTTCGCAACTCACTATCTCAAGAGCGGGAAGGCAATTGCGGCATTACTGGCCGGCGTGTGTCTTGGTTATCTGGGGTTCACCCGACCGTTCAACGCCGTGATTTTCGCCGTGCCGATCGCGGTGGCGCTGTTGTTGACGCCGGGGCGGAGGGTCGGACACCTTCTGGTCGCAGCGGGCGGTTTGCCATTTCTTCTTGCGCTGCTTGCCTACAACCAGGCGATAACCGGAAACCCCTTGGTGATGAGGGCGACCTGGTTGCAGCCTGGCGGAGAGCCATTGGGTGCGCCAAGCGCTGCATATATTGTCGAAAACATTAAGCGCGCGGGTCTTCTTCATCTCTGGTCGTCGCCGCTGCTGCCGCTTGGGTGGGCGGCGGCATTCTTTCTGCTGGCGAAACGCCGCCGGCTTGGGCTTGCCGATTGGATTGCGCCCGCCACCTTCATCGCGTTCATCTTCTATGGCGGCGATTCAGGAAACCACTACGGCCCGCGATATTATTTTGAAGCTTGGCCGTTCATGCTGTTCACCCTGTTCAAGGCGTTTGATCTCGTCTTTTTCCAAGAGGCCCGAAAAAGCTCGCGCGTTGGGCCGGAGCGGCTCTGTTGACGCATTTTGCATTCTCTATTGGGTTTGGGCTTCCGCAGCTGGCCCTCGAACATCAAGTCGTCGCGGAGCGTGAGGCCATGTACCGACAGGTTCGCCAGGCGCGCGTGACCAACGCGGTCGTGCTGGTTTCAGGTACTGTGGGGACAATCCGGCCGACGGCCGGCGCCGATCTCCTGCAGAATGGACTGATCGTTGGCGACGAGCCGGTCACCTACGCGCTCGACCTTCCAGAATTCCGCGACAGTCGTCGCAAACTTTTTCCTGGCCGCACATTTTTCGCGTTCACCAATGGGCAGTTGTGCAAGATATCGGATGGAGGAAGCGATGATTGCAGAACCGCAGCTCGCAAATAGGCCCGCCCGCATTCATGTGCTCATGTACCATTCGATTTCAAACGATCCGGGACCGACGTGCATGTCTCCTGAACTCTTTGCCTCACAAATGTCGGCGCTGCATGACTGCGGCTATCACATCGCAACCCTCGGTGATCTGCTGGAGGCTCAAGCGGGGCGCGGGCGCCTGCCATCCCGCTGCGCCATCATCACGTTTGACGATGCCTTCGCAGATTTCCGAAGCGCTGCGGCGCCTGTTCTGAGCGCGCGGGGCTACACGGCCACAGTATTTGCTCCGACAGCCTACATTGGAAAGGACGCGAGCTGGCATGGCGCCGGCAAATCAGGCTCCCGCTTGCTGACGTGGAGTGAAATGCGTGAGCTCATGGGCGCAGGATTCGAGTTTGGCAGCCATGCCCGGCGTCATCTTGATCTTACAACACTTGCTCCCAACCAGTTGAGTGCAGAGCTCACAGAATCACGAAGCCAGCTGGAATCCGAACTTGGGGCGCCGACACGCTTCTTTGCCGCGCCCTATGGGCGCATCAATCCGGCGGTCCGTCGAGAAATCTCCGAGTGGTATGATCTTGCGGTTGGCACACGCCTCGATACATCGACGCAGCAGAGCGACGTTTTCAATCTGCCGAGGTTGGAGATGCACTATTTCCGCGATGCGCGCCTCTGGCGCGCCTTTCTCGAGGGTCGCGCCGACACGTATTTTTCCGTGCGCAAATTCGCCCGTGCGGTCCGCTCCGTCGCGTCGACGATTGGTCTTTAATCGCCGGAGCAGAGGCCCAGCCTATCGTACCTGACATGCCCGACCTGGCGGCAAGCAAAGCGATTGCACGCGCTCCCGACTAACCTCCGCTCAGCTTGCCAGCTAAGGCAGGCTTCACGTTCGCGACCCCAGGCTGCTTCGATGCGGCGACTGAGTTCGCAACATCAGGTTCAACGCTTTTCAAGCGTTCGAGGCCCGGGCAGCAGTTGCTCGACACCCGTGTTCAGCCTATCCATCTCACCCAGCACTCGCCCGCGAGCCGCGCGAGACGTTTGCAGGAGGATCCATGCATGACCGCAGACATCAATCGCCGGACCGCCATCGCTGCAGCCTTCACTGTCGGCGTCGCCCTTGCGAGCCAGAGCGCGACCGCGCAGCAGGGCGCTGCTTCAGCGGCCAAGGGCTACCAGCCTAAACCCCTGCCTTTCGATCCGAAGACGGTACTCGGCTTTTCCGAGAAGATCCTCGTGAGCCACCACGACAACAACTATGTCGGCGCGGTCACCCGCCTTGGCGCCATCGAGGCGCAGGTTGCAGCCCTCGATCCGGCGACGGCGCCCGGTTTCCTGTACAATGGGCTCAAGCGCGAGGAGCTGCTCGCGATGAATTCGATGATCCTGCACGAGGTCTATTTTGGCTGCCTCGGTAAGGGCGGCGGCAAGCCCGGCGCGAAACTGGCGAAGCAGATCGAGAACGATTTCGGCACGCAGCAGAAATGGCGCGACCAGTTTATATCCATGGGCAAGGCGCTGGGCGGCGGCTCGGGCTGGGTGTTGCTGGCGTGGTCGCCGCGCGCCGGCAAGCTGGTCAATCAGTGGGCCGCCGACCACACGATGACCCTCGCCGATGGCCGCGTGCTGGTCGCGCTCGACATGTCCGAGCACGCCTACCACATGGATTTCGGCGCCAATGCGGGTGCTTATGTGGATGCCTTCATGGGCAACATTAACTGGGCGGCTGTGTACGCGCGTTACCAGCATGCGGTGCATGGCGTGGGCGAGGAGTTTTCGGTGACGCAGGCCGATCTGCAGGGCAAGTCATCGGGCGCGGCGCTGTTTGACGTGCGCCGCGCAGGTGTATTTGAGCAGGCCAAGCAGGTTCTGCCCGGTGCCCAGTGGCGCGATCCCGCCACGGTGGCGCACTGGTCAGCAGAACTTCCAGCCGACAGCGAAGTCGTCGTTTACTGCGTCTATGGCCATGAGGTGGGCCGCAGCACCGCGCTGCGCCTGCGCGCCCAAGGCATCAACGCCCGCTTCCTGAAAGGCGGCATTGACGAATGGCAAAAGGCCAGTCTTCCCCTGCAAACCAAATGATGAACTATGAACGCCCACGCTCACATTTGTTCGCTGCCCCCCGAGGAGGCGCATGTCGCCTTTGAGGCGGCTCGGCAGGAGACATGACATGAAATGGATCACCCGAGAGCGCCCCAAAATCGACCGCATCGCCTGCCCCTGGCTGATTGCGCGCTTCATTGACAAGGAGCCTGAGTTTTTATACGTGCCAAGTGGCCAGGTGATGTCCGTCGCAGCATCCACCGGTGCCATTCCCTACGACGTGCCCAATGTGGAATTCACCCACGTCGGCGAGGATTGCAGCTTTGACACTTTCATCAAAAAGCACAAGCTGCAACACCCAGGCTTGCAGGACCTGGCCATCATCGTGCGCGCCGCCGACACGGACCGCCTCGACCTGGCTCCGCAAGCGGCCGGCCTGCTGGCCATATCCCTCGGCCTGTCGCACAACTTCAGCAATGACCATGAGATGCTGGCGCACGGCATGGTGATGTACGACGCGCTGTATTCATGGTGCTGCCACACGCAGGGCGAAAAGCACAACTGGACTTACCCGCCCATGCCAAAGCCTGTACCCAACTGGCTGCTGAACCCTGGTTGAGAAACTGGCTACACATGAAAACAACTCTTGCGGGCTGGCTGGCAGCCGCCCTGTCAATCACGGCCTGTGGCCAACAAACTCCCACTGGAGAACCCATGCAATCACCCATCGGATGGCTCTGTGGCGCAACCGGAGGCGGCAAGCCGAAATGGAATCTGGAGAAAGAGCCCTCCGGCGGGGAGGTGCTCAAGCAGTCCGGCACTGCCCCGTATCCGTGGTGCGTTAAGCCTGATGTCAAGCTGGCAGACGGTTTTGTCGAGGTGCGCTTCAAGGCGCTTTCTGGGCGGCAGGACCAGGCTGGCGGCCTGGTCTGGCGATGGCAAGACAGCGACAACTACTATGTCGCCCGCGCCAACGCGCTGGAAAATAATGTGTCCCTGTACTACACCTCTGGCGGCACGCGCCGCACCTTGCAGTATGTCGATGCGCCAGTAGCACCCAACGTCTGGCATCTGTTGCGGGTGGAATTCAAGGGCACCCGCGTTTTGGTGTCTTTGGACTCCAAGCTCTGCATCGACATCGAAGACAGCCACATCGCGGCAGCCGGCAGCGCTGGCGTCTGGACCAAATCCGACAGCGTCACCATTTTTGATTCCTTCGCGGCAGGGCCACTGAAAACGGCTCCCTGAGCCACGTGCCCGCCCTTCCATGCCCAAACCCATATGAAAGCGGGTACAAGAGCGGTTTCACCGAACACCACCTGTTTCCCGACTTGCCCAGCAACCGCTACCCCGAGCTGGCCCCCCGCGTGCGCGCACTCACCCAGCGCTATGGCCTGCCCTACAACTCGCACGCGCTCTCGCGGCAGTTTGGGTCTACGGTCTGGAAGATTTTTCGCCTGGCTTTCCCCGGTGGAGGCAATCACGCGGCGCTGCCGTAAATCGGGCGACGGTCTCATCAACACGCCGACCAGTGGGCAAACCTGAACGGTATTTACAGCCAGCTTCTGCATCGCGGGAAGCATCTGCCACCCGGAGTCAGCTTGCGCCAGTCATCCAGGCCAATGCAAACCAAGCGATGCCCCAGACGACCAGACCGCCTGCCAATAGACAACCGGGTGCAAATATGAAAATCAAAGCCGAAGTGGATGCGGCCGAAAACCACATCGCGCCAATGTAAAACCAACTGGTGAATAGCAGCACGATCACTGCCGCAATGCAGCCGGCCAGCACCCTCGCATCAGACTGGCGCCGTGGCAAGCAGAAGAGAGGGAGCAGGAGGATATAAGGCGCCAGAACCCAAGGGTAAAACCAGTTCAATTCAAACTTCCCGGCGCCATGCACCATTGCGGCTACGCCGATGATGGCTGCGGCAATCAGGCTGATGACGCTGCCGTTGACGGCGATGTTTCGCATGGCATGCCTAAAACATCGTGTTCCCGTTCGCCGATTCAGCCGGAATCACCTGCAGCACATCCCAATGCTCAACGATCTTGCCGGACTCGTCGAATCTGAAGATGTCGATGCCCGCCCAATCTTTGTCTTTGAAGGTGGGCCACGTCTGCTGGCAGTGCAAGACGACCAAATTCCCTTCGGCGACGGCGCGTTTTAACTCGACGCGCTTGCCCGGATATTCCGCCGCCATGCGCTCAAAGTAGGTGATGAATGCCTGCTTGCCATCTGCAACACCGGGGTTGTGTTGCGTGTAGGTGCCCCCCGCGTACTGTGCGATGGCCGCTGCAGGCTGGCACTGGTTGAACATGAGGTCATAGAACGCCATGGCGTTCTGCTTGTTGCGTTCGGGGGAATGGGTCATAGGCGATGGGGTTCACTAGAGTTTGCGGACAAGTCACACGCGGCGGGCGCACCTGCGAAGGCGCTAATTCAACAACTTGCCGATGATCTGCCAATGCGCCGCACTCACCGGCGTGATCGACAGCCGGTTGCCCTTGCGCAGCAGGATCATGTCAGCCAGCGACGGAACAGCGCGCAGCTCAGGCAAATTCAGCAAGCGGGTTTTTCGCAGCGCCTGCACATCGACCAGCAGCCAGCGCGGCGCGGCGGGTTTGGCGGCGGGGTCAAAGTAAGGAGACTTGGCGTCAAACTGCGTCGGGTCGGGTTTGGCTCTTGACGCGACTCTTGCAATGCCCACAATGCCGGGCTCGGCGCAACTGGAGTGGTAGAACAGCACGCCATCGCCCACCTGCATGCCATCGCGCATGAAGTTGCGCGCCTGGTAATTGCGCACGCCAATCCACGGCACGGTCTGCTTTGGCGCGGCCAGCGCGTCGTCGATGGAGCATTCCTCGGGCTCGGATTTCATCAGCCAATAGTGGGGCATGGTTGCGGCGCTCCCGGCGGCGTTGTTAGCGATTGTTGAAGGCGTGTATCTACTTTACCCGAAAAATATGCTTCTGGCCCTAGTACTGATTGCATAGTTAGCTACTCTAATAATAGCATCAATCTTTCAGCCACGGCCACGGCACCGCCGGGTCGACAACCGTGTTTTGTTTCGGATTAGTGTGTCACGAAATTGACACACCGTGGCACTACAGTCATTCCAACCTTGGGTCAACAGACTCGGGGCCCGCACGGGCTCGCTGTGGCGCCACGCCACTTCTGCATTTGCCATGCCCCGTTATTCCAGCTCAACCAAAGTTCACCAATGAAATCATTCCTGCGTCCAGCCATTCCATTGTTCGTCGCTCTTGCCGCGCTTGTCCCGGGTTGTGGAGGTGATGGCGGGAGTGCTGCACCCGTATCCAACGTTTCAACGGTTGCAGTCATCGGCGACGTGCCTTATGGAACCACCGCGACCGATACCGCACAATTTCAGGCGAATCCCGCTTTCATAACCGGAATCAACAACGACGCCGATGTGTCGCTCGTGATGCACGTGGGCGATATCCATTCGGGCAAGGAATACTGCACCGAAGCCTTTGACCTGGGTGTCTTCAACCAGTGGAAGGCCTTCAAGAGTCCGCTGGTGTTCTCGCCCGGTGACAATGAATGGGCCGACTGCCACAAGACGGCGCAAGGCGGTGGCAGCTACAACGCCACCACCGGCAATATCGACTACCTGCACCTGAGCTATGCCGAAGGCGACCCGCTGGCCAACCTGTCGATGGTGCGGTCCATCTTCTTTCCGACGCCAGGCAAGACTTTAGGTGCGGCCATGACCGTGCACTCGCAGGCCACCGAATACGACGCGGCCCATCCCGGCGACAGCCAGTACGTGGAAAACGTCTGGTTTGAAAAGAGCCAGGTTCTGTTTGTGACTTTGAACATTCCTGGTGGCTCCAACAATGATGAAGACATCTGGTACGGTGCCCCAACCATGAGCAATGCGCAGGCCCAGGAAAGGCTGGCGCGCTCAGCCGCCAACCTGCGCTGGCTGGACACGGCATTTGCCCGCGCCAAGTCCAACGGCGACATTGGCGTGGTGATCCAGATCCAGGCCGACATGTGGCATGGTGAGAAAGGCGTGACCCACCTCACTGGCTACAAGCAGTTTGTCGACAAGATCGTGTCCAATGCGGCATCCTATGCCAAGCCGGTGTTGCTGTTCAATGGCGACTCGCATGGATACCGCTCAGACAACCCGCTGCAAGCGGGCGCCCCGTGCGTGGCAGAAGTCACCTCTGGCGCTGCGGCGGTGGCATGTTCGGTGGCGGGTCCTGCGGTGCAGGCCTACGGCACGACAGATCCGTATGCCAACAACCAGCCTGGCAGCAATTACAACGTTCCCAATTTTCGCCGTATCGTGGTGCATGGCAGCACCACGCCACTGGAGTACCTCAAGCTGACGATCGATCCGGCGGCCAATGCCGCCAATGGCACGGATGCCTTCGGCCCCTTTAGCTGGAAGCGCGTAAAGCCCTGAGGCTCAGGCTTGCAGCGCCTCGAAGCTGCGTATCTCTGACAGCACTTCAGCCAGGCTCATTTCTCCCGCTTGCAGTAACCGGCCGACCAGGTGCTCGGTCAGCGGTTTGAGCGGCTCCAGCACAGCCTTGGTCTCGCTGTACAGGCGCTCGCTTTGGGCTTCCATGATGCTGCGCGTTTCCTCGTCCACGTCGCGGCCGCCGCCGCTTCTGCCAGGGGCGAGCGCACCGAAATTCAGCCGGGTCTTGCGGTACATGCCCATCTCGCCCACAGCATGGTGCAGCAGCTTCGTCACGCGGGTGATGTCGTTGTGCGCTCCATTGGTCGTGCCTTCCTCGCCAAAGAACAGTTCTTCATTGGCCATGCCGCCCAGC
>JANMVX010000253.1:0-9157 GCA_031393505.1 Hyphomicrobiaceae bacterium | reverse complement strand
TCGATTTCGGTCGAGCGCACGGAAATGCGCCGGACGATGCCCTCGTAGTCTTTCACAACCACCCAGTCTCCGACCTTGATCGGGCGCTCAATGAGAACGATCAGGCCGCAAACGAAATTGCTGATGACGGTCTGCAAGCCAAAGCCGATGCCCACCGAAAGCGCGCCTGCCAATATGGTGAGGCCGGTAAGATCTAGCCCGGCAATGGACGCCGCGTAAAGAATGGCGAAGCCCAGGCCAGCATAACCGAGCGCGCGATCAATCGAATAGGCGATGCCCTGGTCGATGCGCTCGGGCGTCAGCACGCCTTGCCTGATAATGGCCTGGAGCAGCCGCGTACCGTAGACGATGGCGCCGAAAACGGCGGCGGCGACCAACAACCGCAAGGCGATGCCTTCGATGGCCGGAATATCAATATGGATGTAGCCAGCTGCATGTGCCGCCTGCAGTACGCTCAGCCCGCCGAACCATCCGATCCAGACCACCGCGGCCATCAGCGCCAGAATGACGACACCGGCGAGGCGCGACGCGCGGCTGTTCGAAGCCAACCAATCCAGCATGGGCATACCTGCAACCTCGTGAGTTTTATGGGTTGCAGCGGTTGTCGCGCCGGAATTCGGCCAAAATGGGCCGGGGGGACGCCGTTCACTGACAGAGACCTCTGCGACCTACGACGTGTGCTCGTCCGGCACATTCGAGAGTGCTGATGAATGGATCCTCTGGACGAGCCCGAGGATGACACAGGGTATGGCGCCGGCGTCAGGAACTTGTGGCTCACAAGTGTCTGACACCCAGTACCTTGCCGGGTTCGCCGTTTGCAAAATACTGGGTGTCAGGCACTTACGAAACGTAAGTTCCGGACACCGGTCCACCACAGGTGTCCTCCTCGGGCTTATCCCGAGGATCCATCGCGCCGCATAATCCAGCCTCAAGTACCCGGCTCAGGCGAGATTTCATCGTTGTCTCGATGCAGGAACCAGGACGGACGCGAAATGGTTGCGTCAAAGCTGGCGGATGGCGCCGGGTGTTGGTTCAATAAACCGCAGCGCACTGCAGTGATTTGTTGACTGTAACCGCCTTGTCGATCGGTTTCAGCGCGCTGACCACATCGAGCGGCGATTGGCAATCAATCTTGTGAGACGATGACAGGCCGCTGCACAAGGGCGCGGCGCCAACGACAGCGATGCTAAGGGCTATCGCAACGATCCATGATTTCAACATAGCCTGTCTCCTGCCCCACCCTTGTCGATCTGCATACGCATCATCACGCATTGCAAAACGGCAAAATATACGGTGGGTAAAGCGGCTGCGGCCATCCCGAGAGCGCGAGGGGATGGCCGCAGCAGTGCCGTCTATTCTGGTCGAGTTCTTGACCGACTACAGATTGCTGACACAGCTGATGTAATTGTCACGACCCTGACGATCGCTCTGCGAATCGGTCAGCGTCTTTTCATAGATCGCCTGGCATTGCGCGGGAGACGTGCGAACTTTTGCGCTGGCCGGAAGGGCGCCGAGTCCGGCGATTGCCGAAGCAAGAACGACGGCGAGTGTGAGGGATTTCAACATGACGTGTCTCCAGGTGGGGGCATATGGGGGTTGTGTTTGGGGTTAAGCGAAGCCGATCAGACTACAGATTGCCGACGCAGCTGATGTAGGCGTCCCGCGTGGCGCGGTAGCTCTGCGGATCAAGCCGCGACTGGTCGTAGAGCGCCTGGCACTGGGCGGCCGTTGAGTGCACCCGCGCCGCAGTGGCGGGAAGTGCGCTGAGACCGGCGAAGGTGGAGGCGAGAACCACTGCAAGGGTCAAGGACTTCAACATAATGTATCTCCATTGTATGTCAAGTTGTGTTTGGGGTTAGTCAGGTGGAGTGATTTAGATGAAAGGCTGGTTACAGATTGCCGACGCAGCTGATATAGGCATCGCGGTTGGCCCGATCGCTCTGCGAATCAAGCCGCGAGAGGTCGTAGAGGGCCTGGCACTGCGAGGCCGTGGTGCGGGCTGCCGCACTGGCGGGGATCGAGCCGAGGCCGACGATGGCGGAGGCCAGGACGACGGCGAGGGTGAAGGATTTCAACATGATCTATCTCCTAGTTTGGTTGGTTGACAATTCACTTTTTCCTGAACTGCCTCTGTCCTTATCTACGGGACTGATTGGTAGATAGTTCACCATTCTTGAATTGAAAAGGGGCCATCAACCTCTTGTGATAAACCGTTGACTACCCAGTGCTCACTTTGGTAACAACGGCCTTTCAGCCAATTACAACCGGCCAATACAGGTGATATAGGCGTCCTTGGCGTCGCGCACGCTGTTGGGCTCGTTGCGCGCTTCGTCGTAAATCTTGGCGCAGAGGGCTGCCGTGGTGTGCAGCGGCACATCCGAAAATTGGATCGCATGTGCTGAGGTTATGGCGAGGCCGCCCAGGGTCGACGCGGCAGCGATGGCAAGGATGAGGGACTTCAACATGATCAATCTCCGTTTGGAGTTGGTGGACGGCCCGTTCATTCGAGCCGTCCTGTTGAAGTAAACTCCGCAGCGCGCCAAAACCATCGACGCCAGCCGATTACAAAGTTGTGATCGCTAAGTGACTCGGTTTTGCGCGTGCGTTTGGCGGCTTACGCGAAACCCTTTGGAATCAGCCCTTTTTCACGCGCCTCGCGCTCCAGTCCGTCGCGGAAATCGGGATGCGCCAGCCCGATCACGGCTTTTGCCCGCTCGGCGACGGATTTGCCCTTCAGGTTCACCATGCCCCATTCGGTGACCACATACATGACGTCCGAGCGCGGCGTGGTGACGACATTTCCAGGCGTCAATTCAAGCACAATGCGGCTTCTGCGGGCGCCGCGCTTCTCGTAGGTCGAGGCCAGGCAGATAAAAGACTTGCCGCCCTTGGATGCATAGGAGCCGCGCACAAATTGCAACTGTCCGCCGGTGCCGGTGAGATGACGATGGCCGTCGGACTCTGACGCGGCCTGCCCTTGCAGATCCACTTGCGTGGTGTTGTTGATCGAAATCATCCGATCATTTTGCATAATGATGTGCGGCAAGTTCGTGTAGTCGACCGGATAACAGAGAAAGTCCGTGTTGCGATCAATTGTTTTGTACAAACTGCTCGAACCAAGTGCAAAAGTATAAACAATCTTTCCTGTATCAAGCTGTTTGTTCGCGCCGGTGACGCGCCCGGCCCGATAGAGATCGACGATGCCGTCGGTCAGCATCTCGGAATGCACGCCGAGGTTGCGCACGCCGCTCTCCTGCAGCAGCACGCAAACGGCGTTCGGCATGCCGCCGATGCCGATCTGCAGGCAATCGCCATCGGAGATCTCGCCGGCGATCTGACGCGCCACCGCGCGGTCAATGTCGGTCGGGGGCGGATTGGGCAATTCGGCAGGCGCCAGATGATCGCCCTCGACGACATAGTCGACCTCGCTGACATGCACGCTGTTGTCGACGCCAACCGCGTGGGGACTGCCGCGTGACACTTCGACGATGACAGTCTTGGCCCTCTCGATCACCGCGCGGTGCCAGAGGTTGGCGGCGCTGAAGTTGAAATGCCCGTCCGCGTCCATCGGGCAGCATTTGAAGATCACGACATCGACCGGGTCGATGAAGCGCCGGTAGTAGTCCGGCACCTCGCCCAGATTGAGCGGCATGTAGTGGCTGATGCCGGCGTCGTGTTTCTTGCGGTCGTAGCCCGAGAAATGCCAGCTGAACCATTGGAAGTGCTTAGCCTCGGGATCGGCCTCCAGCACGGCGCGGGGGCGGATGGTGAGGCAGGAGCGGAATTTGACGTTCGTCAGCTCGGCCTTGCGCGCCGCCAATGCGGCGTCGATCACGTCGGGCTGGCACAGGCTGGTGCCGTAGTCGACCCAATCGCCCGATTGCACCAAGGCCGCCGCTTCAGCAGGCAAAATCTGTTTGGCCCCGCGGCCCACGCGGCGTGCAATCATCGGCCGTTCTCCCCTTCGACACGCGATGCGGCGTACAGCTTCGCGCATCGTCTCATGTCGGGGAGCCAAGCGTTACGCTGAGGCCGTTGTCAATCGCCCGCTTCTGTCAGCGCTTGGAGTCCGGGCGGCCTACTGTCCACTAAACCAGTTGTAGCCCTGATCTTCCCAATATCCACCGGGATAGAAGTCGGTCACAGACATCGACATGATATGCTTGGGGTTCTTGAAGCCGAGTTTTGTCGGTATGCGGATCTTCATCGGGAAGCCGTATTGCACCGGCAATTCCTTGTCGGCGTAGGTCAGCGCGATGATGGTCTGGGGATGCAGCGCCGTGGCCATGTCGATGCTGGAATAGTAGTTGTCGGCGCATTTGAAGGCGACGTATTTGCCCTTGAGATCGGCCCCGACGCGCTCCAGGAACGAGCGCAATGGCACCCCGCCCCATTTGCCGATGGCGCTCCAGCCTTCCACGCAGACATGGCGCGTGATCTGCGACTGCTGCGGCAGCGCGGTCAGCTGCTCCAGCGTCCAGGGTTTCTTGTCCGCGATCATGCCGCTGAGTTCGAGCTTGTAAGTGGCGCGATCAACCACGGGCGACTTGCCTTCGTTGTAGAAGGCGTTGAACGGGAACGGTTTTGTGATGTCGGCTTCGCTGAAGGTGGGAGCGAGGCGATTGGGATTGAACAACAGCCCCTGCGCCCGATCATTAAACTTCGACATGGTGTCGAGGATCGATTCCAGCGTGGTCGGCCCGCTGAGGCCCGCTCCCGTCACCAGCGTGAAGGCGCCCAGGCTGAGGCCCTTCTTCATCACCAGCCGCCGCTCCAGATCGACGATCTCGGGGGCGGCGTCTTTGGCCAGCTGACGAAGCTCTTTACGCGTCATGGGATGATCGCTCATGTCAGTTGCTCCTTGGCCGGGTGCGCCGCGTCGGGACCGGCCAGCTTCGCCTTGCCGGTGAACATCGGCAGCAGCGTGCTCGGCACGATCAGCACCAGCGCGAGATGGATGACGATGAAGGCGACGATGGCCGTCATGCCCAGGAAGTGCACCACGCGGGCGCCCTCATAGCCGCCCATGATCCAGGCGAGTTCGTGGAACTGCACGGGCTTCCACACCGCAAATCCGGCGAGAATGGTCACCACGATGGCGCTGAGCACGCCGACATAGGCGAAGCGCTGCACGGCATTATAGGAGCCGACCGTATGCGGCAGCTTGAACGCCATGGCCAGTTGCAGGTCCTTCAGGACCACGTCCGGCGTCACTGGCAGGAACACGCGCCGGAAGTGCCCGGACCAGAGGCCGTAGATGACATAAACCGCGAAATTCGCCATCAGCAGCCACATGGCCGCGAAATGCCACTGCAGCGCGCCGCCCAGCCAGCCGCCGAGCGTCAGCGCGTCGGGAAAGCGGAATGGCGGAAACACCGGCGAAGCGTTGTAGATGCGCCAGCCGCTCATGATCATGAGGGTCATGGCGAAGACGTTGATCCAGTGCCACAGCCGCACCAGAGCGGGGTGCACGAAAAGATGCGTCTGCGTAGGTTGGGCCATGTTGGGTCTCGATTCGCCGGGACTGCTTGCTGAGATAAATAGAAGCGTCTGCCGCCGATTGCCAAACAAGCCTTGTCAAACACACCTGACGTGTTTGTGAGGCGGGCAGACGATAAGAGTCTTGCGGGCGATACGAGAGTTTATAGCACTTGGATTACCTGCAAGCACGTCATACCGGCGCTTGGCTCAGAAATTGACCTCGACGTCGATGGTTCGGTCGGCCTGGGTCGACCCCGCAGGCGCTTTCGGGCAGGCGCAGCTCCAGACGGCATTGATGGCGGCGGCGTCGAAGGCGGGTATGCCGCTGCTGCGGGCCAGTTTGACGTCCACGGGCGTGCCGGTTTCCGATAGCACCAGCGTCAACTCCACATTGCCGCTGCGGCCGGGAGGCGCCGGCATGCGACGCATCAAGGCCTGTCGAACCGCCACAGAGTAGGTGTCGACGGGACTTTTCGCGGTGGTTTTCGCACCCGCCTTGGGCGCCTCGGTGAGTGATTTCTGAAAGGCCTGCAGAGACTGGCTCAATTGACCGGCCGCGCTCGCCTCGGGGTTGTCAGGCAGCGCCAAGGTCAGGTCGAGAGGGGGCGTTTGCGCGGGAGCGGCGGCTTGCGGCGGGACCGATCCCAGAGTGAGATCCTGAGGCAACGGGATGTCTTCGACCGGAGCGGCGGGCGGCGGCGTGGCCGGCGGCAGCGGTTCGGATCGGGCTTTCAAGGCAGCCTCGGTCACCATTTCGATGGCGATGGGCTCGGGTGGTTTTGCTGGTTCGCTGACCCGGGGATCGGGGCGCGGCCCGAACACGCTGGCGGGGAAGAAGAGCGCCAGATGCAGCGCCACAGCCGCAAAAAGCGCTATCCAGGGGAACCGCGAGCGCACGGCCGCAGGCATCGCGACGGGCGCGCCGCTGCTGCCGAAATCGATTGGGGGAGCCTCCGCCATTTGGCCTGCGTCATGCCACGATCCGCACCACCGGCATAGCCTCACGGCGAGAACAGGCTGGAAACAGGCCATTGCTGTCCAGTAGATTTTCGACCGAGCGCATCTCATGCAATCGGGATGACGATTTCTTTGACTGCGGAGGAGAAATTATGAGGAACGTCTCCCGCCAAAATTTCGTCATCCCCGCCTACGCGGGGATGACGAGTTACCGAGGGCTTGCGGTTTGACCGGACAGTCGTGGGAAACAGTCTGAGCGGGCGGCCCGCGGACCGCCCGCAAGCCTGGCAGCCTATTGCTGACCGTCCGGTCCGGGGCCGCCGTCCATCGGTCCGCCGTCCATCTGGCCGCCGTGATGGCCGTGATGCCCGCGACCGAAACCGCCCATGCCAAGACCGCCGTGGCCGCGACCACCGCCGTGCAAACGCATCAGCAGAGGCCCGACGACTTCCTTCTGAGCATCGGACAGCGTCGCGTAGAACGGCTTGAAGGTCGCGGAAAACGCCTTCATCTGCTCGGCGTGTTTCGCCAGCTGCTCGGCCATTTTGTCCAGCCGGTCCGGCAGCGCGACGGGCGCCGGCGGGGTGGTCGTCTGGGCGGCAATCCGATCCTGCATCGTCTTCAGCCGCTCGGCCTGCCGATCACGAATCGCTTTTTCGACCGGCGCCCAGAGTTTCAGCTGGTCGTCGCTCATTTTGAGCGCCGCAATAGCGCCGGCGATCTCGCCGTCCTGCATGCGCTTGATGGCTTCGGGCGAGGGCGGCGTGTGCATGAAGCCCATGCCGTGGCGCGTCGCAAAGTCAGCGAGCGCAGGCCCTTGGGAGGCGACAACGCCCGCGACCAGCGATCCGGCCAGAACGGCGGGGATGAGATATTTCCGATAGCGTGAGAAAACGGTCTTCAATTTGGGTCTCCATGTTGCGCGACGCCGATTGCCGCGTCACTTGCCCATTCAACGTGGGCGGGCTTGGAAATCCGTCGCGCATGCCGCTTCCCTTCTCCCGCTTCTTCAGGGGGAGAAGGTGGCCCCCGAGCACGAAGCGCGAGGATTCAGGGCCGGATGAGGGGCGGCCGCTTGCTCAGTACCGGTGGTGAGAGGGGGTCGGAGCAAGCGGCTGCCCCTCACCGACCGCGTGGCTCTTGCCTCCAAAAGTTGGCCGCGAGACGCGGTCTCCTCTCCCCCGGAAAGCGGGGGAGAGGTGGAGCAAGTCTCACCTTCTCCCCCTTGTTTGGGGGAGAAGGTGGCCGCCGAGGCGAAGCCGAGGATGACGGCCGGATGAGGGGCAGCCGCTTGCTCCTGCCGTGCCGCCATAGGGCCGGTGCACCCCGCTGCCTCTCACCGACCGCGTGGCTCTTGCCTCCCAAAGGTCGGCTGCTCATTTGCCTTTGCGCCTCCGCGCAGGTGACGCGGTCTCCTCTCCCCCGGAAAACGGGGGAGAGGAAAAAAGTGCGCTGACCCTGTCTAAATCCACCCCATCAGTTCGCGGCGCACGACGGTTTCGAGCACGCGCATGCCGTCCTCGCTGTCGTTGAGGCAGGGGATAAAGCTGAACTGTTCGCCGCCCGCTTTGTGGAAATATTCGGCGTTTTCGACGGCGATCTCCTCGAGCGTCTCCAGGCAGTCGGCCGCGAACCCCGGTGTGATGACCGCGATGCGTTTTACGCCCGACTTGGCCAGCGCCTCGATGGTCTTGTCGGTATACGGCTTCAGCCACTCCTCGCGTCCGAAACGCGACTGGAAGGTTGCGCGCAACCGGTCCTTGTCCCAACCCAACGCCTCGCGCAACAACCGCGCCGTCTTCATGCAGTGGCAGTGGTAGGGATCGCCGGCGTCGAAATAGCGCTGCGGGATGCCATGGAAGGAGGCGAGCACCACCTCCGGCTGCCAGGGCAGCGCGGCCAGATGCGTGCGCACCGAGTTGGCGAGCGCATCGATGTAGGTGGGATCGTCGTGATAGGGCGGGACGGTGCGCAAGGCCGGCTGCCAGCGCATTTTCGTGAGGGTTTCGAAGGTTTTGTCGTTGACGGTCGCGGTGGTGGCGGCGGCATATTGTGGATAGAGCGGGAAGACGAGAATGCGTTCGCATCCCGCCGCATGCAGCGCCTTCAGTTTTTCCGGTATCGACGGATTGCCGTAGCGCATGGCCCATTCGACCACCACCTTCGGCCCAAGCGGCGCCATGCGGGCCGCCAGTTTCTCGCCCTGCGCGCGCGTAAATGTGCGCAGTGGGCTCTCGTCCTGCTCCTTGTTCCAGACCGACTTGTAGGCTTTTCCGCTTCGGCTCGGCCGCGTCGTCAGGATCACCAGATTGAGGATCGGCTGCCAGATCAGCGGGTTCACTTCGATGACCCGGCGGTCGCTGAGGAACTCGCCGAGATAGCGCCGCATCGACCAGTAGTCGGTGCCGTCGGGCGTGCCGAGATTGACCAGCAAAACGCCGATGCGTCCGAACTTGGTCGCCGGATGACCGGCCGGCGCGAATGCCAAGCCTGGGTGCTCGCTCCGGCCGTTGCGCATGTCATCGGTATTGTTAGTCGGATTTGTCATCCGCGAAAGTCCCCGCAATTGCCGCTGCTTTTCTTGGGCAACGTCATGCCAGGGAATGACTGTCTGATCCAGATGTTCGGCAGGCATTAACAGGATTGGCGTAGGGGCGACCCGTGGGTCGCCCTCGTGCAGCGTGGCGTGACGTGAGAGGGCGACCCACGGGTCGCCCCT
>JANMVX010000013.1:0-10025 GCA_031393505.1 Hyphomicrobiaceae bacterium | reverse complement strand
CGCTATGGGCATCCCGGAGATAACGCCGATTGTCTGCCAGATCGACAATGCGATGTTCAATTCCTACTTGCCAGACGAAATGACGTTTGATCGTGGCCTGCTTGGGGGACGGATTGCCGATGGCAAGCGTGAATGCAATTTCGTCTGGAAATTGCACCAACGGCCAGACCCGCCCAAGGTGGCCACGCTATGATCAACCGCACCGCACCAAACGGAATACCGGCGAGCATAATAGCTGACGCCGGTCCGGCGCTGCCGTTCCATTTCGAAAGTGACGTCGATGTGAACGCGCCAGCGGACGCTGTGTTCGCCCTCTTGGACGATCACAGCCGCTTGTCGGCTCACATGACCCAGCCGACCTGGATGATGGCGGGTTCGGTCATGACGCTGACATTCGACGCTGCAGGTGGGCGCGCGGTGGGAGCGAAAATCAACCTGCAAGGCCGCGTGCTGGGCATCCCGCTGTTGGTCGAGGAAATCGTCACCGAGCGCAACCCTCCGCAACGCAAGGTTTGGACCACAATCGGCAGGACTCAACTCGTCGTCATCGGCTCCTATCGAATGGGCTTTGAGATTGTACCAAATACCCAATCTTCGCATCTGCGCGTGTTTATCGACTATGCGCATCCAGATGGTTATTTCACCTATTGGCTCGGACGCTTGTTGGGCGCCACTTACGCCCGCTGGTGCACACAGCGCATGACGGGTGACGCCGTAACACATTTCCGAAAACCTGCGTGACCAAGATGGGACTTATGCCGGGTCAGCAATCGAAGCGTGCACGCCCTGACAACGGCGTCATCGATGAACGCGGCATCGCCGCAGGCATACCAACGAGCACGATGGCCACCCTGATGGCTTCTGTGTTCACGGTATCGATGGGCTTTGGCATCATCCTGCCGCTGCTGCCATATCTGATCGAGCGGCTGCTCGGGCCGGCTGGTGATGCGGCGCAAGTCTCGCGGTCGACCGGGCTGCTGACGGGCCTCTACATGCTGTCATTGTTTCTGTTCGCACCCATTTGGGGGCATCTGTCGGACCGATTCGGGCGCCGGATTGTTCTGCACATCGGGCTGATCGGGTTCAGCGCGACCATGGTCACCTTCTCGATTATCGAGAACCTTTACGTGGTCTATGTCGAGCGCTTCCTGAGTGGGATGTTCGCGGCCGCCGTAACGCCGGTTGCGCTTGCCGTGATCGGCGATCTGGCAACCACGGAATCGCTTCGGGCGCGGCGTCTCACCTTTGTCAGCATCGCCGGTATAAGCGGCTTCCTGCTCGGACCGATGTTGGGCGTCTCTCTCTCGCGGTGGGCTGCCGACGTGCTGCCAATTGCAAACGCTGCGGGCTCGCTGGCAGTGCCGATGGTCGCGACGGCAATTCTGGCTATCATAGTCGCGGCAGCCGTAATGTTGACAGTGTCGGCGACCCCGTCCGCCGGCCCTGCCATCTCCAAACACGAGCAGTATAGACCGGCAACCATTCCTTGGCTCGTCCCCAGATTGCTGTCGCTGTCGTTCATCGTTTCGGCGGGCATCGGCGTGTTCGAAGTTGGATTGGCGTTACGTGGCAAGCAGGACCTCGGACTGTCGCAATACCAGATCGCCATCATGTTCACCGAGTGCAGCCTGGTGATGCTGGTCGTGCAGGCGGTCGTCTTTTCGCCGTGGATAAGACCAGAAACGACACGCTGGTTCATCGCTCCAGCCTTCGCGATCCTAGCCGCCGGATTGTTCCTTGTACCCCGCGCATCGGACTTCACACTCATGCTCGCGGTGGTTGGCGCAGTCGCCGCAAGCGCCGGGGTCCTTTCGCCAATTCTGACCTACTGGATCTCAAGCAAGGCAGGTCGGGCGCAAGGCGCGGAGTTGGGCAAGCAAACGTCCGCGGCCAGCCTGGGCGCGGCGATCGGTTCGGCAGCTGGCGGAGTGTTGTTCGATGTGGCGTGGCTCCCCAACGCCTCGTTCCTGCTCGTGACTTTGCTTACGGCCACGGGAGTCCTGCTGAGCTTGGGTCTGCCGAAATTGCTCTCAGTACAAATCACCGACGCTGGCGACACGGATGGCGCAGGCGACATTTTGAAATCCGCCAGTTCTACCGCAACAGGCCGGCCTATTGCCTGACCCTTCACTGAAAAAGGAAATGTACCATGACACATAACGACGCCGTCGTTGCTGTTTTCAAGCACCATCGTGAAGCCGAAGCCGCTGTCCGCAAGCTTGCTGCGGAAGGCCTCGACATCAAGCATTTCAGCATTATCGGAAAGGGCTACCACACCGAAGAAAAAGTAGTTGGCTTCTACAATACCGGTGAAAGCGTCAAGTTCTGGGGTCAGAACGGCGCCATGTGGGGTGGACTTTGGGGCCTGTTCTTCGGCGGCCTTTACATGACCATTCCGGTTGTCGGTCCGGTCATTGTGCTCGGACATCTCGCGGCCATGGTGTTCGCGGCCGTCGAAGGAGCGGTTGTCGTTGGCGGCCTGAGCGCCCTTGGCGCGGCCTTGTACGGTCTTGGCATCCCCAAGGACAGCGTGATCCAGTACGAGGAGGCTCTGAAGGCTGATGGTTTCCTGATTGTGGCGCACGGTCCGGTTGAGGAAATGGCGCGGGCCAAGACCATACTGGTGTCGATGCAGCCGGCCAGCCTCGATGTGCATGAGGATATGAAGGATATGGCAAAGCTGCCGGCCGATCATGTTCACGCCGCGGCCGCGTGATAGCGATTGAAGTGCACGGCCAGAAATGGCCGTGCCGCCTATGCTGAGTTGGTCCTCTCTGCAAGTTCTTTATAAGGAGACAGAAATGACACAAGTGACACATATGTCGTCGCCGGCGACGCTCGGCTATCTCCGCAGCGCCTCGACGGGCGCGTTCTCGACACTGATCATTTTTCTTCTTTGCTGGGCCGGAACGGCGATATCGGCGTCTGCCCCGTTCGGCCTGAGCCATACATTCGTCGGCTTATTCTCGTCGGAGCCGATTGGATCTGTAGCTTCGTTAGGTATTGGTGCCGTGGCTGCGTTCGTCACTGGAGGCGTTGTCGGAGCAATCATCGCACATTGCTACAGTTTGGCCGGATGGTGGCTTGGCGACTGACGGCCACATCCGGCGCCTGACTTCGGAATATGCGCGGGCCGCAACGGCCGCGCCGTTTCGAGGTCGCAACGCTGATTCTTCCACGCTCCTCGGACAAAGCCAAAGGGACCGCACGCGCCCTCGCGACTTGGACGCTAGGCAAAAACAAATGGAGCGACTGCATGCGCATGATCGGCACAGCCTGGCCGCTCTCGTCAATCCTGTTGATCGTGGTCGGTGTCGCACTGTCGATTGTGGGGCTCTACTTCATTCTCGTTCGCCCATCGCTGTTGCCCGAGGACATGCGCTATATGGCGCTGCCTGCTGCCCAACTCGATGCCGTCAGGCCGCAGCTTGAGATGTGGCTTGCCCATGTGTTCCAAGTAATGGGTGGATACATTCTGACAACTGGCCTATTCGCGATCACGCTTGGCGCCACTGCGTACCGGGAGCATCGATGGGAAGCCGCCACTGGTGTTCTCATCGGCGGAGCTACGTCCATCGGCTGGATGACTGTCGTGAACTTCGTCATCAGGTCGGATTTCAAATGGTTTCTGCTCGGCCTGTCGCTGCTATGGGCGAGCAGCCTGGTCATGTTTTTTATCGAACGCCGAACATTCAGAACGTCTGCTAACCGCTGAACTCAAATTAAGGCTCCCGCAAATGTCGAAAACAAAAGAAAAGCAAGACCAGCACGACAAAAGTGACGAAAAGGCTGCCTTGAAAACCGCACAGGTCGAATTGGTGAAACTGCAGCGGCACGTCATCGAGTCCGGCCAGATGATCGCCATCATTTTCGAGGGGCGGGACGCGGCGGGCAAGGACGGCACGATCAAGCGGATTGTCCAGCACCTGTCGCCGCGCGAAGATCGAGTTGTGGCGCTGGACAAGCCCTCAGACCGCGATCGCAAGGCATGGTATTTCCAACGATATGTGGCGCAACTGCCGGTCGCTGGCGAGATCGTGCTGTTCAATCGCAGTTGGTACAATCGCGCCGGGGTCGAACGCGTTATGGGTTTCTGCTCCAAAGAAGAATACGTTACGTTTCTGAAAACGGCCCCGATCTTTGAAGAGCTCCTGATACATTGCGGCGTTACATTGGTGAAATACTACCTCGATATTTCGAAAGATGAGCAGAAGAAGCGGCTCAAGGAGCGGCACGACAATCACTTGAGCCAGTGGAAGGTGAGCCCCGTCGACGCGGTGGCCGTGAAGCATTGGGAGGACTACAGCGCCGCGCGCAACGAAATGCTGGCGCGTACGCACACGATGGTCGCACCCTGGACGATCGTACGGGCCGACAACAAAGCCCTGGCCCGGATCAACGTCATCCGCGACTTGCTGACCCGGTTGGAATTCAAGAGCAAGGATCGCCAAGCCAATCTCCCCGACCCCGAGATTATCTTCAACTTTCATGAAGAAGCGATCGGCAAAGGAATGCTCGCGAAGTGATTTCGGTTGTTGCCGGAGTATAAGGCGATGGACTTAAAGCGGTTTGGTTCAAGATCATGGATCGGAATCGGGGTCACTGTTCTTGCGCTGGCAATAGCCACCTGGTTTGGATTGTTGTGGTCCCGATCCAAGGACAGTTCTCTGATCGTCCTGCAAGGCAATGTCGATGTCAGGCAGGTCAATCTGGCCTTCAAAGTTGCCGGGCGCATCGCTGAGATGAACGTCGATGAAGGCGACAAAGTCGAGGCCGGCAAGGTTCTTGCTTCGCTTGACAGGTCCTACTTCGCCGACGAATTGAGGATCGGTCGCGCCCGCGTCGCGGTCCAGATTGCAGTGGTCAGCCGCCTCCAGAATGGCAGCCGGCCTGGGGAGATCGCCCAAGCCCGCGCAGTCGCCACCGAGCGTGAGGCGGCAGCGGGGCTGGCGCAGGCGACGCTCAAACGTCAACAAGACCTGGCTGATCGGGGCGTTGCCCCGCACCAGAAGCACGATGAAGCGACCTCAGCATCGGGGCAGGCGCAGGCAGCTCTGACGTCGGCGCAGGAGACCCTGAAGCTCGTTGAGATCGGACCGCGCAGCGAAGACATTGACGTAGCGAAAGCTCAGCTGGAGGGCGAGAACGCGGCCATCGCGCAGGCCGAACGCAGGCTCGTCGATGCCGATTTGATCGCTCCTAGCGAGGGCGTGGTATTAACTCGCGTTCGCGAGCCCGGCACCATCGTCGCCGCTGGCGAGACGGTCTATGCCGTGACCATCACCTCGCCCGTGTGGGTACGCACTTATGTCGCCGAGCTCGACCTCGGCGCCATTCGTCCTGGCCTTGCTGTCGATGTCAAAACCGACGCGGGCAAGACCTACCGTGGACGGATTGGTTTCATCTCCCCGGTCGCCGAGTTCACGCCGAAATCCGTCGAAACCAAGGAGTTGCGCACCAGCCTCGTCTATCGCGTGCGCGTCGTCGTGGACGGCGATACGGCCGGCCTCTTGCAGGGCATGCCGGTCTCGATCACGTCGACGGTCAAGAGATTGCACATGAGCGAAACGCTGGTCCGGCTGGAAGGTGTATCGAAGCGGCTCGGCAGCGGACCTTCGGCGGTCGCAGACCTCACGACAACCATTGCGAGCGGCAGGATCACCGCACTTGCGGGACCTGACGGGGCCGGCAAAACGACGCTATTGCGCCTGATGCTGGGACTGCTCAAGCCGGATGCGGGAAAACTTGCGGTCTGTGATCTCGACCCTATCTTGCAACCGCGCGAGCTACGCGAAGTCGTCGCTTACATGCCGCAGCGTTTCGGACTATATGAAGATTTGACGGTATATGAAAATCTGACCCTCTATGCCGATTTGCGCGGGGTTGTCGGACAACCGCGGGCGTCTACGTTTGAGCGGCTGTTCGCTCTCACTGGACTTGCTGCTTTCCAGGGCCGCCTTGCCGGCGCGCTGTCCGGCGGCATGAAGCAGAAACTTGGTCTCGCCTGCGCCCTCGTGCGGTCTCCGCGCCTGCTGCTGCTCGATGAGCCCAGCGTCGGCGTCGATCCGATCTCGCGCCGCGATCTCTGGCGCCTGATCCAGACGCTCGCTGGCGACGGCATCGGCATTGTTTGGAGCACGGCTTACCTCGACGAGGCTGAGCGATGCGAGCGGGTGCTGCTTCTGAACGACGGCAAGCTGATCTACGAAGGGGCGCCGGCGGACCTTACCAAGGGCATGACCGGCCGCAGCTTTCACGTCCGCAATGCCGGTGCGACCCGCCGGGCCCTGCTCGCGGCTGCATCCAAGCGATCTGACATCATAGACGCGGTGATCCAGGGATCGAACGTTCGCATCGTGATGAAGCAAGGCGCGAACGCTCCGTCGACGCAGGACCTCTCAAATGCTGCAGGTCTTGAGATCGTCGCGGCGCCGCCGCGCTTCGAGGATGCGTTCATCAATCTCTTGGGTGGAAAGAACCCGCCAGTGTCGCGTTTGGCCAAGGCAGCAGACAGCACTCGATCCGCCGAACCCGTTATCGTCGCCAAGGATCTGACCCGCCGCTACGGCTCGTTCACGGCTGCCGACCGGATCTCGTTCTCGATCGGCAAGGGCGAGATCTTTGGCCTGCTGGGCCCGAACGGCGCGGGCAAGTCGACGACCTTCAAGATGCTCTGCGGCTTGGTTCGCCCGACGTCGGGCCAAGCGGTAGTTGCCGGCCTCGACGTCGTGGCGCAAACCTCAGCGGCACGCAACCGCATCGGCTACATGGCGCAGAAATTCTCGCTCTACGGGAACCTGAGCGTCGCCCAGAATCTCGCCTTTTTCGCCGGCGTCTACGGCCTGACAGGAGCGCAGCGCCGTGACGCTGCTGAACGGGTGACGGAGGCCTTTGGGCTCAAGCGCTACTTGGACGCAACTTCTGGAACGCTGCCTGCCGGTTTCAAACAGCGCCTGGCGCTCTCGTGCGCCATCATGCACGACCCTCCCGTCCTCTTTCTTGACGAGCCAACGTCGGGCGTCGATCCGCTCACGCGGCGGGAATTCTGGGCCCACATCAATGCGCTGGTGGCGGGCGGCGTGACGGTCATGGTCACCACACATTTCCTCGACGAGGCCGAGTATTGTGATCGCATCGCGCTGGTCTATCGCGGGCGCGTGATCGCGACGGGTCGCCGGACGATCTGAAAGGCAGTGTACGCACGCCGGAGCGGGCAGATCCAACGCTCGAGGATGCCTTTATCGCCTTGGTTGAGGCCGACGACAAAAAGGTGGCCGCATGAGCGCGCCGCAGGTTGCCTGGCAAAATCCCTGCGCCGCATCGCCGCGCTAATCCGCAAGGAAACGTGCCAGATCGTGCGCGACCCGAGCACCCTCATCATCGCGGTCATCCTGCCGATGACGCTGCTGTTTTTGTTCGGCAACGGCGTTTCCTTCGATGCGCGCCGGATCGAGATCGGTCTGGTGATCGAGGAAGCGACGCCGGAAGCGGCAAGCTTCACCACCTCGTTGACCAGTTCACCCCTGTTCTCCACGCGCACGGCGCGCGACCGGCGCGGGTTCGAAAGTGATCTTGTCGCCGGGCGCATCGACGGCATCGTCGTGCTGGCAGCCGGATTTTCGGCCGAGACCCTGAGTGGCGACCGCGCGCCCATCCAGGTCATCGTGGACGGCAGTGACGCCAATAAGGCGACGCTGGTGCGCAACTACCTGCAAGGCGTCTGGGCCAACTGGCAGATGCAAGAGGCCGTCACAAGGGGTGAACATTCGAACCTGCCAATGACCATAGAGCCGCGCGTCTGGTTCAACCCGGAAGTCTCCAGTCATCACTACCTTGTGCCAGGCTCGATCGCGATCATCCTGATGCTGATCGGATCGCTGCTGACCGCGCTCGTGGTCGCGCGCGAGTGGGAACGCGGAACCATGGAGGCCTTGCTCGCGACGCCGGTCGGAATCGTCGAACTGATGGCCGCAAAGCTGATCCCCTACTTCGTCCTCGGCATGCTCACGATGACGCTCGCGACCGGAACTGCGATCTTCCTGTTTGGCGTTCCCTTCCGTGGATCGTTCGCGGTGCTGTCGCTGACATCGGCCATGTTTCTCGTGACAGCGCTCGGTCAGGGGCTGCTCATCGCGACGGCGACCCGGAACCAGCTTGTCGCCGCCCAGGGAACGATGGTTTCCGCGTTCCTGCCGAGCTTCTTCCTGTCGGGCTTCGTGTTCGAAATCGCCGTCATGCCGTTTCCGTTGCAGATCGCGTCCTATGCAATCCCTGCCCGCTACTTCGTTTCGGTGCTGCAAACAAGTTTCCTGGCCGGTGACGTATGGTCCGTCATTTGGCCGAACCTGGCGGGCATGGCGGTGATCGCCTCGGTCTACCTCGCCGTCACTGCGCTGATAATGAAGACAAGATTGGATTGATCGATGTTCGTCCGCATTTGGCCGCTCTTCATCAAGGAACTGCTCGCCAACTGGCGTGACAAGTACAATCGCTACCTGCTGATTTTCGCCCCGATCATTGAATTGCTGATCTTCTCCTTTGCGGCGACGCAGGACGTAAAGAACGTACCGTTGGCCGTGCTCGACCAGGACCGCACGGCGCTGTCCGGCGAGTTGATCTCAAGGTTCGAAGGCTCGCCGCAATTTTCGCGGGTTATCCGTCTGAACGGCACCGCCGAAATCGCACCGGTCATCGATGCCGGCGTAGCCCCTGCCGTCCTTAATATCGGTTCGGATTTTTCGCGCCGGCTGCACGCCGGCGAGCCGGCGCAAATTCAACTGCTCCTGGATGGCCGGCGGTCAAATGCGGCTCAGATCATCCAGGGCTATGCCAATGAGATCGTCAATCGCGTCAACACTGAATTGGCGCAGCTCGGCCAGGGTCAAGGGCCACCGAGCGTGGTTGTTGCACGGACCTGGTTCAATCCCAACTCTGACACGCTCTGGTCCACGGTGCCCGGCCTGTTCGTGGTCATCATCACAGCGTTCGGAATGATGGTGTCGGGGCTGTCGGTTGCCCGCGAACGCGAGCTCGGCTCGTTCGAACAGCTGCTGGTCTCGCCGTTGACGTCGACCGAGATCCTGATCGGCAAGGCTCTTTCCGCCTTGGCCATCGCCACGACACTGGGCATGATCGTGATGCTGATCGCAATGTATGGGCTTGGCATCCCCATGCAAGGATCAATGTTCCTGCTTATTGCGGCCATGATCGTATACCTGCTGTCGATCATCGGCGTCGGGCTTTTCATCTCAGCGTTATCAGACACTCAGCAACAGGCCATCATCGGAGTGTTTATGTTTCTGGCTCCGGCCATTCTACTTTCCGGCTATGCCACGCCGGTCGCCAGCATGCCGGATTGGCTGCAGACGGTGACGCTCGCCAACCCGATCCGGCATTTCGTCGTCATCTCAAAGGGCCTCTTCCTGAAGGATCTGCCAGTTGACGTGGTCATGGCGCACCTCTGGCCGCTGGCCTTGATCACGGTGGTGACGCTTTCGGCCGCAGCCTGGCTGTTTCGGTACAAAACCGCGTAGAGGACGTCGTTTCGCATCGAATATTGGCACGCTGAAGCCAACGCCGAAACTCAGACCGGACGACGCATCGTCATCGAGGATTACCCCGCATGGACCGATCTGCCCTCATTGGCCTGCGCAAATCCATCACCGGCTGGCTTTGGCCCCAAACCGGCGCCCACACGGCCGGCTCGGCCGCCAGCAGCGTCACTCTGGCCGGCGTGGCGAGTTGCTCGCCGGAAGAGGCGTTGAAGCGGCTTGGCAGCTCGGCGGAAGGGCTGTCGGCGGCGGAGGTTGCGACGCGGCTACGCTCAGTGGGCTTGAACGAGGTGGCTCACGAGGTGCGGCATACGATCCTTGTTGAGATCATCAGCCGCTCGATCAATCCCTTGAACCTCCTTTTGCTGATGCTCGCCGCGACGTCCTACGTCCTCGGCGACCAAAGGGCTGCCGTCGTGATCGCCGTCATGGTCGTGCTCAGCGTCTCCCTGGGGTTCTATCAGGAGCATCGCT
>JANMVX010000188.1:0-1861 GCA_031393505.1 Hyphomicrobiaceae bacterium | reverse complement strand
GAGCGTCGCCAGCGCGGCGATCAGCAGAATGGCCGCTACCAGCCGGATGATCTCGCGGTGGCGCGCCAGCCAATCGGGCCGCGAGGGCGCTTGCGGCGGATCAAGCGTCTTGGGATCGCGGTCGCTCTGCCGGCGGCGTCCGCCTTGTTCGGGCGCGCGGGTTGGGGCGCCAGCCGTGCGGGCCGGGGCCGCCTCCAGGGCCTTCCACAACGTCAGGTCCACATGGCCATCGACATTGCGCCGCTGATCGTTCTGGAACAGCATCACTGCGCGCTCGCATTGGCCGTCGAACTGGTCGTTCAAGGGACCCGGGTCGTAACCGGCGCGCGCGAGCAGCTCCTTCAACTTGCGCACGCGCTCGCCGCTGTCGCCACGTTCAAGTTCGCCCATGTCGGGGGCCGAGCGCGGCGTGCGCCCGCTGCCCCAGATGCCCCAGGCCTTGTCGAACAGGGCCTGACGCCCGTCCAAGCCGTTGATGCCGCCATTGATTTTTCGAGTGATCAATTCGAGCTTGTTGGCATCTGCGAGCCCGTTCAGAGAGTGCGAATTCCAGAATTCTGCAGCAATGCGTATGGCGTTCTCGCCATCCCGCGCCAGTTCCGGATTGCCTTCCAGATCGAGGCCCAAGGTCCGGCCATGTTCGCGATAGTTGGCGCGGCCCGTCAACTGCATCAGGCCACGGCCGCGATACTTGAAGCCATCTCCCGGCGTCGTATTGCCAAGCCCGCGGTTGTGCAGATAAACTTTATCGGCCAATTCCTCTGGCTTGCCGAGATAGGGTTGCGCCGACTCTTCGGACGAGAAGACGTGGGGGAACACCCGGCACAATCTTGCAGCAGACGGGTAGTTGAAGCTTTCCACATCGGCATGCATCTGGTCGGACTCCCAAACCACCTGCGCCATGAAATGGGATAGCCTGTAGGCATTCGCGTTGATGCCGTACTGGGCGAGAATTTCGTCGCCCCGGTTGTCGAATCCGACCTTGTACTTTGGCAGAACGCGCGGCGCGATGCGCGCGATCTGCTCAGCCTTTAGGCGGACGGTGCCGGGCGGGAGCACCACCGTGGCGCCGGAGGGCGCAGGCTCGATTGGCTTCGGCTTCACGACTGGGTCTACGTCCCCTGGCTTTTGTCCCACCGGCAGCGTGATCGGCATTGGCCCGATTGCTGGCACCGGCCCGACCGCCGCCTGCCCGATGCTGTCATTCTTCAGCACATCGATGGCCACGGCCTGGCCATGGGCCGTGTCCACCGTATCGTCGCTGAGCGCCATCGGGCCGACGGCGGGATCGACGGTCACGGTCACCGTGCTGGTCGCGATGCCGCCGGCGGTCGTGCCGACCTGATAGGTCGCCCGCGCCACGCCGATGAACCCGGTCACCGGAGCAAAGTCGATGACGCCCTTGGGCGCGACGCTCCAGATGCCCTGGTTCGGCACCGTCAGGCTCTGGCGGTTGGCGGTGAGCGTGCCGCCGGGCGTGTCGGCCAATTGCAGCGTGGCCGGATCGATGACGCCTTCCACGGCCACGTCGTTCATCAGCACCGAGACGGACACGTGTTGGCCGGCGAAGGTGCGCGCCGCGTCTTCGGTGAGCAGCGGCGGGCGGTTGGCCGAGGCCACCGTCACGCTGGCGGCGGCGATGGCCGAACGGTTGTAGATGTCGTGGATCTCGTAGCGCACCTGCTGCGTGCGGCCGGAAAAATTCGGCTCTGGCGTGAAATTCAGCATGCCGATCTTCGGCCCGACGGTCCAGGTTCCTTCGCCCGGCACCACCAGGGTTTTGAAATCAGGCGAGAGCTGACTGTTGGCAGGCCCCGCAACCAGGATGAGGGTTTCGGGACGGAACCCGGCCGAACCGAGC
>JANMVX010000185.1:0-17697 GCA_031393505.1 Hyphomicrobiaceae bacterium | reverse complement strand
ATCGGTTCCACTTCCATCACTTCCACTTCCGGTTCCAAGGCGCGGCGGCGGGCTGGAAGTGCGGAAGTGCCCCCTGTAAGGGGCTTCCGCTTCCACTTCCGGCCTAACGCGGGTTTCGGTATCGGTTTGATAACGCTATCCAATAAATGCGTTGCATCGGCATCCCCCAACTTGAATTCCTACACCGGAACAAACGACGATGAGCCCCAATAGCGACAACCCGCATTCACAAAAAATCAAGATAGGTGCGGAGCGGGCGCGGCGGCTTTTCATATTGGCGCTTTCCCGTGGCCATTCCACATCATCGGCCGCTGAGCTGACCGGCTACACAAAGCAGTTTTTCTATAAGGCCAAGTGGGCCGATCCCGAGTTCGCCCAAGATTGGCTTGCCGCGTCTGGCGAGTACGTTACTTCGCTCGAAACGGAAGCCGTGACCGTCGCCCTATCCAAGTCACCCGCCGCGCCAGCCATGTTGTGTTTTCTATTGGCCGCTGCCTACCCCGAACGCTATTGCGGCAAGGTGCGGGCACGCCACTGGCAAGCCGATGCTGCCAAACGAGTTGCAGAAGAAACTAACAAACCTGATGCTGGGGTTGTCGATAACCTATTCGCGATGCTGGACGATTTGGAAGCCGCCAAGATTGAGCGCGGCGCTGCCCTAGCCCAAGCCGCCCTTGATCCCTTGCTCGCCTAGGAACGGTGCCCAGCGCCAAGAGGAACGGGCCGCCCGCTGGCGGAACGCGTCAGACCCTTAGCTGAGTGGCCAACCACGCTTCCGGCCGCTGGCGGGCCATCCAAAGGGCTTGGAACGCGTACCGCATTTCTGCAACAGGGCGTTCCAATGGCGCTTGAACTGGTACTGGTAACTTGCTGTTATTGTATGGTAAAGAGAGAGTTAGCTTATCAGCCGTAGCCTAGTCGAGTTATGCGGCCCCCAGTTGCGCTTGCACCGCAACTGGGGGCCTAGGTTAAACCCCCAGCACTCGGGAGCCTTACCGTGGATAGTCTCAC
The DNA here is from genome assembly GCA_031393505.1 of Hyphomicrobiaceae bacterium. GTDB lineage: Bacteria > Pseudomonadota > Alphaproteobacteria > Rhizobiales > Hyphomicrobiaceae > JANYHF01. The sequence continues at coordinate 16,686 of JANMVX010000185.1, read as the reverse complement.
TACATCAAAACCCCTCGTTGCAACAGCCTACGCCGCCGCATTTGCGCTTATCGGCGTTTCGATAGCCTTCAACATCGGGGCTGCCATCGAGCGCGCCGACACGCTGCCCGGTCAGATCGCTTGGGCGGTGGCGTCGGCGGCGTCCGATACCTTGAAGGTTCTGGCACCGCTTGCCCTGGTTGCCACGCTTCGCCGCCGGGCTTGGGCGGAAGCACTGCCGGTCGCGCTCATTCTTGTTGTAACTGCCACCTACAGCCTCACGTCGGCAATCTCGTTTGCCCACGGCTCCCGCGACGCGGTGACGGCATCGCGCACTGAAGCGGTACAGACGGCCGCCCGCGAAAAGCAGGCGTTCGATGACGCATCGGGTAAGTTGGCGGCGCTGGGCACGGCTCGGCTTGCCGGTGAAGTTACTGCGGAGCGCGACGCGATCTTGGCCGATCCGCGCGCCGGGGGTTGCCTCACTATGAATGGCCCCTACACCAAGGCCCATTGTCCCCAGGTGGCGACGCTCAACGCCGAACTGGCGCGCGCTCAAGAACGAACCCGGCTCGAAAGCGATGTTGCCCGGTTGCGCAGCGAATTAGCAGCGTTCCCGGCCGTGTCGGCTCCCGATCCAGCTGCATCGGCCGTTATCGGATATCTGGCGCTGTTTGGCCTGAAAGCATCGCCAGAAGCCGTCGCCTTTTGGTTGTCAGCGCTCGCGGTTGCCCTGGTTGAGGTCGGTTCCGCGTTCGGTTTGGTGCTCGCCGGCTCGCTCGCTCACCGTCCAGGCGAAGCCGTGGAAGTCGTGAATGAGGGATTGGCCACGTCAGAACGCGCACCCGAGCCCGTTCTGATGCCCAGCGCCCCGCCAGCATTGACCGCCGAAGCCCCTGTTGCGGCTCCCATGGCCTTGCCCAGCGATCCCGCCCTTGACCGGCTAAGGGCGGCGGCCAACAGCGGCGTGATCGAAGCGCCGCAAAGCGAGATTGCCCGTCTGCTCGGCACGTCCAAGACTTCGGCAAACCGAGTTTTGCACAAGCTGGCCGATATCGGGGCGCTCTCCATGACGACGGGAATGCACGGTACTCGGCTGGTGTTGAATTGATATAATAACAAACAACTTTGGTATCTTGCCAATAGTCTTGACGCTATAACAAAAACCTCACGATTGCGCTTGACGTTATCCGCGAACACCAACATTGCGGGTTAATCGAAAAGCGCAATCTTGAGGGAAGCAGAATGTTCTACTACGTCAACGCCGACACAATGACCGTTCGGGTACTCGACACGCTCGTTGGTAATTTTGAGGGCTATACGCGAGACCCGTTTTCCTCATCGTTCCGCGCCTCGTTGGCGGCAACCCGAAAGCACGCCGACGGCACTTCCGCATGGTCGTGTTTGACTGCGGACGCCTGGACAGCTTCAATGCACTGCTATTGGGAGTTGCAGCACACGACGCGCCAGCACGATATTGTCATCGCCGAACTGCGCAAAGCCAAGTTAGGCGACGTGATCCAACTTCAAACCGGAAAACGGGCGCGGGAGCCTCACGAAAAGTGGGACGAACGGCAGGCTATCGCAGCGGCCAACGGTGATCCAGCAGCCCAGAAAAGGCTTCGGATGCTGGCGTTATCGGCGATGCCGTTAGTAAATCGGGACACGCTCAGCACGGACGGTTGGCGGGACCACAGTAAGGCCACGGTCGATAGCCTCGTTGCCAGTGGCCTTGCGGCAATCGTCGAGACAAGGGACGGCCGCGCTTACTACATGACACCCGCCGGGAAAGTCGTCTTGGATAAGCGACATGCCGAGATAACAGCATCGTTCGGCGCTTCCGTCCAGGCCACGCGCAATGAGATCGTGCGCGACCCCGGCTTCATGCGGAGGGCCTAAGGCCATGCCACGCGGATTGGAACAAAGGAGCGCGTTCATGAACCCCCAAACCTCACCCAACGCCTTCACTTATAACCCCGCCGCGCTGGCCTTTCTGGATGAGTTCTTCTTTACCCCGAATGAGCTGGCGGCCCGCTGGCGTACCCATGCAAGCACGCTGGCTAATAAGCGCGCTCAAGGGGTTGGGCTCCGATACACCAAGATCGACGGCAAAGTGCTCTATCGAAGCAGTGACGTTATAAGGGCAGAGCTTGATAGTTGCGCTGACGTAGGCTTGCCGCGCGTCTTGGAGCTGATCGCCACATTCGAAGGGCTGGACCGGCGCGAGCGGGAAGCCTTGGCCAAATACGTCAAGGCGGGGATGCGAGAGTGCGTGTGAACGGCCTTCTTCACTGCCGTAGTGCAAAAGCCGTGTCCATAGGTTCCCCTATCGTGCAATGCCGGGTACGGATTGCCGAGCCCAGCGCGCGGCGTCTGGCACCCGAAAGGCGACCTGATGAAATTCCGGCATCCTGGCAACGGCCACATAGTGGAAACCACAGCGTTCGCCAATACGCTTGGGGCGCTGGTGTTCGGCCCTTGGTTCTATCTGGTCAACGGGCTGTTCGGGCCAAGCCTTCTCTTATTCGGCCTTCTATCGCTGGCATTGGGCGTCCCGGTCCTGACCGCGTTCGCTTCCACGCTCGCGCTGATGGCGCTGGGCTCTAGCCTTGGCACCGTGATCCAAGGGATGTTCGTTTTGTTCGGCTCACTGGCCTTGCTGTTTTGGGTTGTATTTGCGTTGGGCGCGCATCGGATGGTGTGCGAGGGTTATCGGTGCGCGGGCTGGTTTGACGTGAAGAAAGCGAGCACTCGGGTTGAGACAGCCCTGTCACCGCTACCAGAAGACGAACTTGCAGCGGCCCCGGTGCGGCGGTCGCTGCGAAAAAGCGTAGCTTGATTGGCCAATGCCAGTGTTGCGAAAGGGTGACGGGGTGCCCTCTCTACCGGGGCTGGCGGGCTTCTTGGTCCCCTGGTTGGTCCCCTAGGGGTGTTTTTGGCCTTAAGAGCCGCCGTGCTTCACCTTCAAGAAAACCCGGAAATACGCCTTGAAACATTGGTCGGAGTGGGGAGATTCGAACTCCCGACCCCCTGCTCCCGAAGCAGGTGCGCTACCAAGCTGCGCTACACTCCGAACCTTGTGGGAAGCGGCCCTTATAGAGGCCCCACGGCTGCACCGCAAGCGCGACGATGCGGTCGAAAATCATCCGCTTGCGCCGTTCACACGATACTGGCGTCCGTTCGCCTCTCTAAAGCATCAGCAAACCTTGCCGGATCCCCTGCGCCACGGCGTCGGTGCGGGTCACCGCGTCGAGCTTTTCCAGGATCGAGGCGACGTGGAATTTCGCCGTGTGCACGGAGATCTCCAGCGACCGCGCGATCATCTTGTTGGTGGCGCCCTCGGAGAGGAGTTGCAGCACCGCCTTTTCGCGCGGCGTGAGCGATGGTCCGTTCGGGTGGGGGGGGCCGTCCAAGGGCATTTCGGCGTCAGCGGGCAGGAGCATCTTCAGCAGGCCGGCCGGCACCACGGCGTGCCCGAGGCGCGCCGCCGTGATCGCAGCCGCCAGACTTTCGCCCGACGCCGACGGCTCGACGACGCCGGCGGCGCCGAGTTGCAGCGCCTCGAGTTGCTCAGCGCCGGACGCCACCGCGAGCCACACCGGCGCGCCATCGTCAGGCGCATCGCTGTCGTCGATCACAATCACCGGCGTCGAGCCGGCGCGGGCGGGCACGTAGCGTGCGCCACCAATCAGCGCGACGCGCTGCTCGATACGGATGCCCCGATTCAGGGCAAGTTGCACCCTGGACACGCCAAGCCTGGGCTCATCCTCGATGGCGTCTGGGCCGCTGAGCCCGTCTGTCAAACCGTCTAGCATCAGAACCATCCCAGTTAAGTGGTGGGCCGCTCGCCAATGGTCAAGCGGGCTGCGGCAGGTTGGCCGGCGCGGCTGAGGGTGAGGTCGACGGCGCTGCCGACGGTATCGGGGCTGAGACGGTGGATGACGTCGCGCACCGAGCCGACGGGTTCGGTGTTCCAGGCCAGGATGATGTCGCCCTGCTTCAGGCCTGCGGAACTGGCAGGCCCGCTGGCGTCGACGCTGACCACCATGACGCCGGTGCGCTTGTCGGTCGAGCCGGCCGGCGCCTCGACATGCACCGGCTGCAATCCGGCGCCGAGATAGCCGCGCGCAACCCGGCCCTTGGTTTCCAGCACCGCCGCAACGCGCTCGATGGTGGCCGTGGGGATGGCGAGATGCGTGTGGCGCGGGCCAGCCGCAATCATGCCGATCAAGGCGCCATCGGCGCTCAGCAGTGCGCCGCCTTCCAGATGCCTATCAAAGCGCAGGTCGAGGCCGATGTACTGGTCGATTTTTCCGCCTTGCATGCTCTGCCAGGAGCCGGCGACGGAGGAAATCATGGCGAGGCCGGCGCGGGCGCCGTGGCGGCCTGACCCGAGCGCAACAGCGAGTTGGCCGAGCGATGCGGTGGCGGCGACGATGGGGGACGCGAGGGGCGTGGTGGCCGCAGCGCAGCGCAGCAGAGCGACATCGGTTGTGGCGTCGCGGCCGGCCAGCGTTGCTTCGGCGCGCGTGCCATCGGGGAGCGTGACCGTAATCCCCTCGTCGGCTTCGACGGCCTCTTCGGCCGTCACAATCAGCCCCGGTCGCCAGACGATGCCACTGGCCGGCGGGCCTTTGCGGGCATGGACGCGAACGATGCCTGGGGTCGCGGAGGCGGCCAGGCGGGCGATATCGGCGGAGAGGGTGGCGAGGGCGATGGTCATGACGGGCTCCTGGGCGGTGTTTCGTGTTGCCCAAGATGTCGCCGATTGCGTGCCCCACCACCACTGGCCCGGTGGCTAGCCCTGCGTTGCGTAGGGGCGACCCGTGGGTCGCCCTCGGGCAGCGTGGCGTGACGTTAGAGGGCGACCCACGGGTCGCCCCTACGAAACCGCCAGCACCACGCGGCCAACAATCTCACCTTTTCGCATGCGAGCGAACACGTCGTTGATGGCGCCGAGCGGCTGGCGCTCGACCTTTGACGCCACCAGCCCGCGCGCCGCAAAGTCTATCGCCTCGGTCAGGTCCTGCCGCGTGCCGACGTTTGAGCCGCGCACGGACAGTTCGCCGTTCACCAACGCCGAAATGGACATCCGTATCGTATCCTTATCGCCGCCGGGCAGGCCTATGAAAGAGACGGTTCCAGACGGGCGCAGCATGCCGATGGCCTGTTCGAACGCCTGTTGCGCGACCGCCGTGACCACAGCGCCATGCGCGCCGCCGATGGCCTCCTGCACCGCCTTGGCCGGATCGCCGGCGCGGCTGTTAATCATAACCTCGGCGCCGAGGGATTTGGCCAACGCCAGTTTGCCATCGTCAATATCGACGGCGGCCACGCGCAGGCCCATGGCGCGGGCATATTGCACCGCGATGTGCCCCAACCCGCCAACGCCGACCACGGCCATCCATTGGCCGGGCTTGGCCCCAGTCCGCTTCAACCCGCGATAGGTTGTTACGCCCGCGCAGAGAATCGGGGCCATGGCGTACATGTCGACGCTGTCGCCCAGCCGGCCGCAGAAGTCGGCGGGCGCGACCATATACTCCGCGTACCCGCCGGGTTTGGAATAGCCGGTCGCCTCGGCCTGCTTGCAGATGGTTTCCATGCCCGCGAGGCAGAACTCGCAATACCCGCAGGCGCTGTAGAGCCACGGCACGCCGACGCGCGCGCCGAGCGCGAGGGTTGTAACGCTCGCCCCGAGCGCGGCGACATGGCCCGTCACCTCATGGCCCGGAATGAGCGGCAGCACCGGCGGCGGCATCCAGTCGCCATCGACAGCATGCAGATCGCTATGACAGACGCCGCAAGCCGTGACCTTGATGAGGATTTCGCCGGGGCCGGGCGTGGGGATGGGGAGCGTTTCGATGGTCAGTGGCGCGCGAAGTTTGCGAGCGACGGCGGCCTGCATGGTGGTGGTCATGGTGAAACCTCAGTCTTTGCTGACGGGAATTGTGGGGTAGGTGCGACCCACGGGTCGCCCCTACGCCACCGGCTTCTGACGATTGCGCGCCCAGGCCTGCAGCGTCCGATCCGACATGGTGGCGATCAGCGCAATCGCGATGCCGGCCACCAGCCCGAGGCCGGCATCGGCCTTGCCAAGCGCGATGTACACCTGCTGGCCGAGGTCGCGCGTTCCTACCAAGGCCGCAATCGTCAGCATCGAGAGCGCCGCCATGATGGTCTGGTTGATGCCGAGCATCACCACCGGCATGGCCAGCGGCAGTTTCACTTGTATCAGCATCTGAGTTCCGGTCGTGCCCATCTGGCGCGCCGCTTCCACCACGGTCTCGGGCACGGTGCGCAGCCCGTGCTCGACATAGCGCATGGGCGGCACGATGGCGTAGAGGCAGACCGCGATCAGCGCCGTGAATTCGCCGACGCGGAAAAACATCAGGGCCGGGATCAGGAAGACAAATTGCGGCATAGTCTGCAGCGCATCATTGATGGGGCGCAGTATTTTTGACACCCGGTCGTTCTGCGCCGCCCACATGCCGAGCGCGCCGCCGACCAGGACGCACAACACCACCGCCAGCGCGCAGAGATAAAGCGAGAGGCTGAGCGGCGTCCATTGGCCAACGACGAGAATGAATCCCAAGCCCGCAGCCGTCAACAGCGCTTCGCCGCGCCCCGCCGCCTGCCAGGCGAACAGCACCGCGATGGCGATGAAGACCGGCCAGGGCAGGCCGGCAAAGCCGTAGAAAAGAAACAGGCCGGCGATCAGCACGGCAACGCCGGCGGACGATCCAAAGCGCCATGCCATCAGCGCGGCAAGTGCAACGAACACGGCGCAATAGGCGACAATCATCGGCGTCGTCAGTTCAAATCCCCAGACGTATGGGGTTGCGCAGCCCAAGACACCGATGCGCAATGGCAACATGAGAACGTAAAGGACGGAATTCTTGAAGGCGTCGAGCGTGTCGGAATGCACACCGACGAAACCATTCAGCCACTGGTTCAACGCCGCGATGCCGAGGCGGGCCTCCGCCCCTGGCAATCCAGCATTGGGATCGGCGACGATCAGGTGCACGCCGGCTGCCGCCACGACCGATGCCAACAGCAGTCCCGGCATGCGCCATCCAGAAAGCCAGCGCCCCTCGTGCAGCGTGCCAGTGCGCGCGGCGTCGGCAAAGCCAAGCGTGATGCGGTCGATCAGGATGGCGAGCAGCGCGATGACCAGGCCAGACAGTAGGCTCTGGCCAAAATCGGCTTTTCGCATGGAGGAGAGCACCTCCCAGCCAATGTCGGAAAAGCCGCCGATGATGGCGGCGACGATCACCATGCTGAGCGTTGCGTTGGTGGTCTGGTTCAACCCGACCAGGAGTTGCGGCCGCGCGGCGGGAACTTCGGCTTGCCAAAACCGCTGCCAGGGCGTGCAGCCGCTCATGACGGCGGACTCTTTCACAGCGTCCGGCACCAAGCTTAAACCCAGCATGGTGTTGCGCACCATCGGCGGGGCGGCATAGATCGCGCTGGCCAGCAGGCCGACCACGGGGCCAAAGCCGAACAAAAGCAGCAGCGGGATCAGATAGGCGAAGGCCGGCACCGTCTGCATCAGGTCGAGCGTGGTGTTGAGGGCGGAGCGGGACTTTGGCACGCAGTAGCCGAGCACGCCCAGGCCGAATCCAATGGCGACGGCGATGGGCACGGCCAACAGCACCATGGCCAGCGTGTTGACGGTTTCGCGCCAGTATCCCGCAAAGTAAACGTAGCTGAGCGTCGCGACAGCGAACAGCGCGAGACGGAGCCCACCGGCCCTAAGCGCGGTCGCCGCCACCATCAGCATGGCCAGCGGCCAGGGCAGCCATTGCAGCACGCTCTGTATGCCGCGCATGGGCGCATCCAGCACGGCCGAAAGCGCCCGGAAGAACGGCTTCACCGCCGGCACGACCACGTCGGAAACGGCGTTGATCCACTGCGCCACCGGCAGCGCCCAGGTTTTCGGATAGGCCGCCAACCACGGCATATTGTGGCTGAGACCGATGCACAGCGCCGCAAACCAGGCGACGGCCAGCCATTGGTTGAGCGATGGGTTGCTGCGCCAAGTGGGGACGTCAATTGGGCTGACGGTAACGCTGGTCATGACGCGGCCTTGTGGCGGTGGTCGTCGCGGGCGAACACCTCGAGAGCCTTGGCGGAGGTGAGCGAGCCCAGCGCCTTCCCGGCCTCATCGACAACCGTGAATCCCTTCGCTCCGGCAGCCAGCCGCGGCACCAGCTGATCGAGCGACGTCCTGGCGGCAATCTGTTCGGCCCCGTTGTAGATCGACGGCGCGCCGCGCTCCATCAGGTCGCCAGCGGTGATGACCTTCAGCAACGGCACATCCTCCGTAAACTGAGCGACGTAATCGTCGGCGGGCGCGAGCACGATATCGGCCGGACGCCCCATCTGGATGATGCGGCCCTCGCGCATCAGCGCCATGCGATCGGCTAGCCGGAAGGCTTCGACGATGTCGTGGGTGATGAAGACGATGGTCTTCTTCAGGAGTTTCTGCAGGCGAAGAAACTCGTCCTGCATCTGCTTGCGGATGAGGGGATCGAGCGCGGAAAAGGGCTCGTCCAGGAACCACAGTTCCGGCCCCACGGCGAGCGAGCGGGCGATGCCGACGCGCTGCTGCTGGCCGCCCGACAGCTGATGCGGGAAGGAGTTTTCGCGCCCCTCTAGGCCGACCAAGGCGATCATGTCGGCGGCGCGCTTGCGGCGCTCGGCGGCCGACTTGCCTTGTACGCGCAAGGGGAAGGCGACATTGTCGAGCACGTTGAGATGCGGCAGCAGGCCAAAGCTCTGGAACACCATGCCCATGGTGTGGCGGCGCAGTTCAATGAGTTGGCGCGGGGTGGCCTTCAGGAGGTCTTTACCGTTGAGAATGATCTCTCCGGCGGTCGGCTCTACAAGGCGCGACAGGCAGCGCACCAGCGTGGATTTTCCCGAGCCCGACAAGCCCATGATGACGAAAATCTCGCCCTCGCGAATGTCGAACGAGGCGTCCGCCACAGCCGGCATGGCGCCCCGGGCTTTTAAGGCGGCGCAAGTGGCGCCGGTATCGCCGCTGGCCGCAATAGCGCCCGCAACGGTGTCCGCGCCAATCCCGTAAACCTTCCAGACATTGCGGCAACTCAGCTTTATCGGACGCGCGTCGACGGCCGCACTTGCGGTGGCGCCATTGAGGCCGGTGGTCATGTACGCGCAGCTTTCCACAAGGAAACGGGACCGGAAGTGCTCCGGTCCCGATCATGCACTTGTAGGTCTCAGGTTGGCAACCGGTGTGTCGGATTGCCATTGGCGAAGCGCCAAAACCCGTTGGTAGGGGCGACCCACGGGTCGCCCCTACGCCTCAAGCAAATCGCCTAGCTCTTGGCGCCGCTCACCCAGGCGCCCCAGACCTTCTCGTTGGCGTCGACCCAGGCGGCGGTCGCCTTATCGACGTCCATGCCCTTGCCCGAAATCTCGCCCATCAGCGAGAGCTGCGCGTCGGCGTCCATGTTGAAGTTCTTCAGCAGGGCGTAGGCGGCCGGCCACTTCTTGGCGAACCCGGACCAGACGATCTTGTCGACGTCCGGCGGCAGAATGCAGTGGGTGTACTCCTGTGTCTTGCAGGGCGGCATCTTCACCCAAGCGACGTCCTTACCGGCCAACGCGTCGTGCGGGCCCCAGAACATCATGATGAGCGGCTTCTTGGCGGCGTAGGCGGCGTTCAGTTCGGCCGAGAGCGCGCCCTCGGAGCCGGCCGGAACGGCGGTCAACGGCATCGTATTGTCCGCCAGGATGGTGGCGGCGCGCGAACCCCAGTCGGCCGGGTAATCGAGGAAGCGGCCGTTCGGAGCCGTCTCGGCGGTCGAGAGGGCTTTTACGCAGTCCGGTTTCGTTAATGCCGACCAATCGGGCAGGCCGGGGCAGACGGCTTCCATATACTTCGGATAGACCCAGCCTTCCTTGGCGGCCAGTTTCAGCAGGCCAAGATCCTCGATCTGCTTGGCTTCCAAAACCTTGGGATAGATGTCGCCGACATTGTTCATCCAGACTTCGACCGAGGCGCTGAGCGACCCGTCGGCGAGGCCGGAAAACTGCGGGAAGTTGCCAGCGGTAACGTACTCGACCTTATAGCCGAGCTTCTTCAGCAGGTTGCCCGCGACATGGGTCGAGACATTGGCCCCGGTCCATTCGAGGACGGCGAGCTTGATGGTTTCATCCTTGGCGCCGAGGTCGGCGGCGGTGGCGAGTCCGGTGGCGCTCATCAGCCCGGCAAGGCCGAGCGCGAGCGGCAGAAGCGATTTGGCGATACGCATGTGAGTAATAGTCCTCCCTGGAACGATGTTCGTCTTTCGGCCGCACCGGATCCCAGTCTTATGGCCAAAGATGCGGGTACATTACTGCCCATTGCGGCGGTTTGTCGATGCGGTTTCAGCGGCGAAAACGCCGAGTTGATGTCGCTTCTGCAGCATTTTTCACGCTACCAATGCGCTCCCCCGGTGATCTGGATGTTCTCGCCCGTGATGCCCTTGGCGCCGTCGGAACAGAGGAAAGCGACCGTGGCCGCGACTTCGCCGGGCTGGATGATGCGGCCTTGCGGGTTCTCGCGCGCGATATCGGCCATGGCGGCTGCCAGCGTGCGCCCCTTGCCTTCGCGCGCGATCACCTGGGTGAGGTTGCGGGTCATGAGTTCGGTCTCGACCCAGGTCGGGCTGACGGTATTGGCGGTGACGCCGTGCGGCGCGCCTTCGAGGGCGACGCAGCGGGTGAGGCCGAGCAGGCCGGATTTGCTGGCGCAATAGGCGGGGTTGTCCTTCCAGCCGACGCTCGCCGCCGTCGAGCCGATGTTGACGATGCGCCCCCACTTGCGCGCGATCATCCCGGGCAGCAGTTCGCGCGTCATGCGGAAGGCGCCGGTGAGGTTGGTATCGATGATCTTGTCCCACAGCTCGTCCGTATGCCCGCAAACCGGCTGCTCGGCGGTGGTGCCGGCGGCGTTGACCAGGATGTCGATGGGGCCGCATAGCGTTGCAGCCTGTTGCGTCAGGTTGCGTATCTGATCGCTGTGGCGCACATCCAGATGCGCCGCATAGGCTTTGACGCCCTTTGCCGACAACATTGCGCGCACGCGCTCGATCTCGGCGCTCTCGGGGTAGGCGGCGGCGTCGCCCGAGCGGCCAAGAGTTGCTCCTACATAGGATCCGACGGCGACGTTCGCCCCGGCCTCGGCCAGGGCGGTGGCGATGGCGAGCCCCTGGCCAGTGAGGCCGCCGGTGATGAGGGCGGTGCGTCCTGTAAGGATCGTTGTCATGGGGACGCCCCAAGGACAGCTTGGAGAAACTCATGGGGCAGCAGAATTCTGATCCCTTGAAAAGGATTCAAAACCAAAAGATCCTTGTCGCCGGTAACCAGGTAGTCAGCCTGCCCCATTAGGGCTGTCTCAATTACCTTGTCATCATCTGGGTCCCGGCAAACTGCCAAATCACCAGTGATCTGCACATGAAGGGCACTGTCCGGAAAATGGGAAAGCGCCCAATTCAAGCGTTCTAGTCGGATGTATTTCTGAAACTTGGGCCGCACAATCCGTGATGTGAACTCTTGCCACAGCTCTGGCGACAACACCATGATCCCGTGCGCCAAGACCCAATCGATGCATTGGGCCGGCCGGCCGCTCTCCGACAAGACTGAACTGATAAGCACGTTGGTATCGAAAACGACCCGCTCAACTCTCATCGGCTAGGAGTCGCTCGAGTTCGTCCTCCGTCAGCCCAGCTTCCGCTGCCTCTCTGCGCGTCGTTTTCAGAACCTCGATCAACTCAAGCGCGGCCTTGCGGCGCAGTTCGTCGGCGCCGCCCAGTCGCTGGTAGGCATCCATTGACATGACGACCGCAGTGGGTGAACCGTCTTCAAGCACCGTAACCGGCTCGTTGCGTGCTTTTTTGATGACATCGCCGAGACTCTGACTGTTCGCATCGACTTGCATGGCGCACTCCTTTGGCGGGTATCATAGACCAAGTCAGGGCGGGATCAAACCCACCCGCCTACACCATCAAATACCCGCCATCGACCACCATCTCGCTCCCCGTCACGAACCGGGACTCGTCGCTCGCCAGGTACAGCACCATATAGGCTATGTCCTTCGGTTCGCCCAGGAAGCCGATGGGATGCCTTACCAGCGCCTTGGCCTTCTCGCTCTCCAGCTTGCCCAGATCACGCAGATAGTTCTCGGTCTGCGGCGTCCAGATGTAGCCGGGGTGGATGGAGTTGCAGCGGATCTTGTAGCGCTGCTCGGCGCAATGCACGGCGACGGATTTTGTCAGGGTACGAACTGCCCCCTTGCTGGCGCAGTAGGCGGCCAGTTCCGCTTCGCCGATGATGCCGTCGATGGAGGAGAGGTTGATGATCGATCCGCCGCCGGAGGATTTCATCAAGGCGACGGCGGCCTGGCAGCCGAGGAAGACGCCATCGGCGTTGACGGCCATGGTGCGGCGCCAATCGGCCAGCGTCGTGGTCTCGATGTTGGCGGCGATGGCGATGCCGGCGTTGTTCACAAGCACGTCAAGTTTTTCGTAAGTCGCCGTGACGAATGCGCTGACAACGTCCCATTGTTTGGGGTCAGTAACATCGAGCACATGGAACGCGGACTTGCCGCCGGCATCGGCGATTGATTTCGCGGTGGCCTCACCCAGCTCCGGCACTACATCCGTACAGATCACAGTCGCGCCTTCGGAGGCCAGCAATAAGGCCGAAGCCTGCCCCAGCCCGAGCCCCGCCCCCGTGATCAGGACAATTTTTCCCTCCACCCGCCCCATGCCAATCTCCAAGACGTTGCAAAATGTCGTTGATGTGACTGAACGGACATTGGTAGGGGCGCACAGCAGTGCGCCCGGCGTGCCACATCGATAGTCCGTCGGGCCTGCAAGCCGGGCGCACTGCTGTGCGCCCTTACGAAACTGGCACCCGACCTCAGAAGCCCATCTCACCCTCCCGGCAGCGGCTGCTTCAGCCAATCGCGATAGAACCCTTCGAGATCCGGCTGGAAATCATGCAGGATCGGATAGCCGGGCGGGCAGGCTTCCACCTCCAGCAGCGTTGCGCAACCGGGGCAGATGAACTCGCGCAGCTCCATCCAGTCGGGATGGCAGAGATCGCTGTTGGGATAGATTTCCCGCAAGGCCGCCTCGTCGCGGCGGACATGGATCAGCGCCGAGAGTTTCCAGTTCTTGGTGTCGTCGCCGAACTCGTGGCCGCAGTCGCACTTGATGATCCGCTTGCGGCCCTTCTGCACAATGAACAGATGCTCGCCGATCGGCAGCACGATGCGCTCCGTCCAGGCGACGCGCGCCTGATGCACAGCGAGCACCTTCCAAAAACGGTCCTCATCCTTGTAGGCGCTCATGATGCGCTTGGTCTGATGCCAGGGCAGCTGTCCCGTCATCAGATCGGCGATGACCTCCTGCGAATAGCTGGTCATGAGACTGTCTCCGTCGTGCGGCGCTTGCGGGGCGGCGGCGTGAAGGTGAAATCGGCCGGCAGCTGCCAGAACGCGCGGTATTCATCTGAAAAGCGCCGCGACAGTTTCATCGAACTCTCATACATGCGGCGCACCTCGTAGACGAACTCCTTGCCCTTCACGCGCTCGGCCTCAGCCTTCATCCACTCGGTAACCGGGACCGCACGCATTCGGCGGTTCTCGCGCAGTGTCTCGCGGGCCATCGTGGTGGCCGCCTCGTCGACCACGAGACTGTCTGTCTTGGCATCTTCGCGCAGCACGATGCCCGAAACATTGCGCGCCGCTTCTTGCGTCACAAAGCCATTTTCAATATCATAGGCGGTACGCGCCGGATCTCGCTCCAGCGGATCGCCATAACCGCCGCCGCCATTGTAGGCGTGGCTGAAGATATCGCCGGCCGTATGCGGCGCGGTGATATACGGACCTTCCGTGGTCGTATGATCGCCCTCGATCAGCTCTTCGATGGTGGAGCGTTTCGGATTTGTGCCGATGCCATGCGGCAGCGGTTTTCGCGCCGCGATCACCTCATCGACATTGGTGTCGCGCACCGCGCGGTGCATCTGGCAGGTCGGGGCGGGATAACCGCCGCACATGCCGGCATTGTCGAACACGCGCGACGAATGTTCCGAGGTTACCAGCCGCAGATGATTGGTTTTGTGTAACAGCCAGGTCGAGATGAAGGAACATCCGCCTCGATACTTTCCTTGCCCGCCCGAATTGGGCAGGATCGACCGGCCGATATAGAGCATCGGCATATTTTGTTCCCAGATCTCAATATTGCCCATATCAGATTCCGGGTTCCAACCGACATAGGCGGTATCGAGACCATCCTTGATCGCCAAGGCGCCAGAACCCGCCGCCGCGCATTCGAAATGCGCCATGCCGAATTGCGTGCCGTATTGGCTTTCGCCGCCCATTTCGATCATAGGCGAATTGACCTGACCGACGAACACTTCCTCGACGTAGCCGCGCGCGAGAAACCCGCGCGAGAGCAGCCGCTGGAACACGCCAAAAGCCGGCAGCAGCAGCGCCCAGCTGGTCGCCGTGGCGCAGAACTCATTGTCCGGATTGGTCCAGGTGCCCTTGGGCAGTTTCAGCTCGGTCGCCATCCAGGCGCCATCGTTGACGAGGCCCTCGAAGTTCATGTGCTGGGTGAGCGTCACGAACATGCCGCCATCCATGCCGGCGGGCGTGCAGTTCATGGAGTGGTAGCCCCAGGACTGCGTGCCCTCGAAATCCATGGTGATTTTCCCGCTGGTCTCGATGGTCATCTCGATCGGGATGCCATAGAGCCAATTGGGGTCTCCCAAGGGCTGAAACCCCGGTTTTCCTTCGGTGACATGGCCATAGAACGTATGCCCTCGATAGACGCCCGGCACGGTCAATTGTTGCGTGCGCAATAGCTGCCCGCGCCGCCCCTCCTCGATGAACTCCTTGGTGACCTGCCGCCAATAGTCGATGCCGACCTCTTCGATGATCGAGAGCACGCTTTCGCGCATGTCGATGCAGCTGGCCACTTTTGCCTTCTCGTCCAACACCCAATAGATCGGCATACGGAGATTTCGCTCACAGCGAATCACATAGTCGCGGCGGATCTCGTCGTTCGATCCGATCTTCTCGGCACAGACGAACAAGCCTTCGGTAAAACGCTCCTGGGCCAGGCACACGTCGCCGCCCGGCGTGATGCCGCCAGATTCCAGCTCGTGACAGACCGCGCCGGCCCAGCCGACCAGCTCTTCGCCATGGAAAATCGGGATGACGTCCATCACGTCGGGCACCTGCACCGTGCCGATGAAGGCGTCGTTGTTGGCGAAAATATCACCGGGGCGGATGCCCGGGTTGGTCTCGTAGCCCTCGCGGATCATCCATTTGATGAAGCGGCTCATGGTGTGGACATGCACCATGATGCCGTTGGAGAGTGCGACCGCGTCACCTTCGGGCGTATAGATCGCAACCACCATTTCGCCGACCTCGCGCACGCCGGGCGAGGCGGAAATGCGGCGCGCCATCTCGCGCGCGGAGACGCAGAAGGAGCGAAGCTTTGTGTGCAGCGTTTCGTAGCGCAGCGGGTCGGCCTTACGCAGCGTGAGGTCGGTGATGCCGTCGTAATTGCCGGTCGCGGCCATGGCGGCCTCGGAGGCGATGAGCCGGTCGCGGAGGGGGGTGGGTGTTTTCAAGTTGCGCATGACGATTCGTTCTTTCCACTGGGCAATTCGATCATTGTGCGCCCGGTGTCAGGAACTTGTGTTTTACAAGTGCCTGACACCCAGTATGTCACCGTCGATGGTCTGGCCAGGAACTGGGTGTCAGGCACTTGTAAGAACAAGTTCCTGACACCGGGAACTTACGGCAGGGGTTAGAGGCTGGAACCTCTTCTCCCCCTACTTAGGGGAAGAAGGTGGCGCTCTTTGCGCCGGATGAGGGGCAGGATCTTGCTCCGCACGTGCAATTCGAGGCATGGAGCAAGTTCCTGCCCCTCACCGACCGCGTGGCTCTTGGCGCAAAAAGGCGCCTGCGAGACGCGGTCTCCTCTCCCCGTAAGAACGGGGAGAGGAGAGTCAAAGCTCATTTGTATGGAGAGTTATCATGGCCCGTCGCGGCTGGACGTCGGAGTTCATCGTTAGGGATGACGAGCGCGTGCTGCTGTCGCAGGACGGCAAGTTTTTGCGCCTGCTCGGGCCAGGCCGCCATGCGCAGTTCGATTGGAACAACCGGCTGACCGGCGAGACCGTGAAGATCGTGCGTGCGGAAATACCCGCCGAGAAGGCGCTTCTGTTGGCGCGCACGCATCCGCAGCTGGCCGATACGCATTTTGAGATCGTGCAAGCCGGACCGACCGAAGTCGCCATCGTCTCGTTCGACGACGAGCCGAAGCATTTCGTCCTGCCGACCAGCACGCGCGCATTCTGGAAGACCATCACGCGGGTGGATGTCGAGCGTATCGATACCGCCGCCGACATGCGCGTGGCCAAGCATCACCTCGACAAACTCGATGTGACGCGCAATTCGGCAATTGCCAGCGCCGTCGTCGAAGCGCACGAGGCAGGGTTGCTGATGGTCGATGGCAAGCTGGTGGAAAAACTGCCGCCGGGCCGGCACGCCTTCTGGGCGGTCGGACGCACGATCAAGATCGGCAAGGTCGACTTGCGCCCGCAGCCGCTGGAGATCACAGCGCAGGAAATCCTCACCAAGGACCGCATCGGCATCCGCGTGACGCTGACGGCCTTCGT
>JANMVX010000156.1:0-9536 GCA_031393505.1 Hyphomicrobiaceae bacterium | reverse complement strand
TGTTCTCCCCACCCTCAGCCACGGCCGCGTCTAACTTGCCGCGCAGGGCGTTCGTCTTGGCCTCTCGGATGGCGAAGCGCACCGCGTCTTCCGGCGTCGGGAACGTTCCGGCGGCGACTTCAGCTTCGACCCAAATGGCTGCGTCGGGCGTGAGTTCGATCTTCATAGGCGGTACTCCGTCATTGAAACCTCACAATATCACACTCAGAACCATGCGGCTCCATCACCTTCTCCCTTTGGGAGAAGGTGCCCGAAGGGCGGATGAGGGGATTGCGGCCAGAGTGTTTCGCACGTGCGTGCCGCACCCGCACCGCCAACCCCCTCATCCGGCGCTGAAACGCGCCACCTTCTCCCAAAGGGAGAAGGAAGATCCGTGTGCGCTGCGGCTTTTGCGGATCCCCCCGGACCGCGCGGCTCCATCACCTTCTCCCTTTGGGAGAAGGCGCCCGAAGGGCGGATGAGGGGATTGCGGCCAATGATGCGCTCAACCCTTGCCACGCCTCGTCGCCGCGACGACATTATCGAGAATAGCGTCCAGCACGGCCGTTGTTCGCGTCATCACGTCGTTGTTCCAGAAGCGGATCACCAGGAAGCCTGCAGCTTCGAGCGTTTTGGTCCGCTCCGCATCACGGACCATATGCTCGGGCTCCGCGTGTTGGCCGCCGTCGAGTTCGATGATCAGGCGGGCGTCCAGGCAGCAGAAGTCGGCGACGTAGCCAGCGATGGGCGTTTGCCGGCGGAATTTCAGTCCGTCGAGGCGTCGATCGCGCAGGTGCTCCCAGAGCTTGTGTTCGGCTGGGGTGAGGGGGCGGCGCAGTTTTCTGGCGACGGGTGTGTGGCGGGACATTTGCCGTGCAAGTGGTGATTGCGGAAATTTCCACTGACAGCATACCCCTCATCCGGCGCAGAGCGCCACCTTCTCCCAAAGGGAGAAGGAAGATCCGTGGGCGTTGCGGCTTCGGGTCAATTTGAATGCCTGGTCGAGTTGCTCTGTCACGCCGCCGCGCGCGCCAGCGGCAGCCCGACGATCAGCGTCGCCGCGCTGCTGCCCTGCGCATCGCCGAGATAGTAGTTGCCGTCCGCGTGCCGCGTGAAGGCGTAGGATCGCTGCGAGGCGGTTTCGCGCGCCAGCACGCGGCGGCCGCCAGCCTGCACACTCGTCACAATGAGCCGGCGCGCGCCTGACGGGGCCAGCATCAGCGCGGCCATGCCGATTTTCGCGGGCGCAGGTTGGTAGTCGTGGGGATCTATCGGGGGGACGGGAGCGGCCGCGCGCGCAACGGGAAGGACGGCGCTGATTGGTGGTAATGGCGCGGCCGTTTGCGGAACCGCCAGCTGCGGAACGGGGATCGGAGCCGGGACAGGCTCGACTGGCGCCGTGGCTCGCCACCCCGTGAGTTCCAGCGCTGGCGCCACTTCCGTCGCGGCCGCTATCGGTTCGATGGCTTCATATGCGGCGGGCTTGGGTTTCTTCTTGAACCATCCGAACATGCTCGATCTTGCTCCGCGTTGAACCACGATGCAGGACGTTAAGCAATCTTCGTGCCAAGAATTAACCACTTGGCGCAAAACGGTTTTTCTCGGATCCGGTTACGCGAGTGCACAATCCGCGAGCACATTATGCTCGTTTCATGAGCAAAGCGATGCGGTGGTGCATAAATAGGCAGAGCCAATGGCGCGTCCAAAAACGGACACGCCGAGACCAACCCCCCGGATGGCCTCGGCGCGGTGCGCGCGGGTTGGGGCCAGCACTGGCGGCCCGCGCGCAACCTCGGCGCTGCTCGGTATTATCCCACCGGCAGTGAATGGTGTTCGTGCATCACGATCCAGCGGTTGCCGAATTTGCGCAGGCCCATGGTCAGGCGGAAATCGTAGCCCTGGCGTTTGCCTTTGGGGTCGACGCCGGCCCAATTGCCCAGTGCGGTGGCGTAGGCGACATCGGAGCCGGCGACCACGTCCACGTCATGGAAATGGAAGGTCAGCGGCTTGTTGAACCAGGCAAAGAACGCATCCCAGGACGCCGTGTAGGCCTCCACGCCCCGTGTCATCAGCGGTGGGGACACATCGAACATCAGCATATCGTCGTGATGATCGGCGCGGATGTTGACCTTGTTGGCATCGCGAATGGCGTTGGCCCAGCGTTCGATGAGGGCGTAAATTTCCGTTTCGTCCTTGGAAAGCTGCGGTTTCTTGTGCGTCGGCGCCATGGTGGTTCCATCCTTTGCAAGCGTGATCGCTCTTTCAGCGACGTGCGTGCGCACGCGCCGAGATGGCGATCGGTTAAGGCGGTGGGCGGGCGTCCGGGCTGTCTCGCCCGTTGCCAGCTTCTCAATTCAGCTGGTTACCGGCAGGCTCCGCGCCTGAGCCGGTTCAAAATGCGCGTAAGATCGTCCCGGAAGTGTTCCGGTGATTTTGGCGGTTGGGCATTGATCAGGCCCAAGGCGACCGTTGTTATGTCGCTGGCGAATTCGAGGCTTGGGATCGTGTCCAGCAGGGCAAGATCGCCAGATTTGCGCGCGGCTTCGATGATGCTTGTCAGCAACTCCATGAAGCGTTGCCGGTAGTAGTCGATGAGCGTGACGCATTGCCGGGTGTGTTCGTGGGTCAATTCCCGCGAGTGGGGCGTGTTGATCAGGAATGCGTAGTGCAACGCCGTTCGCCCGCTGACGGCCGCCACCAGCACATCGACGACATCGCCGGTCGCCGCGCGCGCTTTGGCGGCCTGAGACGCCGCCATGTCCAGGCTCCTGCGGTGCATGTCCTCCGCCATTGCGACAAATAGGGCGTCCTTGGACGAAAAGTGCCGATAGACGCCCTGGCGGGACAAGGCGGCCTCGGCGGCCACCAGCTCCATGTTGGTCTGCCGGTAGCCGTAGCGTGTGAACGCTGCGGCGGCGGCGGTCAGGATTTTCTCTCTCGTTTCCATATTGGACTATATGGACAAAAAACGTCCGTTTGTCAAGTTGTCAACGTTGACAGTTCGAATTTAATTTTCGAAATACGAAATACGAACCAAAAACTGCTCGAAATGAAATGAAGAGAAAGTGTGATCGATCGTGATCTAGGCGCGGCGCAGATAGGCCAACCGGTCCAGCGCGCCCTGCAGGATGTAGGCGGCGGCGGCCTTGTCGATCACTTCGGCGCGGCGTTTGCGGCTGGCGTCGGCTTCAATCAGGACGCGCTCGGCAGCGGCCGTGGAGAGCCGCTCATCCCAATAGGCGATCGGGAGCGGTGAGATCTGCGCCAGGTTGCGAACGAAAGCGTGGGTGGATTGGGCGCGCGGCCCTTCGCTGCCGTCCATGTTCAACGGCAGGCCGACCACCCATCCGGCGGCCTGGAATTTTTCGGCCGTCGCGACCAGCGCGGCGGCATCGTCGCGGAATTTTCCGCGCGTGATGGTGTGCAGGGCCGATGCGATGATCAAGCCGGTGTCCGAGAGCGCGATGCCAATCGTTTTTGTGCCGACATCGAGGCCCAGCAGCGGGCGCCCCGGAGCAAACAGTTTCGCAGCCGCCTCCAAGCCCAATCCGGGCGACCGGGCCATCGCGCGGTCAGCTACTGTTTCTTGGCGGGATCGGTCGCCGGAAGTGCTGGAGCCGGGGCTGCCGGAGCCGTCGCCGGAGTGGCTGCTGCGGTGTTGGCAGGCGTGGTCGCCGGGGCCGGAGCTGTCGTGGCCGCCTTGCCGACCGAGTCGATCGTCAGCCGGTTGCTGTGATCATAGCGCGCCAGCACAGTCAGGGCGATGCTCGTCACGAAAAAGCCGAGCGCCAGCATGGCTGTCAGCCGGGTCAGGAAATTGGCCGTCCCCCGACCCGTCATGAAACCGCCGCCGCCTCCGCCGCCAATGCCAAGCGCCCCGCCTTCCGAGCGTTGCAGCAACACAGTCGCCACGAGGGCGACAGCGACCATGAGGTGAATGACGAGCAGGACGGTCAGCATGGGTGTTCGTATCGCGAAAGGTTGGCGGCTCGAACGGCGAGCGGCGATGTCGGGAATGAGCGTGCTTCTTACACAAGCTCGCGGAAACTAGCTAGCGGACAATTCCAAAGGCAAAAACCGCAGCTAGCTCTGACCGGCAATTGGCGCTGCCGGGGCCGAACGTCAATGGTGCGATGGAGCAATGCCGCGGCCCTAAACCGGCACGCGCACCACGCCCTTGAGGCCGCCCATGTCGCTTTCCTCAAGCCAGATGTCACCGCCGTGGACGCGTGCAATATCACGGGCGATGGCCAGACCCAGGCCGGTGTTCGGCAGATCCTGATTGCGGCCGGGATCGAGCCGCAGGAATGGCCGGAACACGATCTCGCGCTTTTCAGGCGGGATACCGGGCCCATCGTCATCGACCTCTATGCGCAGCCAATGGCGATCCTGCGTCACCGTCACCACGATGGTGTCGGCATAGCGCGCCGCGTTCGAGACCAGATTGGCGATGGCGCGCTTGAAACCGTGGCGGCGCAAAGGCACTGGAATTTTGCGCCGGCGCCGGAAGCGCAATTCGATCGGCTTGCCGAAATGCATCGCCCCGGCGCGCACTTCCTCCATCATGGCGCGCACGTCGGTGGGCTTGGCCTCCTCGCCGCTGCCGCCCTTGGCGAAGGCCATGTAGTCTTCCAGCATGGCCTGCATTTCGTTGATGTCGTCGCGCATGGCGTCGGTGCCCGGCGCGCCTTCCAGCATGGCCAGCTGCAGTTTGAAGCGCGTCAGCACGGTGCGCAGGTCATGGCTGACGCCGGCCAGCATGGTGGTGCGCTGCTCGACGTGCTTTTCGATGCGGTCGCGCATCTCCTCGAAGGCCGAGGCGGCCTGGCGGATCTCGCGCGCGCCCCGGGCCCGGAAATCGCTTGGTATAGGCCGGCCCTTGCCAAAGGCTTCGGCCGCTTCGGCAAGCCGGACAATTGGGCGGATTTGATTGCGCAGGAACAGGATCGCAACCGATATCAGCACCATCGAGGTGCCGATCATCCAGACCAGGAAAATGTGCCAGTTGCTGGCGTAGGTCCGGTTGCGCGGCAGGATCAGCCGCAACACGGCCTTGTCGAGTTTTACTCGGACTTCGACATCTCTGTCGCCGCGGGTATCGATCCAGAAGGGCTTGTCGATCTGGCTGGCCATTTCGCTGGTCAGGATGCGATCCAGCACATCGAATACCGGACGCTGCTGCGGCGGCGGCAACTCGCCCGGTGGCGCCACGATCATGGTCATTTCGAAGCGCTGTTGCGCCAAGTCAATCAGCCGGCTGTAGTCGGCTTTGTTGTGCGACGCTTCGAAGGCGTCGATCACGGCGCCAACCGACCCGGATGTGGCCCGGGACAGGCGGACTGTCTCCTCCTGCCAGTTGCGCTCCATGTAGACGAAGGCGACAACCGACTCGAGCAGCACGATGGGCGCGATGATGATGATGAGGGCGCGGGCGTAAAGGCCCTTCGGCATCAAGTTCGGGATCGCCGACCAGGTCATGCGCCCCAGCTGCCGGCCCATTTGGCGCAGCGTTCGGACCGACCAGTGACGGGTGGGGATGGCGATCATCAGTCGGTGTAGAGCACGTAGCCCCGCCCCCGTGAGGTCTGGAGATAGGTGGGATTGGCCGGATCGGGCTCAATCTTGCGGCGCAACCGGTTGATCTGCACGTCCACCGCGCGTTCGCTGGCGGTGTTGTCGCTGCCATTGGCCGATACGCCGACCAGTTCGTGGCGGGCGATGGCCACGCCAGGCCTGACGGCAAACTGGCGCAACATGTCACGCTCACGCTCAGTGAGCTTGATGGTCTCGTCGCCGCGTTTGAGTTCGCCGCGGCCAATGTTGAACAAGATGGGTCCCATACGGACTTCGTCACGCGACCCTTCTTTGGGGTCGTAACGGCGCAGGATATTGTTCAGGCGCAGCAGCAACTCGCGCGGCTCGAAGGGTTTTGTGATGTAGTCATCGACGCCCGCTTCCAGCCCCGCGACCCGGTCATCGGTTTCGGCCATGGCGGTCAGCATCAGGATCGGCACGTTGTTGTCGCGGCGCAGTTCTCGCGCCAGATCGAGGCCGGAGCCGTCCGGCAACATGACATCCAGGATCAGCACGTCAAAAGACAAGCCGCGCATGGCCGAGCGCGCCGAGGCGGTGTCGCCGGCCGCGCTCACCCGGTAGCCGTTGCTGTGCAGATAGTGCACCAGCAGTTCGCGGATGCGCAGATCGTCGTCGACCACCAGCACATGGCGCGCGTCATCGGGCAGCGGCGGCTTGGCCTTCGGGGACGGAGAGAAAAAGTTCATCGTGCCGCCTCGCGTTTGAAGCCGGGGCGGCCAGCCACGTCGACCAACAGGTCCTGGACCCTCGCGCGTTCGCCAGGTTCGATCATCGCCGTCAGAAAGGCCCGCACACTGGCTGGATCGCCGCTCTCGATCAGCGCAGCGCGCACCCGCGATATCTGAGGTTCCAGCAGACGGCGCGCCAGCTGCCGGCCGGCCACCGTTGAGTAGAGGCGCCGTTCACGGCGATCCGCTTTGCCCAGGCGCTGCTCAATGAAGCCTCCGGCCACCAATTGGCGTAAGACGCGCGCCAGCGACTGCTTGGTGATTTTCAGAATGTCCAAGAGGTCGGCGACGCGCAGCCCAGGATAGTGTTCGACAAAATGCAGCACGCGGTGATGGGCGCGTCCAAAGTCGAACTCGGCCAAAATTTCATCGGGATGGCTGGTGAAATCGCGATAGGCGAAAAACAGCAGTTCTACCAGCGCGACCATCGCCGCATCGCGCTCGGGCCGGCCAACGCCCCGGTCCGCTGGATCGTCAATCGTTCCAGGCGGCGAGAGATCGGTACGTTTCATAAGTTCGCTAGATAGGTCAGCCATGTTGACATAATCCGTGCGGTGGGATTACTGTTGGTCCGTCACCTTCATGGCGCTCCCTCTCCTATTCCATCGAGTTAAGGCCTGGGGTGGGCGCTGGCAAGGGATTTGAGCTGACGGGTGGCGCTAACGGATATAAACCTTAGCGCTAGGCACTAAGGATTTCGCCGGCCGCGCTTGCGCAGAACCGGCCTTGTGGAGGATGCGCTAATGGTCCTAATTCCCTTTCACGACCGCGACGGGTTCATCTGGTTCGACGGCAAACTGGTGGCCTGGCGCGAGGCGCAGATCCACATTCTCACGCACTCGCTGCACTATGGCGCCGCGGTGTTCGAGGGCGAAAGAGCCTACGGCGGCGAGATCTTCAAGCTCTCCGAGCATTCACAACGCCTGATCGACAGCGGCAAGATGGTGGACTACGACATCCCCTACAGCGTCGCCGAGATCGACCAGGCCTGCCGCGACACCATGAAGGCCAACGGCCAGGCTGACTGCTACGTGCGCCCAATCGCCTGGCGCGGCAGCGAGATGATGGGCGTCAGCGCGCAAGCGGGCAAAATCCATCTAGCGGTGGCGACTTGGGAGTGGGGCTCTTACTTTGATCCTGCAATCAAGATGAAAGGCATCCGGCTGGCCAACGCGGTCTATCGCCGGCCCGATCCCGCCACCATTCCCTGCAAGGCCAAGGTCTCCGGCCTCTACATGATCTGCACCATCGAGAAGCACCGCGCTGAAAAAGCGGGCTATGCCGATGCGCTGATGTTGGATTGGCGCGGCCATGTGGCCGAATGCACCGGGGCGAACATATTCTTCGTCAAAAATGGTGAAATCCACACCCCGACGCCTGATTGCTTCCTCGACGGCATTACCCGCCGCACGGTGATGGAACTGGCGCAAAAACGGCAGATGAAAGTGGTCGAACGCACGATCTTGCCGAGCGAACTTGCGGGGTTCTCGGAATGCTTCATCGTCGGTACGGCAGCCGAAGTGACGCCGGTTTCGGAAATCGGCGAGCATAAGTTCAAGCCGAGCCAGATCACCGAAACGCTGCTGACGGACTATATGACCGCTGTACAGCCGGCGTCCGCGCGACTTGCCAAGGCCAGTTGAGCATGCTTTTAGGATTGTACGCCCGATTGGGGCGACCCTGCCAGTGTCTCTGCGCTGGCGGGACGCTGCCTTTGGCGGCATGAAATTTTTTCAGGCAAAGAGGACGGGTCAGTACATGGCGCAGGAACAACCAGGCTCCGGCAAGCAAGACGATCGCAAAGCGGCAGGCGCCGTATTGAAGGGCGCAACGGGCGCAGCAGGCAGCGCAGCGAGCGCGGCTGCACGCGAAGAAGAGGATCGCCGCCGCCGGCGCGGCGGCCCCTGGCTGTGGCGCAATGGCGGCACCAATCTGATTGGTCTGTTGCTGATCGCGGGTCTCGGCCTGGTGACTACGATCGCCGTCAGCCAGAAGGAATTCCTGCCGCGGCTGTTCGGGTTCGACGTTCCCGTCGAGGTCAAGACCGTGCGCTGGGGCAACTCGATCGTGTTCCCGCTCGAAGGCAAGGACAAGGCCGGCAAGAAGGCCACGTTCGACTTCGTCGCCAAGACCAAGGACTATTCCTGGATCCGCGGCCAGGCCGATCAGGTGACCATAAATGGCACCCCGATTGGCGCTGCTGACGTGACTGCGCAGCTGTTCGGACCCGAAGTCGCCAAGGGCCTTGCGCCGTCGGCCGATCTGATCGCCGTTGGCGTCGCCTCCTCCGAGGGCACCCTGGCCGAAGAAAATTCCCGTGCCGCGCAGCGCGGCAAGACGGCAGCTGGCTGGGCCGATAAGAATGTCGGCGGCAACAAGGGGCTGTGGGTTCTCAATCTCGGTCAGTTCAGCAACAGCTGCACGTCCTCGACCGTTGAAAAAGACACCAGCTGGGAGCGTCCGTTCCTGATCGTGGGCGCACGCAACCAGGACGCCGGCGTCAATCTCGGCGAGGCGCTCGCCAACGCCATGAACAACAAGACCAATCTGCCAAGCACCGGCTGCTACTCGACGTTCGAGATGGCCAAGCTGCGGTAGGGCGCGAATGCCAATGGCGTAGGGCGCAATAGGCGTCTTCGCCGTATTGCGCCGCAGGAGGTCTATTCATACGCAAGTTGGTTGCGGTAAACCTCGCGGCGCAATACGGCGCGAAGAAAAAACGCCTATTGCGCCCTACGGCGCCACATCAATGCAGCCGGCCTCCATTGGGGACCGGCTGCGTTGGCTGAATGAGGACGACAGCGCCCTGGGCGTCGGCGAATCCCAGGGTCAACACCTCGGAAATGAACGGCCCGATCTGCCGCGGTGGGAAATTGACCACCGCCGCCACCTGCCGCCCCAACAGCGTCTCGCGCGCGTAGTGCGCCGTGATCTGGGCGGAGGTCTTCTTGACCCCGATCTCCGGCCCGAAATCAATCCACAGTTTCAGCGCCGGTTTGCGCGCCTCGGGAAAGGCCTGCACATCCACGACGGTGCCGACACGGATGTCGACCTTTTGGAAATCGTCAAAGGTGCAGGGCGGGTTTTTCTCTTTGTCTGACATTTCAAAACCCTTCAAGGCTTGGACCTCCTCTCCCCCTACTTCAGGGGGAGAGGAGAGCGCCCCGCGCAGCCGCCCACTTCGGCGGCAAGCGATGGGCGGTCGGTGAGGGGCAGCCGCTTGCTCCGTCCCTG
>JANMVX010000155.1:0-13454 GCA_031393505.1 Hyphomicrobiaceae bacterium | reverse complement strand
CGCGATCATGCCGTCTAGCCGACCGGCTGCCGCATCCGCTTCGATCTTGGCGTCGAAGAATTCGGCATCTTTCTCTTCCAGCCAGCGTTTCAATGCCGACTTATCGGACTCTGGAAGTGTCTCGAAGAGGGTTTTGATCTGTTCGATCGTCGTCATAATATCCACTTACGTTTGTCGCGGTTCGCACAATAGTACTACTTCGCCGCCGCCTTGGCAAAACACCGCTTCATCGCCTCGCAGCGCTCCACCCCCGGCAGATGCTTGTTATCCCCCGCCAGCGGCTTCCAGAAATCGCAGATCGCCTGCAGGCCGGCCGCATCCAGCCATTTCTGCGCCACGCCGTCGGCGATGGCCGAGCAGTCGGCCACCGTCTCGTCGGGGCCGTGCAGCTGATGTCCGCATTCGTGACCGAAGGCGTAGAGGCGCACGACTTTGGGCAGCTTTTCGAAGGCGGCGGGGTTGAGGATGACGAAGCCGGGATGAGCGGCGGCCACATCGGCAAGCTTGGGGTTGAGAACGATCTGCACCTTGCCGCAGACAAGCGGCGGGCCGTCTACGCCATAACCCGCGGGCGCCAGCGTGCGACCGGGGGCATAGGCGAGATATTCGGCCAAGGTCGGCGGCTCGGACGGCGCGCTGGTGATCTGATAGGCGAACAGCGCACCGGCGGCCGCCAAGGCGACCAGCAACAAAGGGCGCAGCCGTGCCGGGGTCCAATCCACTGCCTACCGCCTACTGCCGACTGCCCTGACAATCATCAAAACTTGCCCTTGTCGCCAAAGCATCGACGTACGGTCTGACACCGCTGTGGCCCCGAAAAATGCATCATGTCGCCCTGTGACGGCGAGATGAAATTGCAGATCTCCTCCACCCCCGCGGGCGTCAGCCAGCCGGCGCGGCGGCCGCGTTGCACGGCGAAACAGTCGGCCTCATCCTCGTCCGGACCTTTGAACTGGTGGCCGCATTCGTGCGAGTAGATCCACAGCGAGACGGCCGGCGGCAGGCCTTCCAGCTTGCGCGGATTGAGAATGATGAAGCCATCGTAGGCCGCCGCAAAATCATCGAGCTTGGGATCGAGCACCACGGGACGCACGCCGCAGGCCGCGCGGTGGCCCCCCAGCAGCAGATCGCCCGATTCGACGATGGTGGCTTTGCCGCCGATATGCGCGACGTAGTCCTCCGCCGTCGGAGATTCGCCGGTGGGCGCGTAGTCGGCGGCAAATGCTGACGCGGCGACGCAAAGGCATGCGGCAGTCACCGCGAACAATCGCCGGAAATTGTCGAATGTGTGCATCAGGAGAACGCCCAAATCAGCCACTCAGCGCCGCAGGTGTGCACCCGTCGGTAGCGGCCGACTATGGCTCCAAAGAGGCTGCCGGTCCAGCGTTGGCGATCAGCCGCCGTCGAAGCATTGCTTCAGGGCGTCGCAACGCTCGGGGCCGGCCAGATGCGATCCGTCGGCCTGGGTGTGCCAGAGCGCGCGGCAGGCTTGGCGCAGTCCGGCGGCCTTCAGCCAGCCCTGCCGCTTGGCGGCTTTCACGGCATAGCAATCAGCGGCCGTTTCGTCCGTGCCCACATATTGGTGGCCGCATTCGTGCAGGAACACCAACCGTTGCACCAACGGCGGATAGGCCCTGAGCGCCTTAGGGCCAAACATGATCATACCCTCGACCGCAAAGCCTGGGCCGGGCACCTGGTTACTGACGACCACCTTGGTGTTGGCGCAGGACATTTTCACACCGCCGATCACGGCGCTTCCGGCCTGCGCGTTCGCGCCGCCAACCACCATGGCCGCACTGGCCAGCAAAGCGCCCCAAGACAAGAGCACGGTTTTGCGCGGAATCATGCCAACGTCCTTTTAACTTTGCCGGAACTGCAGCTCGCCCGCAGTCTTTCACAGCCCAGATGAAGCGCAAGCCGCTTTAGCGTCACTGTGACGGAATCTTTCCATCAAGATGATCATCCGGCGGCCGCCTCGATGGCTTCCATATCGTCGTCCGAGAGGCCGAAATGATGGCCGATCTCGTGCACCAGCACGTGGGTGATGATGCCGCCGAGCGTATCGGGGAACTCGGCCCAATAGTCCAGCATGGGGCGGCGATAGAGGAACACCATGTCCGGCAGGTTGGGCGGAGCACTGTCGCGGCCGGCAATGCTAATACCTTGATACAGACCGAGAATATCGAACGGCGTCTCGGCCTCCAGATCGTCGAGCACGCTCTCCTCCGGGAAATCCTCGACCCGGATGATGAGCCCTTCGCAGCGCTCGCGGAAATGGGCCGGCAGCCGGGCGAAAGCGTCCGCGGCCATGGCCTCGAAGTCGTCCAGGGAGGGGGAATGCCGGTGGACCCAGGTCAGTTCCGTCACGGTCAGGCAGCTCCCTTCGGAAGGACCGCGCCCGATTGGCGCAGCTCGGCGGCGAGGGCGGCGAGGCCGACGCGATAATTGGGGTAGCTCAAGTCTACGGCGAGTTCGCTGCGCAGCCGATTGTTCCGCACGCGCCGGTTGTCGGCATAAAAACTTGCGGCCATGGGCGAGAGTGTCGCTTCGGCGAACGGGACGGGCGGCGGCGGCGCCATGCCAAGCAGGCGCGCCGCGCAGACGACCACGTCGTCTGGCGCGGCAGGCTCATCGTCGGTGAGGTTGTAGATGCGGCCCGGTTTGCCCCGCTTGATGCCGGCCACAACACCTGACGCGATGTCGGCGACATGGATGCGGTTGAACACCTGGCCGGGCTTCACGATTCTTTGCGCGCTGCCGTCCATGAGGTTGAGCAGCGGATTGCGGCCGGGTCCATAAATGCCGGCGATGCGGAATATCTGCACTGTGCGGTGAGTAACGACTCCGAATTCGAGCCACGCCCGCTCAGCGTGCACACGGCGGATGGTGCGCTCCTGGCGCGGGTTGGGCGGCGTGTCCTCGTCCACCCAATCGCCGCCGGTGTCGCCATAGACGCCAACAGTGGAGAGATAGCCGATCCAACTGAGTTTTTGAGTGCGGGCAAGATGATCCCGGCAGGCAGCGAGGACGGGATCGACGACTTGTCCGGGCGCGACGGACACCAAAAGGTGAGTGGCCGCTTCAATGGCCCCCACTAGCTCTGGCGAAACCGCTACGCCGTCAAAGACCTGCCCTGCAAAGCCCGACGCAGCGATCGCCGAAGCGCCCGCGTCGGTTCGCGATGTGCCGGCAACGGACCAACCTTCGGCCGCCAACAGCCGAGCGACGGCGGTGGCGCTGTAACCCATGCCGATGCACAACAGCCGAGTCATGGAGCGCCCCACTCAGAACGCACTGCGGGGTCCTCTTCACCGATCCGACACCGCTTCGCGCGGTCCGCAAAGTCGTCAGCCGGAACCAGCCGGCTCAGCGCCCACACCGCCATTGCGCGCAGCAAAGGAGAGGGATCGGCAAGGTGGGATTCTATTTTCCCCACCAGTGCGGGATCGCCCGAATTGCCGGCCGCGATCAGCACGTTGCGCAAGAAGCGCTCGCGGCCTGTTCGTTTGACGGGGGAGCCGCGAAACCGTGAGCGGAACGCCGCATCGTCCAGCGTCAGCAAGTCAGCCAGCGCCGGCGGTTCGGCCCCTTCCGGCGCGCGCAGGCGCATCTCGCTGGCCGCCGCAGCAAACTTGTTCCAGGGGCAGACCGCCAAGCAATCATCGCAGCCGTAGACCCGGTTGCCCATGGCGGTGCGGAACTCGCGCGCGATGTGGCCTTTGTGCTCGATGGTCAGATACGAAATGCAGCGCCGCGCATCGAGTTGATAGGGGGCTGGAAACGCCTTGGTCGGGCAAACATTCAGGCATGCCGAGCAGCTGCCGCAATGATCCGTCTCCGGCGTATCGGGTTCAAAGTCAACGGTCGTCAATATGGCGCCAAGAAAAATCCAGGAACCGAACGCGCGCGATACCAGATTGGTGTGCTTGCCCTGCCAGCCAAGGCCAGCCGCAGCCGCTAGCGGCTTTTCCATCAGCGGAGCGGTGTCGACGAAGACTTTCACGTCGCATCCAGTTGCGCCGGCCAGCCAACTCGCCACGCGTTTGAGTTTCGGCTTCATGACATCGTGATAATCCGTCCCCTGGGCATAGCAGGAAATGGCGGCGCGCTGAGGAGCAGACAGTACCGCCAGCGGATCGCTGCCGTCGCCGTAGCGCATGGCGAGCATTATCGCCGTGCGCGCCTCCGGCCACATACCTTGCGGCGAGACGCGCCGCTCAAGAGTGTCGGCCATCCATCCCATGTCGCCATGCCGGCCCAGCGCCACGAATTCGCGCAGGCGTCCGCCGTAATCGGGCCCGTTTACGGCCGAGGTTACGCCAATCCCGTCGAACCCTTCGGCGAGTGCACGATGGCGCAGGGCGGATTTCAGATCGATCAGTGATGCGCTCACAGGTTCAAAAATCCGGGTCGGGATAGTGGGCAGGCGGCAGCGGCGCGCCGGGCACGCGCTCGAGCAGGATGGGCCGCATAGAGGGCCGCGATTTCATGCGCGCATACCACTGCCGGGCCATCGGTTTGTCATCCCACGCGGCCTCTCCAACATAGTCGAGCGAGGAGATATGGGCTGCGGCCGCGAGGTCGGCGAACGACATCTCTGGACCGGCCAGCCAGTTGCGGTCGTGACTCAGGAACTCCAGATAGCCCATATGGTAGCGCAGGTTGGCGCGTGCGGCGCGCAGCAGATCGGCATCCGGTTTGCGCGCGCCAGCCTTGTCGAAGCGGCTGTAGATTTTCTCCTCCAGCAGCGGCTTGGTCACCTCGCGGTTGAATTTGGCATGGAACCAATCCACCACCCGGCGGCATTCGGCGCGCTGCTCGGGCGTTCCGGGAAACAGTTTTGCCGGGGCCGACTGGGTTTCGGACAGATACTCTGAAATCGCATAGGGGCCGCACACGGTCGCCTTGCCGTCCGGAACCAACACCGGCAGTTCACCCGACGGATTGAGCGCCAGGAACGCCTCGCGCCATTCCCACGGCTTTTCTTCCTCCAGCGTTGCGTCGACCTTCAGCTCGCCCAGGGCAAGCCGGATCGAGCGCGACAGCGGGCAGAGGCGGAAATGGATCAGCTTGGTCATCGGACGAGCGAATCTCCTTGGCCCAAGTGTCGCACGTTCCGGCTGGCGTTCCAATGTGTCGCGGTTGACAGGTGGGGGGCCGGACCGACAACTACACGACAAAAGCCACGTTCTATCCGCAGCGTCGCGCCACCGCCCAAGCGCGACCCGAACAGGAGGACGCATCCGATGATTTTGCGCAAATTCGCCATTGCCTTGGCGGCGAGCGTCACCCTGGCCGCCCCCGCGCTGGCTGGAGGCGACGTCAACGTCTATTCCTATCGTGAACCGCAGCTGATCGAACCTTTGTTGAAGGCCTTCGAAGTCGAGACCGGCGTCACGGTCAACACCATCTTCGCCAGCGAAGGGCTGGTTGAGCGCATCACCGCCGAGGGCGCCAACAGCCCGGCCGATGTGTTGCTGACAGCGGAGTCCGGGTTGCTGATCCAAGCCCAGCAAGCCGGGATCACGTCCCCGCTGGCCTCCGAAGTCATCGCCGCGGCTGTTCCGGCAGCCTTGCGCGAGGCCAACGGAAACTGGATCGGCCTCACACAACGGGCACGCGTGTTGTTCGTGTCCAAAGAGCGCGTCACGCAGACGGCCTTCACTTATGAGGAACTTGCCGATCCGAAATGGAAGGGCAAGATCTGCTCCCGCTCGGGCCAGCACAGCTACAATATCGCGCTGATCGCCAGCATGATCGCCCATCTCGGGCCGGACAAGGCCGAGGCCTGGCTGAAGGGCGTGAAGAACAATCTCGCGCACAAGCCCTCGGGCACGGACCGCGACCAGATCAAATCTGTGTTCGCGGGCGAATGCGACATCGCCATCGGCAACACCTATTACATGGGCCAGATGCTGACCAACGAACATCAGCCAGAAATGAAGGACTGGGCGGGCGCGGTGCGTATCGTGTTTCCGAACAACGCGGACCGCGGCGCGCATGTGAACATTTCCGGCGCGGCCCTGATGGCGCATGCGCCGGATCGCGACAACGGCGTCAAGTTGATCGAATATCTCGTCTCGGCTGGCGCGCAGAAACTCTACGCGACATTGAACCATGAGTATCCCGTGCGTCCGGGCGTGGAAGCGTCCGACCTGGTCAAGAGCTGGGGTCCGCTGAAGGCCGATCCGTTGCCGCTGCAGGACATCGCGAAACTGCGCCGGGCGGCGTCCGAGCTGGTGGACAAGGTGGGCTTCGACGAGGGGCCAGGGACGTAATGTTGAATTTCCCTCTCCCCCGCGAAGAGGCGGGGGAGAGGGAAAAATCGTTTGCTCTTCTTGAAATTCAACGAACAGTCATGTCTCTTCCGGCAATCACCCCCCCAGCCCAACTGACGCACCGCATTGCCTCCGCCCTCGCCACTTGGCGGGCGCAGCGGCGGGTGTCGCCGTTGTGGACCGTGGCCGTGGCTCTCATCGCCGCCATCATGCTGCTACCGGTGCTGGGCGTCGCCTCGCTCGCCCTCGGAGGCTCCGGCGATCTCTGGCCGCACCTGTTTTCCACGGTGCTGCCGGCCGCGATCGTCCGCACGCTGTCGTTGATGCTGGGCGTCGGCCTCGCCACACTGGTAATGGGCGCGGGCACCGCCTGGCTGGTCACCATGTTCCGCTTTCCGGGCCGCGACGCCATCGTCTGGCTACTGCTGGTGCCGCTGGCGATGCCGACCTACATCGTCGCCTATTGCTACGGCGATTTGTTCGACTTCACCGGGCCGCTGCAGAGCGCGCTCCGCTTCTTGACCGGTTACAAACACGCCAATGATTACTGGTTTCCTGCTGTAAAATCGCTGCCAGGCGCAATCTTCATCCTATCGTCCGTACTCTACCCCTACGTCTACCTCAGCGCCCGCGCGAGCTTTCTGCAGCAGAGCGCCGGGCCGTTGGAGGTGGCGCGGACGCTCGGCCATACCCTCACGGGCGTGTTCTGGCGCGTGGCGCTGCCGATGGCCCGGCCTGCTCTGGTGGCGGGCGTTGCGCTGGCCATGATGGAGTGCCTGAACGATGTCGGAGCGGTGCAATATCTCGGCGTTCCCACGCTGACCGCCACCGCTTACGCCACATGGTTGCAACGCTCGAGCCTGGCCGGCGCGGCGCAAATCTCGCTGGTGATGCTGGCCTTCGTGCTGACGCTGTTCCTGGCCGAACGGGCGTTGCGCGGCAACCGCGGGTTTCACGACAAGGCGGGGCGGGCCCGGCCATCGCCCGAGGTGGCGCTTGAGGGATGGCGCGGGGCGCTCGCCACTGTACTCTGTGTGCTGCCTTTCCTGGCAGGCTTCGTGTTGCCCATGTTCGCGTTGCTGCGCGGCGCGCTCGCCAGTTGGCGCGACATCGCCAGCGTCGCCTTCGTCAAGGCGGCCGCGACCAGCCTCGGCGTATCGTTGTTGGCCGCACTGGTGGCCGGCGTCCTGGCGCTGGTGTTCGCCTATGCGCGCCGCGTCGCTCCCAACGGCCTGACCCGTCCGGCCATGCGGCTCGCCAGCCTGGGCTACGCCATCCCCGGCACCGTGCTGGCGCTCGGGCTGCTGTGGCCGCTCAGCCGCTTCGACAATTGGTTTTCCGGCCTGCTCAAGACCATGATCGGCGTATCACCTGGCCTGCTGCTGTCCGGCAGCGTTTTTATTGTCGTGCTGGCCTATGTGATCCGCTTCATGTCGGTGTCGCTCAGCGCCATCGAATCTGGCCTCACGCGTATTTCGCCCAACCTCGACGCCGCAGCGCGCACGCTTGGCCAAACGGCCGTCGGTGCGCTCTGGAGCGTGCATCTGCCGCTGTTGCGCCCACCATTCGGCGCCGCGCTGCTGCTGGTGTTCGTGGATTGCATGAAAGAGTTGCCCGCGACGCTTCTGCTCCGCCCGTTCAATTTCGAGACGCTGGCGACGCGGGTTTATGGCCTCGCCGCGCTCGATCAGTTTGAAGAGGCCGCGCTCGCCTCGCTCATGATCGTGCTGGTCGGCATGGCGCCGCTGCTGCTGCTCAACCGCGCCATCGCCGGGCCGCTCTGGCCTGGGCGGCGGAAATCCTAACGCCGCCCGGTTGGATTGATGCAGGCCTCGTCGGAGGCTTTCACGGCTGCGGCCAAGCCGAGCAGCGAAAACGCGTCAGTCATTGTGGGCGGACTGCCGGCGGGCGCGTCGGCCTTGGCGGTTCGCAGCGTCAGCGACGTTCCGCGCCGGAGGCCATCCAGCATAGCCTTTTGGCCGCCGAGGTCCTTCGGATAGGCCATGTCGCCCGACGAGCCAAGCCGGTAGTTGCGCCCGTCAATGACGGCGATCACCGTCTCGTCGGCCCCGAGCGGCATGCCGAGTTTGAAGGTCACCTCGTTGCGCACATCGCCCGGCGCGTAGGTCGTCAGATACAGGAAGACTGGCTTGCGATCGGCCAGGCGCGGCGAGGAGTCCTTCGGTCGGGTGGCGGCGAAACAGGTGCGGTTGTCTGCCGAAATGGCGCGGAACACCGACCAATCGCCATTTTGCGCCAGCAGCGCCGGTCCGCCGGGACGCACAACGACGGGCGGCGGGGCAATTGCGGCCGGGGCAAGCGATACGGGCTTGGCGATGGCAGGGCCGGGCGCTGGCCGATAGGGGGCGGGGCGGGCGAGCGCGACCCTGATTGGTGCTTTGGCAGGCGGCGCCGGCCTTACCACCGGGGCTCGAAACGCCGTCTTCGGCAGCGCCTTGAGGCGGGCTGCAAGGATCTGCTGTTGCGTCGGCGGGCGCACGACGGGCCTGGCCAGAACCGGCTTTGCAATTGGCCGCGCCGCAACGACGGATTTTCTGACAATTGGTTTTGCAACCGGTTTGGCCGCAAAGGCCTGATGGGGCCGGGCCAGCTTGCGGATGATCAAGCGCTTTTGAGCCGCCACAAAGCGGCTGATGTGCTTCTTTGCCGGCACTTTCGCCTCAACCACAAAGGCCCCGGCAAGCAAGGCCGTGACAGCCAGTGCGCTCGCCAGCCCGAGCGACAGCAGCCGGGCGCGACCAGAGAATTTGAACACCGCAGACCCTCCCCTATCCGTCCAACCCATCAGCCTCGCCACGCGCGGCAAGCCTCTGAATTGGCCCGCCCTGCGCATGCTCGGGCAATGTCTCCAACGGCGGCCCCTCGCCGACCGGCCGGGGTGCATAGCGCCCCAACGTCTTGACGCGATCATACATCACAATCGCGCCGGCCATGGCGACATTGATGCAAAATGACGTCGGGATTTTGATAACATAGCGGCAGCGCGCCTGCATGGCCGGCGACAGTGAGCCGCGCTCTGGCCCAAGAATATAGGCGGCGCGCAACGGGTGGCCGAAACTCGGCAGGTCGATGGCGTCATCGGTGAGTTCAATTCCGACCAGCGCGCAGCCCTGCGGCAGCACCATGGCCTCGATCGACGGCCACGTGTAGATGGGCATGTGATCCGGCGCTTTGGAGGTGTCCGAACGCGCTTCGGCGGCGCGGTACTGCGCGCCGACCGTAAAGAAAAAACTCGCCCCGAACGCGTGCGAAGAGCGCACCAGATTACCGACATTCATCGGCTTGGAGATCTTTTCGGCGCCGATGCCAAAATAGCCGCGCATGCGTTCTGCCAAATCAGGGTGGATCGAAGGGTCATCAATACCCCCTCCAAGAGCGCTGTCCAGCCCAAGCAACGCCGACTAAATCCCCGGCGGAATGTGACGAGCTAATTCCATGGCGTCGTGCAGAATCCGAACCACCTCAATCAGCTCTTCGCCAGGCGGGTCTGTGGCGGTCCGGAACATGACGAAATGCCACCCGCGCCGGCCGCGCCTTGCAACGTGAAGAGTGCGCAGGCCGGGGCGGATTTCGTCTCGGGCGACACTTCCTTGAATGTTAGGGCCGTCATGAAGCGCGGCCAACGCAGCGGTCAGCGTGAGCTTGTAAACATCAGCTTGCTTCGGGCCGTAAGTGTCGCTCGTGTATTTGAGGATGCGTGCGAAGTCCGCTTCGGCCTCGTCGCCAAGCCGCACTGGCCAAGATGCGTGGCTCAAGCGGTCCCCGCATCGTCAAGAGTGACCTCCGCAACCTTGTTGAGGTGCGCGATCAGCGAGGAGGCGTCGGCGAATTGCTTGAACGCGCCGCGCTCGAGGGCTGCAAGGCCGAGATCGGCGGCGCCGCGCAGCGCTTCAAGCTTGGTGGCCTCGTCAACCTCGCGGTTTTCGACCAAGCGCAGACCCTCGCGCAAAACCTCGCTGGCATTCTGGTAGCGCCCGCTTTGCACCAGCGCCTCGATCAGCGTTTCCTGCCGATCCGTCAGGACGACATTGCGTGTTGGCATTGATTGCCTCCGTTTGAATGCCAAAATAGCATCACTAGCATACTATGCCAATGACGCTATTTTGGCGTCTTAGGGTGGGCATTTGTCGCTTGACCCTTGAGATTGGCTCGCCGGTTGCTCTTATACGGCGGGCGCTTTGACTTGCGGTTGCGCCAGATTGGCGAGCGTTTCGCGCGCCCGTTCGCGATGTTCTGGCTTGATCTGATCGCCGACCAGTTTGATCGCCAGCGCCAACACAGCTGCGTCGTCGCCAAAGCCGACGAGCGGCAGAAAATCCGGCACGACATCTATCGGCAGGATGAAATAGGCCAGCGCCCCCATCAGCGTGAGTTTTACGCGCATAGGAGTGGCGGGATCGGTGGCGCAATAGAAGGCTGCGACGGCCGACTCGGCGAACGGGATCTTGGGAACAACCCGTTTCAGCTTGTCCCAGAACGAGTTGCGCACGAACGTCTCGCGCTCAGCCTCAGCCTCGGGCGGCAGTACCTCGCCCTCCAACGGCGGAGCGCCATCTTGCCAGCGCTTACCCTGCATCGGAGCCTCGCGAGCCGTTTCCATGATAGCCGTCCAGATAATCAGTGGCATGGGCGACTGCAAGGTCTGCCTCACTCTTTGGCGTTACGGGAATACCGCAAGCGCGGAGGGCAGAGGCGCTTAGCACAATCTTAGCGCGAGTGCGCTATGGTTACCGACGTGTCCCGCCCATTGGCCGGCGTTCCGTTTCGATTGCTTCCGTCTATGATAACTCTCCAAGCCGCCCCGGCAAAGCCGCTGCACGCCGCCTTGCTGACCGCATCGAACACCTTCCGCAGACGCGTTCAAAGGTTGATCGCGCGCTACACGCGGGCCCAGGGCGAGGCGTTCCTGACGGCGCTCTCGATTACCGCTGGCCTGCTGGCGATCCTGCATTTCCAGATGGGAGCCTGGGTTTTCGCCAATTTCGAGCACCAGACCGATGCCAAACGCAACGCCGTGATTCTGGCCGGCGCCATCGTTTCGCTCGCCTTTGGCATCTTCGCGCTCCGGCGCTGGAAGGAACTGGCCCGCGAGGTGACCATTCGCATTGCAGCCGAAGCGCGGGCGACGGCGCTTGCCGGCGAGGATGCGCTGACCGGCCTCTCGAACCGGCGCGCGCTGTCAACCGAGCTGGCGCGCGCGCTCGCTGGCGCTGACCGCAGCGGCCAAGGCGTCTCGCTGCTGCTGCTTGATCTCGACCGCTTCAAGCCCATCAACGATGTCTACGGCCATATCGCCGGCGACCAGGTGTTGCGGGAAATTGCCGTCCGGTTGCGGCGCAGCGTCAGGATGAGCGAGTTCGTCGCTCGACTTGGCGGCGATGAATTTGCGGTGATCGTCACCCATGATCGCGCCGACCAGCGCGCGCCAATGGAAGCTGCCGCCCGCATCGCCGACGCTGTGACGCGTCCCATGACGCTCGATGCCGCCCACATCGATATCGGCCTGACAGTCGGCATCGCGACCTATCCGAATGACGCTGGCGATGCCGCGACATTGATGCAGCGTTCGGACATTGCGCTCTACAACGGCAAACAGACCAACCTCGGCAAAGCCAATTTGTTCAACGCGGCGATGGACGCCGAAATCCGTGAGCGCGCGGCCATCGAGGCTGACCTGCGCCAGGCCATTACATCGCACGGAATCGTGCCGTTTTTTCAGCCGCTGGTAGAACTTAACAGCTGCCGCGTGATTGGGTTCGAAGCCCTGGCGCGCTGGCCGCACACGACGCGCGGGTTCATTCCCCCGGTAAAGTTCATCCCGATCGCCGAAGAGCGGCGTCTGATCGCTGATTTGACCTCCAGCATGCTGGCCCAGGCTTGCCGGCTGTCGCGCGACTGGGCCGGGCAACCCATGCTGTCGGTCAACCTCTCGCCCTATCAGCTCAGCGATCGCGCCTTGGCGGTAAAGCTCCTGGAGCTGCTGACAGCCGCTGACTTCGCCCCCAGCCGCCTGGAAGTTGAAATCACCGAGAGCGCGCTGGTCAGCGATTTCGAAGGCGCGCGGGCTGTTCTTGCGGACCTGAAAATGGCCGGCGTAACCATCTGTCTGGACGATTTTGGCGCCGGCTATTCGTCACTCACCCACCTGGCCTCGATGCCCTTCGACCGGGTTAAGATCGATCGTGCGTTCATTCAGTTGGAGAAGGGTCCAGCCGAAGCCGCCAAAGTCATGGGCGCCATTGTCGGCATGTGCCGCAAGCTCAACCTGGAAGTGACCGGCGAGGGCGCCGAAACCCAGCAGCAATGCCAAATCCTGCGCGACGCTGGATGCTCGGTCGGCCAGGGATGGTACTTCGGCGCTGCGGTTTCAGCCGAAGACGCCAAGACCATTTCCGCCAATCCGGATTTGGGATTGGCGCCATGGCGGGCAACATCGAAGGATGGCGACGTGGTGCCGCTCAAGCAATACCTTCGATCTCCTCGGGAGACAGGTGGCCGGGCACGATCGTAATCGGCACCGGGAACGTGCCCGCCGATTTACCGGTGGCAAGCGACGTGACCAACGGCCCCGGGCCCTTGGGATCGGTCGAGGCACCTAACACCAGCACAGCGATGTCGGGATCCTCCAGGATCAAGTCCAGGATCTGCTCCGGTTTCTTGCCTTCGCGCACAATGTCTTCGGCCTGGGTGTCTTCGCAGCCATAGCCTTTGAGCTTGCGGCGAAAAAGACGAAACACGGCCTTAGCCTTGGCCTGCTGTTCCTCCAGATAAACGTCCTTGACGCCCAGCCAGTCCTGAAAATCCGGCGGCTCAATGACGTAAAGCAGGCTGATCGACCCGCCAGACCGGCGCACGCGATTGGCCGCGAAAGCGAGCGCGCTCTCGACCTCCGGCGTCTCGTCCACCACCACCAGGAATTTGCGACGGTGGCCGTCGGCAAACACGCTGCGTTTTATGCGCTCGGTCATGGTCGTCCTGGGCTCCAATACGACCCTCTCCCCCGCCTCTTCGCGGGGGAGTGGGTGCCCCGAAGGGGGGGGTGTGGGGCAGCAACTTGCTCCGCACTCGCTGCAACAGGGTCGGAGCCCGTGTCTGGCCCGCCCCCGGCGCTACGCGCCACAACTATCTGTGCCACAGCAACGGCGGACACGATCT
>JANMVX010000007.1:0-24250 GCA_031393505.1 Hyphomicrobiaceae bacterium | reverse complement strand
GCGGTTTCGCCGGACTCGCCCGCCCAAAAATGATGCACCTTGTCACCGACCTTCTTCCAGATATCCAACGCGGGCCACTCGCTCCCGTCGGGAGCGAGTCCTCGATAGTCTTTGGGGAAGTCATTGCCGACGCATTGGTAGAATGTCAGATTTCGCCACCCGCGTTCGCGGGCGAAGGCGAGCTGTCGCGCGACTGGCGATCGCCCGATGACTGCCAGTGCAACGCGCTGCTCGAGATCAACAGCGGGAATGTCCAGGGAGCCGAGCAGCGCCGTGCACATCGGGCACGGTCGTTCGCGCTGAGGCCCGTACATCCAGAAATAGGTGACGAGCGTGCCGTGCCTGCCGAACATGTTTGCCAAGTCCACGGTCTCACCTTGGGCATCCAGAAAACGGTAAGACGGTGCCTCGCCGCCGAGCGGCAACTGGCGTCGCTGGCTTGCGACCCGCTCGATATGTCGCCTGAGTTCGATTTCTTCGGCCAGCAGCGCCGTCCGCGCCTTGCGATACTCCGAGCTGTCGTTGGGATAGGGCTTCGCCGATTTCTCGGCCAGTTCGATGGCGGGTTTCAGCTCGATCATTTGCAGCTCCTCCATGCGGGGAACGATAAATCTGACGGCGCGGGTTCGGCTTGAGTGCTGCGATGCCAACACAAAGGCAAAAGAGTTGCCGTGCATATCGCTCACTATCCGAACCAGTGGCACGGCGCATCGTTCCGCTTCGGGGTCTGAACAGCAAACCATCCCCGTGAGATATTCGGCGCGCCGCACCCCAGCGGCCGAGCGAACGACAGGTTTTGGAAGCGCGATCAAGCTGGCTCGATGATTATAACTGGGACGCAATCGCCGGGCAGAAACCGCCAACATTGCGGTCATTCGACGGACCCGATCCGGCCACTGATAGCTGCCGTGCATTCACGCGTTTAGATCGTCGATCTCGATGGCTTGAATGGGGCCGGAACCGGTCCGGCAAGTTCTGCGATTGAAGCCAAAGACAGCAGCCCTTCCGCCTCGCGCGAAATTTGCCATCTCGGCTTGTGAGTTGCGCCAGCGAAAATTTGTCCGATCGCCAAGTAAAGCAGTCACTCCACCGAATCCCATGACAATCCTAGTTGCTCTTGGCTTCCAGCCGGTAAAGCTCGACGCTGCCAAATCCTTTCGGCAATTGCTTTTCGCCCACTGCGGTCAGATCGCAGTAGAGATCGCCCTCGAGGACGAGTGCAGCCGCAAAAGTCTCGGTGCAATAGACCCCGCCAACGGGCGTGACCGGCTCGATCCTGGCGGTGCGATTGACTTCTCCGCCATACCATAAGGCGCTGCGAGTCACGCGATCGGTGCCTTTGTAGATCGGACCAAAATGAAGTCCTATGCGCATGCCGGCTTCCCCTGTTGCCGGAATTAGGCCCGGAGGAAGGTCGGCCAGCCGATCCTGTAACGAGAGCGCGACGCGGGCCGCGACGGCCGGCTGGTCGATGATGGCGTATAGCGCGTCGCCCCAGGTGTTGCGAAATTCGATGTGCTCGCCGAAATCGTCGAGCACCTGGCCGATGCGGCCCATCACCTCGCGCATAAACAACGGCAGTTCGCGTTCGCCAAGGGCCGAGAAACCCTTGTAGTCGGCGAAAAGTATCGAGCGAATGGCCCGTTGCGCATCGTACACTGGCGGTAAGGGAGGGGGAAAGCGCAAGGCCCTGCCCACGGGTCCAGGATCGACAGTGAGCGTGCGCTTGCCCAATTTCTGCCACGCCGCGGTGTCGGCGCTCGTGCCCGCAAGTCCGGTCTTCGAAAAAGACCTGGCACCCGCGTCGTGGATCGCGACCTGCACGGCCTCGCAGGCAAGGTCGCGCGCGCGAAGCGCGGCGAGACCCATTGCAAGCCGGGTGGCATAAGCAAACTGGTTATCGTCGTTCACATAGGCACCCGGCGTCGCGAAATGGAGCGAGGCTGCCGCCGCGCGGCACTGGCGATAGCGTGATAGCCATCCGTCGCCACCGCACAGCACCGACCCCGCGATGAAATCGTCTTCGGCAAAGGGCAGGACAACGTGCACTTTGCCCCCTCTCGCGATCATCGCTTCGGCGACGAGAATATCGCCGCCACAGGCGAGCGGCCCGAACGCTTCGTTGGCGCGGAGCGAGGCAAGCAAGTCGGAGATCCGCCCGGCAAGCGCATGCTCTTGCGCACTGCCCGCTTCGAACATGTGCCCAGAGTAGACAACCACCGCCGATGGAGCGTTCATTCCTGTGTCCCTCCGCTAGCGGTAAATCTCGAAGTACGGCGTCTCGCCGACCTTGGTGTAGTGTGTTCGCGCGTAAGCGGCCAAAGGATAACGAAACGAAGTTGTCGCGGGTGTGAAGCCCTTGGCCAGCGATGATGTTTCGAATTTGGCGACAATGAAGGTGAGCCTGCCGCGGTGCGCGTTCATCGCGGCGATGGCGCGGCCTCGGAGTGCCGGCGATCCCAGTTCGATCCACTGCGACCAGTCGATCGGCAGCGGATTGGGTTGGTCGGCTGCGGGCCAGTAGCCTGCGAAATCGGGAAGGATTGCGTATTGCCCACCACCGACTGCGGTGAGCGCCCGTAAATCGCGCAGGACGAGATAGGTGTTGCGGTCGGTGCGTAACCCGGCACCCCCAGGCAGCACACCATCGAGGCTCCAGGTCAGCTCGTTTGCCGGTCGTTCGAGATAGACAAACTTCATTCGTGTTTGGTCGAAGGCCCAGAGGCACCAGACGCCGACGATTCCGACGAGGATCCCCGCGGTCCATCCGAACTTGGGCGGACTGCCTGGTCGAGGAAACCAGAATTGGAGCAAAAGGGTCGCGGCAAGGCCCGCGGCCAAAGCCGGGGTGTTGTAGCCGATGGACAGTGCCGTGCACCATCCGACCGCGACTGCAATGAGTCCGATCTTCCATAGCGGGCTTTTCGGGTTTGTTAGCGCGGCTAGGGCAAGCGTGGTGCCGCAAGTGAGGCCGAACAGACCGAATGCGGGCGAGCCGAGATAGCGGCCTTGGGTCATCGCATTGCTCGCGCCGACGATCAGCATAAGAACGATCGCCAGTCCGGTCAGATTCGCTACCGTCATTTCGGCATCACGCTGCTTGCCATCGGGACGGTTCAAAAGCAGCAAGATCGTCAACACGCCTATCACGACCCCGCCAGCAAAGGCGGGTTCCCAGAGGTATTTGTAAAAGCCGGGGGTCGCCAGATCGCTTTGGGTGGTGAGCTGAGTCCAGGCGTCGCCGGTACCTCCGGCAACGACTACACCGAGTGCATAGAGCGTCGGCAGAGCGAGTACCGCGGCCACAGCCCCGGCGCGTTGGCGACGTTCGCATAGCAAGATGATCAAAGGGACGCAGAACACGAAATTCTGCTTGCACAGGATCGCCGCGCCAAGCAGCACGTCGCCAAGAAAGCGCATGCGCCCGCCGGTCGCGACGCGCAGCCAAAGGCCTGCGCTGATCAGAAACAGCCCGTCGATCGTATGCCAGGCCATGTCGGGAAAATAATGGGCCGAGAGGGTCAGGCTGATCAGCGCGATGGCCACCTGCATGACCAGCGAGGGGCGCGATTCAGCGAATCGCGAGCAGAGGTCGCTCCAGGCCCAGGCGATAAAGGCCAGTTGCGCCCAGACGAAGAGCCGAGAGATCAGGTAAGTGTGTTCGCCACCAAACGCGACAAGCGGAGCGTGCAGGTAGCCCGAGCCGGCGAGATGGATCGCGATGAAGTCGCGATGCGGAACCTGGCCTTCGAGAATCCTCCGCGCGTAGGCAAGAACGAAGCCGTCATCGGTGGGATTGAAGCCCAAGGCAGCGTAGCGCCACGTCGCGAGCAGGCTCGCCGCTGCAACGAACAGCAGGGGCACCAGCCAACCGAGCCGTCCGGGGGGATCATTTGGTGCCGTCACAGCCACTCCTCAAGGCCAGCGCTGCAGCTGGATGAAGAGCTCGGGCGTGATGGCGTCGTCGCCTGGCTGACCTGCCCAATTCCTGAAGGCCATTATAGCCTTGCGCGTTTTCCCGCCGGACTTGCCATCGACCGAACCCGGATCGAACCCGTGCGCGACAAGTGCTTCCTGGACCCGAAACACCAGGTCCTGGCGGACCACGCCCGGATCGGCCAGGAAGTAGAGTGCAGGATACGCGGGAATGCCGAGTTCGCGATCCGGCGCGCAAGTTGCGAACTGACCCAGTTCGAAGGCAACGGGCACTGCCAGGAGGAGTAGCGCGCGCCGAAGTTCGACCGCGCCACTCAACACGGCAACCTTCCGGCTTCGACCGTGGTCGCATCGGATCCGACAATCTCGAGCCCGGTCCCGGCGCCGATCCTGCAGGTCAGGGCATGCGCTGCTGCCTGCGTGTACGGAGGCCGAGCAAGGAAATTGAGCAGGGCATGGCCCGCTTCGATGCTGCGGCGCTGCGGGAGCGGCCAGAAATCAGCGACCCGCCAGACGCGCAGGTCGCCATCGTCGCCGCCCGACGCCAGCAGTTTACCGTTGGGG
Organism: Hyphomicrobiaceae bacterium; assembly: GCA_031393505.1. Lineage (GTDB taxonomy): Bacteria > Pseudomonadota > Alphaproteobacteria > Rhizobiales > Hyphomicrobiaceae > JANYHF01. The sequence goes on along the minus strand of JANMVX010000007.1, from coordinate 19,750 downwards.
CTGAAGGACGCGGAGAGCGCAAATCCCCGATGTCCGGTGAGGTAGGCGATTACCTTGCCGCGCTTGAAGTCCCACAGGCGAAGCGTCTGGCGATTGTTGCTCTGCGACCCTGAGACAAGCAGCGCCCCGGATGGGTTGAAGGCAAGCCTCCAGATCATGAATTCATTGTGGCCCATGAGATCGCCCTGCGGGTGACACGCGCGCGTCGCGAGGCACTCCTTGACGTTCCAGACCTTGATCCGGCCATCGCCGCCCCCGGACAAGAGCAGCGCTCCGTCAGGGTTGAACGCCAGAGCACGCGCAACCTCGGTATGGCCGGACAAGACAGCAAGCGGACTTATCCGGCCCGATGCGTCTGCGGATCGCGGATCCCAAAGTCTGACGAGATGATCGTTGCTGGCCGAGGCAATCAGTCTGCCATCGGGCGAGAACGCAACGCCACCCACTGCCCCGGACTTCTCTTGCAATCGGCCGAGCGGGCGCAAATCGGGCAGGGACCACAGCTTGACGGTGTTGTCCCAGCTCGCGGTGGCGAGCTTCTTGCCGTCGGGCGACACGGTTAGGTCGAAGATCCAGCGATCGTGACCGTGGACGGGGCCGCTTGCCGGTTTCCGCAATCGCCAGTTCCACGCGATGATATTGCCGTCGCGGCCCGCCGAGATCAGATACTGGCCGTCGGGCGTGAACTTGAGTGCGCGCACCGCGTCGGTGTGGAGAAGCGGGAATGGAGGACCGAGCGGCCGCAACGTCCTGGGCTCCCACAAGCGGATTTCGCGATCGTCGCCGGCCGTAGCCACGACATCGCCAGCCGGACTCCATTCAACCGCCCGGACGGCTCCGGCATGGGCTGCGGTAGCCTTCAGATCCAGCGGCGCGGGCAATGTCCAGAGCTGGAGGACATGGTCCTCGGGACTGCCGGCGAGCAACGCTCGCCCGTGCTGGGCAAAAGCGACGCCGACGATGGGCCGCGCATACCCGGTAAGGGTGGCATAGCGGTCCCACGACGCAGTCTCCCACAATGCTGCGGTCCAGTCGTCGCTGCCGCTTGCCAGGAGGCGGCTGTCGGGGCTGAAAGCAAGCGCACCGACAAGGCGGGTATGGCCGGTCAGAACTCTTTCGGAGGAGCTTTCGTCTGGGACGAAGATGTGAATTGTGCTGTCGAACAGGCCAACCGCCGCCCACTTCCCGTCGCCGCTGAAGGCCAGCGACAGGGGGACATCGGTAAAGGTCTTTGGCGAACCGACCGGCGAACCACTCGCCAGGTCCCAAATGCCAAGAGCGTTTCCCCTGCGTCCGTCAGCGACCGCGCCCAGACGCCTGCCGTCGCCAGTGAAGGCAAGCGCGTGATAGTGATCCTGGTCCGCTCCAACGACGCGGAGCTGAGCGTGACCCGCAGACCCCTCCGCGACGTCGCGAATTTCGATCCCGGGGCCATCTCCGGCGATGGCCAGCAGGCGAGCGTCGGGTGAAAAGCCGACCGCGCGGATCGCGGGGCCCTGGCGGCGCAAGGAGGTCCAACGTTGGGCACGCGGTTGCCACAGCGCGATCCCGCCGCCCTGGGAGCCCACGGCGATCAGGCCGCTTTCACTGAGCGCAAGTGCGCTGATCGTTCCGATCCCCGGATTGAGGATTTCTTGCGAACGAGGGTTGTTCGCATCGGCGACGACGAGGGTCCCATCGCTGTGCGCCCAGCTCAGGCGCTTGCCGTCGGGAGAGCTTGCCATGGCGCCTGCGAACCGTGGGTCGGACAATCTTTGGCCGGAAACGGCGCTCGTTGAAATCGAGCTGATGAAGTCCATCTTGCGCCGCAGATCGGCCCGATCGTCGGGGGTTTGCTTGACTCGACCATCGAGCTCCCCGGCAAGCAAGCTGTGCTCGATCCATGCTGCCCCATAGAGTGCGGCGGTGCGCCCATCGTCCTGCTGATTTGCTGTGAGGGCCTTCTGGTACAGCAGTTGGGCGAGCCTCGATTCCTGCTGACGTTCGGCTTCGACCGTCGCCTGATGCCCGCGGTACCAGACGGTGCCGATGGCAGCGACGATCAGGAACGCCGCTGCCACGGCTGCGACATAGCGTGCCACCCGGCGCTGTCGTTCGCGCCGTATCAGGTCGTCGAAATTGACCCCGAGCAACCCCGCCACAAGCTTCATCTTGGCCCGGTGGACACCGTCGGCACCTTTGCGAACGTCTGCCGCGATCGGTTCGGCACGGTGCCTGCTTATCGCCCCCGTCGACGTGACGTTGAAGCGGACCGCTTGGGGAAAGCACTCGAGTTCACCAAGCTCGGGTTTGTCCGAGGCATTCGGCTCGCCGCCGACGATCAGGCAAAGCACGCGGTCGGCGCCGCCGCCTCGCTTGAACCGCTTGATTTCCTCGTTAACCCAGTTCGAAAGCGCTGCGTGTGGCGAACAGATGACGATCAGATACCGGGAGTTCTGAAGCGCCTGGTCGATGTTGCCCGACAGGCTGGCGGAAGTCGGCAATTCCTCGCGATCGATGAACACAGGCCGGATCCGTGCCGGGATTTTGCCGTCGCGATTGGCCATCCCGACAAGTCGGCGGGGCACGGTGTAAGTTTCGAGGGCTTTATGCAGCCACTGACCCCAGCGCGAGTCATGATGACTATAGCTGATGAACGCCCAATACCTCGGCGGCGAGGTTGCGGATTGCATCGCCATCACGCCAAGCCCCCAGATGCCCGTGCGACCCATCAGGTTCTTGTCACTTACGTCTTCCAGCCCGCGAATGCAAAAACGGTCCCTATAGCTGTCGGGCCGCTCTCGCCAGGATTGCCGTCGTAAAGCTTCAGGCTGCTGATGGCCAAGGTTTCGGGCGGAGGCGAAGTCGAGACCACACTTTCACACGGCGGTCTTGAAATGAACCTGCTCAATCGGCAGGTGCGCCGCGAGGGCCGGAAAATCGACCTCCAGCCGCGCGAGTTCCGGCTGCTTGAGTACCTGCTTTGCCACAAGAACCAGGTCGTCACCCGCATGATGATGCTGGAAGGCGTCTGGGAATACCATTTCGATCCTGGCACGAACGTCATCGACGTGCACATGAGCAGGCTGCGCAGGGAAGATCGATGAGAATTTCGACAACTCGATGATCCAGACGATCCGGGGTACCGGCTACATTCTCGGCGGTACGGATTGACGGGAACGGAGCCTCGGCTGGTGCAAGGCACCAGCATTGCGCGCCTCGTCGTTCTCTTCACCGTTACCCAGATAGGTGCCCTGACGCTGGGTCTGTACGTGATGTACAGTTTCACCCGGCAGACGATCATCGACGACGCCAGAACGGCTGTCGAAGTCGCGCGGGACAGCATCAGGGACGATTTTCGGGATGGCGGCCCGATCCGGGCATCGCGCAACATTGCCCAGGACATTGGCACCCCCGAAAACAAGGATCTTGTCGTGTTGTTGCGAGACCCCCGCGGGACTCGCGTGGTTGGAAACCTCACCACATGGCCGTCGACGGTGGGCGATCAGGAACGATGGAGAACGATCAACCTGTACCGCGAGGGCGCCCGCGTATCCGAAGAAATGGGACTGGTAACGACCCGCCTCGGCGGGGGCTACAGCCTTCTCACCGGACAGATCCTCGAAAAGGAATTGGCTCTTACCAGGGCGAGCGAGAAGGCCATGCTTCTGGGTTTGGTCCTGAGCGTGGTGGTCACGAGCCTGATAGCGTTCCTGCTTTCCCGGTTCCTCGAAAACCAGATCGACCGCTTCTCCGGAGTAGCGGACGCCGTCGAGACAGGTCACTTTTCCGCCCGAGTCGAGCGCAATCGGTCGGGAGAAGCGTTCGATCGGCTGGGATCATCGATCAACAGCATGCTCGCGCGGATCGAGCGGCTGGTTCGGGAGCTGCGCATGGTCACGGACTCGATGGCCCACGACCTGCGCTCGCCTGTGTCACGGATGAAAGTCGTTCTGGAGCGCGGTCTCGGGCGCACGAAGGATATCGGCGCCCTGACCGCTCTCGGCGAAGCGATTGAGGAGGCCGACGGGTTGCACCGCATGCTCGATACGGCACTCCAGATCAGCCGGGCCGAAGCCGGGATCGGCCGCGATCAATTCACCCGTTTCGACATGCACGAGGTGCTGACCAATCTGGCCGAGATATATGGGCCTGTCGCCGAAGAGTTCGGCTTTGAACTCTCGGTCGATTGCGCTGGCTCCCTGCCCATGACCGGCCACCGCGACCTGCTTACCCAGGCGATCAGCAATCTCGTCGATAACGCCTTGAAATATGCCAGGGCGGGGCGGCGCATCGAGCTGCATGGGTCGATATCCGGACGAAACATGGAGATCGCTGTCCGCGACGACGGCCCCGGGATTCCCGCGGACAAGGTCGCCGAGGCCATGACCCGCTTCGGGCGCCTCGATACGGCGCGCACCGAAAGCGGATCCGGGCTGGGGCTTTCGCTCGTCGAGACTATCGCTCACCTGCATGAGGGGACCATGCACCTTTCGGCAAACGGCGCGAAGCGATTGGCCGTGACTTTGCAGCTACCCATTGGCGAGCCGGCTGACGTCGATCATTCCATGAACCAGCCGTGGCTGACTATGAGAGACTGACCCGTCAGCGCATTGCTGTCGAACCCGGCGAAGAGAAGGGCCACCTCGGCGACGTCCTCGACGGTGGTGAACTGCTGATCGACCGTTTGTCCCAGCATCACCTTCCTGACGACATCATCCTCGGAGATTCCCAGCTTTTTTGCCTGCTCGGGGATCTGCTTGTCGACCAGCGGCGTGCGCACGAAACCGGGGCAGATGACGTTGGCGCGAACATTGTGTGCGGCACCTTCCTTGGCGATGACCCGGGCAAGCCCAAGCAGGCCGTGCTTTGCCGTGACATAGGCGCTCTTGAGCGGCGAGGCCTCCTTCGAATGGACCGAACCCATGAAGATGATCGCCCCACCCCCCCCTGCGTACATATGCTGCAGGCAGGCCTTGGAAGTCAGGAAAGCGCCGTCGAGATGGATCGCCAGCAACTTCTTCCAATCGGCAAAGGCATAGTCTTCGAGCGGATTGACGATCTGGATGCCGGCGTTGGAAACCAGCACATCGATTCCGTCCCACGCTGCGACGACTTGCGCGATCCCGGCATTGACCTGATCCTCGTTGGTGACATCCATTGCGACGGCCATCGCCTTGCCGGGATTGACCGCATTGATCGCGGCCGCAGTTGCTGCGGCTGCATCGGGGTTGAGGTCGGCAATCACCACCTTCGCCCCTTCCGACACGTAGCGCAGCGCAATGCCGTGGCCGATGCCGCTTGCCGAACCGGTAACGATGCAGACCTTGTCCTGAAGTTTCACGGGATAGCCTTTCTATGGCTTGAGGTAATCGTGGATGACCTCGCCCAGCCCGAGAGTCAGGTCAGCGAGAATGTGGGTGGCGGAGAGCACCTTGAGGACGGGCAGTTCGGCCACCGGTGCCAGTGCGTGGTCGAACAACTCGAGCCCGGCGGGTCCGCTCCAGGCACCCTTCACCGTCACGTCGGTAAGGAAATAGCGCACCAGTTCGCAAATGCGAGGCGTGCAATCGACATGGGGAATGATCTTGAGCAGATAGCTGGGCGCGAGCAGGCTCGCGAGTACGGCAGTGTTGTCCAGCGCCCGATGCTTGTAGCCCATCGTGCCGTTCGCCACGCGGATGCCGCCATAGTCGAGCGTGCCCACCAGCGTATCCTTTTCGGCCCGCAACGATGGATCGGCGAACTTCTTGGGGAAACCCCAGATCTCGCGGCCGCCGGCGATCGGCGCATCGTCATTCAGATACATCGAATGGACATAGCCACCTGCAACCCCCTCGAAGGTCACCGGGATCACCTGGCCGGACTCGGTGTAGTCGCCAAACCCGGTCGAATCGGGCATGCGAATGAACTCGTATCTGACGATGGGATCGGCGATGGCCAACGGTTCCGGCACCACGGCACGCAGCGCTTCGGGATCTGTCCGATAGGCAATGATGAGATACTCGCGGTTGACGAACCGGTAAGGGCCGCGCGGGTAGGACGGATTGGTGATAGGCATGGCGAAGCCGTCCCTGACCACAGTTTCGGGGGTCATTTTGGGTCTCCAGCCAGATCGAAGGTGACGATGCCCTGAGCGTGGGTTTTTCGCTTGGTCCATTTCGGGTGGGCCAACGAACGTTCGACGTCGGCGTACCCTGAATCCCAGTGACCGTTCACCGTCTGGCGCGAGAACTCGTAGTCTTTCGACTGAGTTTCATAGGCTTCGCTGCGGTTGATCAGATGCATGATCGTGACGGCACCGCCCTGCTTGTGATGGGCGAGCAATCTTGCGTCGGGATCGTCCTTGAGAGCATCGGGAAGCCTGGCCATCAACCGCTGCGCGGCTTCGCGCAGGCACTCCAGTTCCTTGGCAATATCGGTGTTGAGGCGCGTTCGGCTTGAGAAGCGAATGTCCTTTTCGCGCTGGGCGGCGTCGGCCAGGGTCTTGGGCATGGCCCCGCGCGCGCTGAACAGGTCGACCTGAAATATCGTGGCATTGGCATCGGTGCGATTGTCGAGGACGAACTGCAGCGGCGTGTTGGAAACGAGACCGCCGTCCCAGTAGGGTTCACCGTCGATGACCACCGGCGGAAACCCCGGAGGCAGCGCGCCGCTCGCCATGATATGTTCTGGACCGATCGTGTGCGTTCGATTGTCGAAATAGATGAAATTGCCTGTCAGCACATTGACCGCGCCAACGCTGAGACGAATCTTGCCACTATTGATCAAGTCGAAATCGACAAGGTCCAGCAGGGTCTTGTGCAGGGGCGCGGTGTCGTAAATGCTGATTGCCGCCATTGTGCCCGGGATCGACAGCACTGCCGGCGGGAAGCGGGGTTCGAAGAAGCCCGGAATTCCGGTCGCAGCGACAATTCCTGCCGACATTTCGTTGAACCAGCTCCGCATGATCCCTTCGGTGAAAAGCGATGGCGTGGTCACGCGCGACGAAACCAGATCCCAGAAGCTGCGCAAGCGGGCGACCCGCATTTCGGGCTCGTTTCCTGCGATGATCGCAGCGTTGATGGCACCGATGGAAATCCCGGAAATCCAGTCGGGCACCTGACCTGCGGCGGATAGCGCTTCAAAGACTCCGGCCTGATAGGCGCCCAGAGCGCCTCCGCCTTGCAGAACCAACGCTACTGAAGAATGGGATTTTGTCATTGACGGTTTCGACTTTCCACGCCGGGCTGAAATCGGATCCTACGGTGCCGAGGATTTCACAGGCTTGCTCGCAGGGTTACAAATCCGTCACTCGCCCCGTTGCTCATATGGTCGGGGCCAGCTGGATATGCGTCCTCGCAAGGTGCAGGCCCGAACTGCAAGTCTCGATCGACGCGAACGCCACGCCTATGCAACCAGAGCAATCGCCGGTTGCCGTGCGGCACTCGATCTTCCGCCACCTACAAGCGTCTGCAAGTCGATCAGCGAGCGCGCAAAACCCAGACCGAAGGGGCCTGCCACGTATCGCGGCTCCCACACGGGCATGAATTTCTCCTTGTAGGCGCGTAGTCCCTCGAACCCGTAGAAACTCTCGCCATGCTTATAGAGGAAGGCACTTGCGCGAGCCCAGACGGGCGCGAGGCGGCGTGCTTCTATTCCCGAAAGAGGCGCGATTCCCAGATTGAACCAGCGATAGCCCCGGTCCTTGCCCCACTCCATCAAGCGCACGAACAGGAAATCCATCGTCCCGTAAGGCATCGCATCGCAATGGCGCATCAGGTCGATCGACAATTCGTCACCGGATCCCGCGGTCCAGATATTGGCGAACGCGATGATCTCGCCTCCGTGCCGGATGACAGCGCAATCGAAGCGGGCCAGATAGGCCGGATCGAACCGCCCGACGCTGAAGGCCTTTTCGGAGTGGCCTTTGCTCTTGAGCCAGCCGTCGGAGATTGCGCGCAATTGCGGCAGTGCTGCGGGAACGTTTGTCGCCGGAATTATCTCGAAAGTTGCCCCCTCACGGGTTGCCCGACGTTCCGCGTAACGCAGCCCCTTGGCTTCGGGTCCCGTAAGCGTGAACGTGGAAAGATCGACGCGCGCCTCTTCGCCGTATTTGACGATTTGCAAGCCGAGGTCGATCGCTAACGGCAAGGCCTCCTGGGTGAGTTGGTAGAGCAGCAGTCGTCCCTGCGCCGCATCGGCGCGCTCGCGAATTTGCCAGAGAAGCTCGGCCCATTCGGCGCGAGGGCCGACCGGATCGCCCATGACGGTCCAGGTATATCCCTGAATCTGGTACATCAGGAAGCTAACTCCACTCGCCGATCGGAGAAAGCGCTTGTCCCCGGTCCACGCCAGCATCGCATCGGTACGGTCGTTGAGCGCGAACGCCCCGTAATTTTCCGGCAGTGCATCGAACTCTTCCGCAGCGGTCGGCGCCGCGGGACCGAAGAACCAGACAAGAATCGCTCCAAAAAGGAGGATCGCCGCGGCGAAGCTGCCCCTGAGGAAGCGCGATGCATCGCCCTTCCAGGCAAATTGCCACCACAGCTCGCTCTGGAAATCGACGTGCTTGAAGGCAAAAAAGCCGATCCAGACCGAGAGGCCGACCGCCCCGGCGAACGCCGCGATCCAACCTGCGGAGAATGTCCGGACCGTGAACGCCGTATGGCGGTAGAACGCCGCACGGGTCCATTGCAGAATTCCGGCGATTGCCAGCAGGATCATCGCCTCTTCGTAGTCGATCCCCTTGGCAAGCGAGAATATTGCGCCGGCAACCAGAACCGCGCGGGTCAACAGGAATGCCCCGTCCAGGCGCTTGTACAGCCCCGGTGCCAGCAACAGCAAACCGGTGCCGGCAAGGCTCGCCGCGACATGAGACGCCTCGATGAAGGGGAGCGGCAGGAAACTCTGCGAAGCGTGCAGACGATGGGGGATCGCGGGAAGCGAGCCGGACACCAGCAGGACCATGCCCCCGGCAAAGGTCAGCGCCGCAAGGAATACCGGCGCAATCCCGGAAACCACCGACTGTGAAACCTCCAGGGCTGCGGCGACCGGCTTTCGCCAGGTTCGCTGTTCATGGATCGCCAGCATCGCCCCGGCGACCAGCAGCGGGAGCAGGTAGTAGATCGCTCGGTAGGCGATGAGGGCTGCGAGTAGCTCCGGCTTCGGCACATCGGGCAGCGCCGCGATCATCACCGCCTCGAACACGCCGATCCCGCCGGGGACATGGGTGAGCAGGGCAACGATGATCGCCAGCGCGTACCCGAGAAAAAAGAGCGGAAACATCTGGATGCCGGCGCCGGGAACAAGGACGAACAGCGCGGCACTCGCCGCCGCCAGATCGAGGCCTGCCACACCGACCTGAGCCAACGCCTGGCGCGCGCTCGGCAACGGCATCGTCCAGCGAAGGATGCGGATCGACTGCCCTCCCCTGCGGGCTTTCCACAGCAGCAAACCCATCGTGGAAAGGATAAGCCCGCCCAGCACATGCTGACCCGTCGGTGCCAGGACGACGGGTCCGAGCGCAAGCAGGCCGGACTGCACGATCAGGGCTGCGGCCGCCATCGCGGTGACACCCGACCAGAACGCGAGGCTGGCGGTGGCTATGACCCGAACGATGTCGGAACCGTCGAGCCCGTTGGCGCTGTAGATCCGGTAACGCGCCGAGCCGCCGGTGATCAGCGACAGTCCCAGATTATGGCTGAGCGTATAACTGGTGAACGATGCCAGCGCGGCGGTATGCCACGGCAGCGGGCGGCCGACGATTTTCAACGCCAGCACGTCGTAAAGCGTCAGCATGAGGTAGCTGGCGCACGTCAGGCCCAACGCAGCCTGCAACTGCCAGCCCTTCAGCCCGTGCAGCGAAGTGCGGACATCGTGCAAATGCACCTCCAGCAGCAGGCCGTGGAGCGCGAACAAGCCCAGTGCGCCCAGGAGCAGGACGACCGCCACGCTGGCGGCGGTGCGATGCTTCGAATAGGCGTCGCGGGTTCTGTCGATTGCTCGCTCAAGGCGGCTCATGCCCGATGCCAGACTTGGGACTTGCAGATGAGCCCGCCCATGATGCACCCGCTGATCTTGAGCGTGTCGGGCTGGACCAGAGCGATGGTCGAGTAAAAGGTTCGGCCCATATCGGGCACGAACACCCGGCCCTGCCAGGAATTCGGTCCGGTCGGCTTGTAATCCTGGAGGAGTTCGGTGCCCACGAGCTTCGGGGTGCCGCCGTCGCGCGCCTCCTGGTCGGCCTCGGGGGTCGCCCACGCCACCCAGCCGCACAACTTGCCACTGCAATCCGCGATTTCGACCTTCACGTCGTTGTAAGGGTTGACCCAGAACGTGCGGGATTGGGCGGCTGGCGGAGACTCGACAGGCTGGGCACTGACCGAAAACGGCGAGAGCATGGCGAGGCCGATCATCAGGTGGCGGGAGAAGCTGAACTTGGTCATCGGATATCCCTTCGGATTCGATTTTCTGCCACCTCCCTATCGGTCATTGCCTCACCGTCGAATGAGAGGCTGCTGAAACTTTGTTAATTTTTCGGGGCGGCCGACGCATCGACTGCCTTCAGCACGGCGGCATGGACGGCGTCCTTATCCCAGTTCAACGCATGCCCGCCGGCCAGACCGACGCGGTGGACGTTGGGTCCGCTCAGCAGCGGGCAAGGACTGGCGGGTTCCGCCATGCCATAAATGCAGGTGAAGGGCGCCCAGTCCAGTTGCCGCAACGTTGGCAGGGTCTCGCCGTCGGGCGTTCCCCAGCCGAGCATCTCGTTCGGTGAAATCCGCAGGTAAAGGGCATCGGTCGGCACGATCAGGACGACGGCGCGCAGTTTGGCTCGCTGGATCGGAGCGAGCCCCGGCAATCCTGCTTGGAGTGCATCCGCTCCGAGCGAATGGCCGATCAGCACGACCTTGTCGGCATGGCCGAACGCGAGCGCCTTCTCGATTGCATCGCCCGTGAGTGCGGTGACCTCTGCGAGTGAGCGATGATTGCGGAAATATCCCAGAGAGTTGATCGCCAGAACCGGAATACCGTCTTCGGCAAGGCGGTTTCCGATCTCCCGCCCAACCCCCGCCTTGTACCCCACGTCACCCGACAGATAGACGGCAACCAGTCGGGAACGATCGGCGCCGGGGACTGCGGTTGCCGGAACCCGAACGAAAACATCGTCGTCGAAGTATCCTGCCCAGGCCAGGAAGCAGAGTAGAGCCGTCGGCGGCGCCAGAGACAGCGCCAGGACCACCTTGCGAAGCCGTCTCACGCCTTGATGCCGCCGAGGATCGAGCCAACCACGGCGTCGGCATTCCCGCCGAAATGGTGCCCGCCGGGCAGCATGGTTTGGCGCACGGTCCCGGAGGGCAATGCGGGACAGGCGCTATCGGGTTCCTGCGACCCGCGGATGCACTGGATCGCGAATCCCTTGAGGCGCTCGATCTCGGGAACGGTCGGCAGTCCGTTCTGGCCCGAGACATCGAGCCACGACGACAGATGGAACTGGAAGTCCGCAGTCGCTTCGAGGCCGAGCATGCTGATCTGCGCGATCGCGGGCCTGAGCGTCGGGGGCAGGGCATCGGCGATGAATGGCAAATCGTCGGCTCCGAAGGAATAGCCTACCAGGATGACCCTGGGACGCTGCCATTGTCCGCTGAAATGCGCGATGATGCGGGCAAGATCGCTGCCCGCCTGGGCAGGCGATTTGGCATCCCAGAAATAGTCGAGGCTGTCGACCCCGACGACAGGTATGCCCGACGCGGCGAGGCGGGAGGCGACATCGCGATCCAGCCCGGCCCAGCCGCCATCGCCCGAATACATCACCGCCATGGTATGGGCCGGCATCGCCTGCGGATCGCTCACGATGGTGAGGGGCAGATCGTCGATACTGGCGGTCGCAGGATTGCGCGTGGCCGCCTGCCCGGTATCGGGCGCGTCCAGCATCGGCGCGAATGCTGCCAAGAATTGCGGCATCCATCGCGACTGCACCGAAAAGCCGTGGCCGACCTTGGGCAATTCTATCAGCTGCGCTTCCAGGATGGCACTCGTGAAGGCTCGCATGATAGCGGGGCTGACGACCTGGTCGTCGAGGCCCTGAAGCACAAGCCACGGGGCCGAGAGATGCGGCACGGTGCCGAACAGCCAGCCCCTCTCGGGCTTGGCGATGGCGGATGCCTTGAGTCCCGGAGCTGCGCACCACGGCTTCACTCTGTTGATGTCCGGGCCAAATCCGAGCGATACCGCCCCGCGATAGGTGCCCGCGGGAGCCTGGGCGAGCGCGGCGTAGGCAATCGTCGCACCCGAGGAGTATCCTGCCAGGATCGGCTTGATGTAGTGTGGCAGTCCCAGCTTGTGCTCGACGTCCTGCGCCAGCTCGGTCAGCGCGAAATTCGGATTGACGCATTGGCTCTTGTCCGCCTCCAATGCCTTGAGGAATGCCGGCTTGGAAATTCCGGCCACCGCAACGCCCTGGTCGGTCAGCGACCGGGCCATGTCGACGACCCCAAGGTTCCAGCCGCCGTCGCCCGAAAGGAACAGCGCCATGCCGCGAACCGGGCCCTGCGGCTTGTATGTCGTAACGTTGCCGACCTCGGCGAGATGGATGCTCCCATCTATCACGGGCCCTGCGGTGCCCGCCACCCGGACCGGTTCCGCCTAGGCCCGCGAATACAGCGGGGAAATCAGAGAAGGCCCGAGGGCTGCCGTCAAGGCTGTCACCCCTGCCAGCGCCATTCCAAATCTGCCCACATCTGCCTCCTGCTCATTCCGATGGCTGTAAGGAGGCATCTAGCAGGTGATGCCACCTCTCCCTTTGAACTCCCGATGAAAGAAATTTCATCGCGAGCGAGCAGAATGAATTTAGCCGCAGGCAACTGCCGACACCGAGTTCGGGTAACCCTCGCCGGTGCCGCTCGAGCCAATGCATGACGCGGTTGTAATACCCGACCAATAACCAGTCCACGAAGACGCGACCATACGACAATTCTCAAACGCTCGGTTCGATCGCCGATTTCAGAGGATAGTAGTTATGAGGTTTTCGATCTTGCCCATGGCGTTCATGGCGGCGGTCCTGTACACACAGGCCTGCGCACAAGTTCCTTCGGTCCCGGCCGGTGCGGCGGCAGTCGGGAATATTACATGCGCGCAGGCACTGCAGAGAGCCGACGGTCTGTTCGATCAGTTCGACACCGACCATGACGGCAAGATCACCTGGCACGAGGCAAAGTCCGTCGGCAAGCAACTGATGGCCGAGCGCATGGCCCTCCACCGCGATGTTGCACCCGGTCTGGGCGGTCACACGCTGCGGTATCTCGAACAGACCTTCGCAAATTCAGAGTTCATCGATCGTCAGCAGTTCGAACAGGCCATGCTGGCGCATTTCGATCAGATGGACGTCAACCACGACGGAATTCTCACACCCGCCGAGCGCAGCGAGGGGAAGCCGAGCAACCCCACGGAAAGCGACATCGGAACTGGACCCCGGAGAACCGGATAGTCGCCATCGTCGCAGGATGTCGGGCGGTTATCCTCGTGCTCGAGGAGTCGTGCAGGCTGTCCGCGCTCTTGCCAGGCACCATCAGCTGTTGCCTTCCACCCGACCGCTTCGTTCCAGCTTGCCCCAGCCGACCCAGGGCCCGCGCATCGCGTTCACCACCGCGCGGATCACCACCGAATACATGAGCTGCCGGTAGACGAAGCGCTGCGCGACCAGCAGCACTGCCGGGTAGTGCTTTTCCCGCTTTTCGAGCCGATAGGCGACCCAGCCGCACAGCACGTCGATCGCGGTGAAGACAATCCAGTAGATGGCCATGCGCAGAACGTCGCTTTGGGTCTGAGCCCAGCCATGCTGTTCCACGCGCATCCAAGTCGAAATTATGCTCACCACCAGGGCGAGGTCGATCAACGGCGAGACAAGCGCAAAGCCGATCTGGAATAGCCATGCTTGCGGGATCCCGACATAGGCAAGGCCTACTGGCCTCTTGTCCTTGAGGATCGACCGGTGCTTCCACAGGCACTGGAGAGTGCCGAAGGCCCAGCGAAAGCGCTGGGTTGCCAGTGCCCGCAGGCTTTCGGGCGCTTCGGTCCAGGCGACCGCATCGACATCGTAGCCGATCCGCCAGCCAAGGCGCTGGATCGCGATGGTCAGATCCTGATCCTCGGCGAGCGTGTCCGCCGGATAACCGCCAGCCTCGTCGAGCGCCGAGCGGCGCCAAGCCCCGACTGCACCGGGCACGACCATGATCGCATCGAAGCTGGCGAGCGCGCGGCGTTCGAGGTTTTGCGCGGTGACATATTCGACTGCCTGCCAACGGGTGACGAGATTGTGACGGTTGCCGACCTTGGCATTGCCGGCCACCGCGCCGATTTCGGGATCGACGAACCACCGCGCCAGCTTGGCGATGGTATCGACCTCGAACTGGGTATCGGCATCGAGAGCGATGACGATCGCCCCTCTCGCCAGCTTGAGACCCTCGTTGAGCGCGCGCGCCTTGCCACCGTTTTGAAGCGTCAGCAGCCGGACGCGGGGGTCGGCGCCGAATGCGGACGCGACGATCGCGCTGGTTTCATCCTTGGATCCATCGTCGATCACGATGACCTCGATCCCGACTTGCGTACTCTCGAGCACGCGGCGAACCGATGCTTCGATCACGCGGACCTCGTTAAAGGCCGGGATCAGCACCGAAACGAACAGCGACGAATCTATGGCTGGCGGCACCCGCCGGTTCTTGGGCCGGTTGCTGTTCCAGGCCAGCACTGCCAGCACGATGGCCCGCCCTATCCCGATGGCGATGACGGTGAAGAACAACCAGTTCAGTAGATAGCCGGCCGCCCCGAAGACCAGGAATATTCCAACGTCGGCGCGAACCGATATCAGATCGGAACCGGTTACCTTGGGCATGACGGCGTCCCGGCTGAGACCGGCGAGTTCCGACACCGGCACGAACCGGTAGCCCTTGGCCCGCAGGCCGTCGATGATCGCCGGAAGCGCCGCGACGGTCTGCGAACGATCGCCCCCGCCGTCGTGCAGCAGGATGATCTGCGCGCCGGTCTCCGGGCTTTCGGTATCCACCTGATCGAGCGCGGCCGTGACGATGGCGGCGACGCCGGGCTTCTTCCAGTCACCCGGATCGACGTGCAGGCCGACGTTGGTATAGCCATCCTGCTGGGCCACGAGCGCAGGAACGATTTCGTTCGGCGTAGTCGGCTCGGCGTCACCGAAATACGGCGCGCGGAACAACCGGACCGAGCGCCCGGTATAGGCCTCGACCAGCCGCGTGGTGCTGTTCAGTTCGAGACGCGTTCCCTCGGCCGAAACCTGGGCGAGGTTCGGGTGGGTGAAGCTGTGATTGCCGATCTCACTGCCTTCATCGACGATCCGGTTGAGCAGGAAGGGATGCGGCATGGCGTTCTCGCCGATGACGAAGAAAGTGCCTGGAACCTGCTTGGCCTTGAGGATGTCGAGGATCTGCGGCGTCCATTCCGGCTCCGGCCCGTCGTCGAAGCTAAGCGCGACGAGACCCTTTCGAAAGCCCGTGCGACCTATCACAAAGGGGGTGGGGAGCGCCGTGTATCGTTCGTCTACTAGCAGCCCCGAGCTGCCTTGGGTAAGTGTGCGGCTGCCTGGAACCGGCTGCTCCTCGATCCTCAGGATTTCGCCATTGCCTTCGATATCGACGTTGCTCAGCGACAGCAAGGTGGTCAGATTGGGCAGCCTGCCGGTCTGGAAGGCGTCGAGCACAGGCCATACACCCGGATCCTCGGTACCAAGCCGCCACAGCGCCACGCCGGCAACGCCTTCCATGTCGGCTGCCCTCAGCTGGTTCCAGACCGTTGCGGCATCGAGAAACCACACGGTGTGCGCATCGCCATTCTCGTCATAGCTGAAGGTCGGATTGCCGCTGGCCTTGTCGAATTGGATAGGAGCCTGGCTGTCGTGCGCGGCGAGCCACGCCTCTTCGACCGAGCCGGTGTCGCCCCGGGCGTTGCCGGTCCAGTCGTAAGTGTAACTGCCCACGGCGACGATGGCCTTGTTGCGCGGAACGACCGCGAGCGCAGCCTTGAGGCGATCGACGAACCACTGCTGTCCCGCAATCGGTCCTGCCTCGGCGTCGGTGGTATGCTGATCGTAGTTCATCAGCACGAGGCGGTCGGCAGTCCTGGCATACACACCCAGGTTCCAGTCCGTGTTATCGACCGGAACAGCGAGCGTGATCAGCCACTTATGTTTGGCATAGCGGGCTTTCGCTTCCTTCAGGAAAGTCAGATAGTCGCCCTGGGCGGAGACTGGCAGTTCCTCGAAATCGAACATCACGCCGATGGCCTTTTGCGAAACGAACTGGGACTCGAGACGGTTGAGCAGATCGGCCCTGGCCTTGGAGTCGTGCAGCAAGGCAGCCATGCCCGCTCCATCCCACTTCCCGTCCAGCACATTCTGGACCATCGGCACGATCGCGGGTGGCTTCGGCGTCGATTCCAGCAGCGCCTGCAGCGGCCGGTCCGGGAACACGGTCAGGCGGTGATCGGCACCCGTTACGGAAATCAGGCCGGGAACGAGCCAGTCGAGCTCACCGATATGCGCGGCCAGCGAGGCGCGGCTGGCATCGTCCCAGGGAACATAGAAACCGATCCGCACCTGGTTGACACGCTGCAGCGCGGCGGTCGTCCCGCCGGGCAACCATGTCCTGATCCGCGCCAGCGTCAGATTGACTTTCTGCGACAAAGGGCGGGCCTGCGGGCGCTCCATCGACAACGCCAGCGGTCCGGGTATCGGAACGTCGATTAGCGTGAAGGCAAATACCGCAGCTGTTACGGCCAGCAGCAACAGCGCGATGAAGAAGCCGCGCATCGTCAATCGGTTGCGACGTCCGCTGGCGTCGAAAAAGATCGGCCGCTCCATGATTTCCCCCAGATCACGCACCGCCGAGGGCGGCACGATTTGCAGTCAGGTGATGAGCGTCGACGGGATTTCGGGCACCGAAACGCAGATCACCTACAAATAATCCCGAAGATTTTAGACCGCCGGGAATCCTCGCGTATGGCCGGTTACGCTTCGATCTGCCGACGCCCGCCGAAAATTCGGAATATAAAGATGTAACGGCTTTCAATCGCCAGAAAAACGTTCCCTGCCCAATTGATCGGCAAAAGCAAAGAGATATGCACCCGACCAGGCGAGTAGCAGGATACCAATGATCGAGCCGATAGATCCGATCGGGCGCAAGGCACCATGCGGCATGATATCGTTCAAGCCCAATGACGAATAGATCTCTGCGGTAAAGTAGAACATATCAAGTACATGCGGTTGCTCGCCACTAATGGAACCAATGTCCAGAGGGACATCCGCGATCCAATAGACAATCGCGTATCCAGTGATTTCGATCAGATGGACCAGGATGACCAGAGTGAGGACGCCCGCGACCAAAACGCTACGAGGGCAGCGCCGGAGCGAAAACCGGGTCGCCACGCTCAGGGCTTCAAGATGAAAGATGGTGGTCCGGATTACGGCGATCAGAGCGAATACGAGTGCAATTATCGCATCGCGCACGGGATACCCGTTCTGCAAAATGTCGAGGCATCCGGCCTGGGACGGGGTCGGCTGCCTCGTGAAGTGTCGGTCGCATCAAGGGGGAGAGGACAACCGATTGACACTGCGATAGATGCGCGGGGATCTGGGATCGATGGCTATCTCTTGACGTATCTGTCATCGGTGAGCTTATAACCTTTGCTCACGCTGCCAGCGCATAGCTCTGGTCGTCGAGCCAGGCCTGGAACATCAGCACCGGCCATAACGCCGAAATCGCATCGCAGCGCCCGTCGAGGTGGGCTTGCCAGCGTTCGCGGACCATGGCGGCATCGAAGTAGCCATCGCCCGCCAACCGTCCTGGTGTCAGCAGATGCTCGGCCCAGTCGCGCAATGGACCCCTGAGCCACTGTCCGACCGGAATCGCGAAACCCGCCTTGGGCCGGTCAAACAATTCGCGAGGAGCATGGCGATAAAGCAGGCGTTTCAGGATGTGCTTGCCCTGGCCGTCGCGTATCTTCATCCCGACCGGGATGTGCGCCGCAACTTCGGCGACACGGTGATCGAGGAAAGGCACCCGCGTCTCGAGACCGACCGCCATCGCAGCGCGATCCACCTTGCACAGGATGTCGTCGGGTAAGTAGCTCATCGCCTCGCAATACATCATCCGGGCCATGTCGGATGCGCCCCCTGCCAGCGCCATGTCGAAGGGTCCGGGACCGGGGACGCACCGATCACCGGCGTATCGTCGGTCACCCAATCGTCGAAGAAACTGAGATAGACGTCGTCGAACCCCCGCACCTCGCGAGCGATGTGCAGTGCCCGCCGGATGTTGGCCGCGAAGTGCGAGGGGCGTGCGCCGCAGCCCGCGTTCCATATTCCCGGCGGGACCAGGCCCAGCGCACCGCCGAGCGAGCGTCGCACGGGCCGAGTGACCTTCTTGAGCCAGTGCCACAGCTGCGGCGCTGCGCGATAGCGGTTGTAGCCCGCGAACAGTTCGTCGCCGCCGTCGCCCGATAAGGCCACGGTCACTTGCTGGCGCGCGAATCGACTGACCAGGAAAGTCGGAATCTGCGAGGAATCAGCAAACGGTTCGTCATAGATGGCTGGCAGCAGAGGAATGATCTCGCGCGCATCGTTTGCGGTGACGTAGAGTTCGTTGTGGTCGGTCCCGGGGTAGGCTGCGACTTGCTTGGCGTATTCGGCCTCGTTGAACCCGGCCTCGTCGAATCCGATCGTGAGGGTCCGCACCGGTTTTGCCGTATGGCGCTGATACAGCGCAACGACCGTCGAGGAATCGATCCCGTCGGAAAGGGACGCGCCGACCGGGACATCGGCCACCGCCTGACTCGCAATGCTTTGCGCGAGCGCGGCTTCGAGCCGTTCCAGGGCATCTTCCTCGTCGGCGATCGGGTCCGCGACGCCCGCGTCGACCACGTTGCGATACGACCAGTATTGGTCAAGGGCGAAACACTTGCCACGCTGGCCCGGCTGCGGCGCGGTGTCGCGCGGCGAGATTGTCGCATCGGCCGAAAGCGTCAGGATCGTTCCGGGGCTGGAGCTTGTAGATCCGCTCGTAGATCGAGAACGGGGCCGGGATATAGGTTCGCGCCGCCAGCATCGCGAGCGCCGCGCGAGACACCGGGTTGGCGAAGCCGGGTAGCGCGCGGATGGCTTTGAGCTCGGAGGCGAACACGATCCTGTTCGCGCTCCAGCCCCAGTACAAAGGTTTCTCGCCGAACCGGTCGCGGGCGAGTAGTCGATCGCGGCGGTCCCACAAGGCGATCGCGAACATGCCCACAGTGCGTTCGAGTGCCTTGGGGAGACCCCAAGCAGCGATCGCGGCGACCAGCGTCTCGATATCCGAGTGCCCGCGCCAACCGTCTTGCGGGGCGCGCCCCTCCTTTTCGAGGGTCACGCGGTTTTCGCGATGATTGTAGATTTCGCCGTTGCACGAGATCACCCAGCGACCATCTGCCGAGGCCATCGGCTGGCGACCGTGGAGCGCGAAAGGCGGCGGTGGCCGAGCGCTATTCCCGCAGCTACATCGATCCACGCGCCCGCGTCGTCCGGGCCGCAGTGTCACATGGCACCGGTCATTCGGCGCATGGCAGCATCACTGGGCACGGACCTCGCCAGTTGACCGGCCCCCACTGAGTGGTCCGTGTTGATTGTTAGTGCATTGTCACCTCCACTGCCATTGCCGTCTGGAGGTGGAGCGTAGCGGAACCGGAAGGCGGCAATGGCGGAGAAGCCGTTTCTGGGGCCGGTGGTCGGTAG
>JANMVX010000151.1:0-37902 GCA_031393505.1 Hyphomicrobiaceae bacterium | reverse complement strand
CCACGGGGCGCCCCTACGACCGCGCCGTGGTAGGGGCGACCCGTGGGTCGCCCTCGTGCGGCTTGGTGCGATGCTCGCGTCATGACCCTTCTCCGCGTCACCCCCGACCAATGGTACGAAACCCGTCCCCTTTCCGACGGCGTGACGTGGATCTACGAACCGCACATCGTGCCGTTCTTCCGCTGCAACATCTGGCACGTCCGGGGGCGGGACCGGGATGCGCTGATCGATAGCGGGATGGGCGTCGTGAGTTTGCGCGACTACGTCCCAATCGTCAGCGAGCGCCCCTTGATCGCGGTCGCCAGCCACACCCACTACGACCACATCGGGGCGCATGCGGAGTTTTCCGAGCGCGCCGTGCATGGGGCGGAGGCGGAGTATCTCGCCAATCCGACGCGCAACAATATCTTCATCGATCCCTATGTCACCGACGAGATTTTCACCAGCCTGCCGCCGCTGCCGTACCAGTCCAATACGTATACGGTCAAAGCCGCCCCAGCGACCCGCATCCTGGCCGATGGCGACATCATCGACCTCGGCGACCGGCGGCTGGAGGTGGTGCACACGCCCGGCCATTCACCGGGAGGCATCGCGCTTTGGGAAGCCGCGAGCGGCATCCTCTTTTCCGGCGACATTTTCTACGATGGCCCACTGATTGAGGATTTGGCCCAAAGCCACGCCGGTGATTACATCGCTTCGATGGAGCGCCTACTGCGGCTGCCGGTGCGGCTTGTGCACGGCGGACATTTCCCGAGTTTTTCGGGCGAACGGCACCGGGAGCTGATCCGGGCTTGGCTCAAGGGCAAGGGGTGAGTGGTGAGTCGGGAGTGGTCAAAGCAACTTGAAGCCACCTATGGACACCGTCCATCACCTCTATCGAATCATTCAGTATCGCCCCCATCATTGCCCACTCACCACTCACCACTCACCACTCACCACTCACCACTCACCACTCACAATTCGGAGTACCGACAATGACAGGAATTGGCGCAAAACAACTGGCCCACGTCTGCGTGCTGTCGCACGACCTGAAGGCCGCCGAACATTTTTACTGCGGGGTGCTCGGCCTCCAAAAGATGTTCGATTTTACCCGCACGGGCGGAAAAATCGGCTTCTATCTGGACGCTGGCGCGCGCACCTTCATTGAGGTGTTCACCAATCCGGAGGCTCCGTTCGCGCACCAAGGCCAGGTCGATCATCTCTGCCTTGAGGTGGAAAGCCTCGACAAGGCGCTGGAAGTGCTGCGTCAGCACAAGATCGAGATCCGCGACGGCCAGAAGAAAAAGGGCTGCGACGACACCTGGCAGGCCTGGATCAAGGATCCGAGCGGGACCAAGGTTGAGCTGTTCGAATATACCGACATCAGCGCCCAGTTCGTCGGCGGCGACCGCGAGGCGAATTGGTAGACTTCCCGGCGCGCTGAATTCGCACTACATATCGGCCATGACCACATTCACCGCTTTGTCTGCGGCGCCTGCCGTTGCGCCTCCGTCTGCCCCGCCGCCGTCGCTGGCGGGGCTGAGCCATGCCGGCTTGGCCGCGCGCCTGGCCGATATCGGCATCCCTGAAAAGGCGCGGCGCATGCGCGCCAAGCAGTTGTGGCGCTGGCTCTATGTCCAGGGCTCTACAACCTTTGACGATATGACGGACATATCCAAGGAGCTGCGGGCCGACTTAACGGCCGCTTTCAGCCTCGCGCGACCGGAAATCGTCGCCGAGCAGGTGTCCATCGATGGCACGCGCAAGTGGCTGCTGCGCTTGGCCGGCAATGCGCGCGACGCGCGGGGCGGCCCGGAAGTCGAATGTGTCTTCATTCCCGAAGCCGACCGCGGCACGCTGTGCATCTCGTCCCAGGTCGGCTGCACGCTGACTTGCTCGTTCTGCCACACTGGCACGCAGAAGCTGGTCCGCAACCTCACCGCACAGGAAATCGTCGGCCAGATCCTGGTCGCGCGCGACCGCATTGGCGATTGGCCAGGGGCGGCAAAACCCACGGACGGCGGGCTGATCCCGGTCGGCGATCGCGCCATCACCAACGTCGTGCTGATGGGCATGGGCGAACCGCTGTACAACGTCGACAACGTCCGCGAGGCCATGGCGGTCACCATGGACGGCGAGGGCCTGTCGCTCAGCAAGCGTCGCATCACGCTGTCGACATCAGGCGTCGTGCCCGAAATCCCAGGCTGGGGCGAGACCAGCGGGACGGGTCTCGCCATCTCGCTGCACGCGGTGCGCGATGAGCTGCGCGACGTGCTGGTGCCGATCAACAAGAAATATCCGCTGGCCGAGCTGTTGCAGACTTGCCGGGATTATCCCGGGGCGTCGAACGCGCGGAGAATCACGTTCGAGTACGTGATGTTGAAGGGCGTGAACGATAGTTTGGCCGAGGCCCGCGAGCTGGTGCGGCTGCTGGCGCACATCCCGGCGAAAATCAACCTGATCCCGTTCAACGCCTGGCCCGGCGCGCCGTATGAGTGCTCGGACTGGGGCCAGATCGAGAAGTTCGCCGAGGTGGTGAACAAGGCGGGCTACGCCAGTCCGGTGCGCACACCGCGCGGGCGGGACATCATGGCCGCCTGCGGGCAGCTCAAGAGCGCCAGCGAGAAGGTGCGGGCGAGTGCGAGCCGAAGGTTGGAGGGGGTGAGTTCGTGAGCCCGACTCGCGTTCGTCTCAGGACGGTTCTTCTTGTCAGCTTGCACAGTCGCTGCGGTTCCATCCCCTTCTCCCATTGGGAGAAGGTGCCCAAAGGGCGGATGAGGGGATTGCGACCGAAGTTTGAAGCACACTCGTGCCACCTCGCGCCGCCAATCCCCTCATCCGGCGCAGTGCGCCACCTTCTCCCAATGGGAGAAGGTGTTCCGTGCGCGTTGCTAGGCCTTCCCAAGTCATGAGCCCCCGATGAAATTCCTCCTCCGCCTCCTCTGGGTCGCTGTCGCAGCGGTCATCGCCAGCTTTGCGGGCCTCACCTTCATGCTCGCCTTCGGGCTGGAATGGATGACGCGCTTGGCCGCCGCCGAAACGCCCGCCGATGGCGCAGCCGTCGAAGGCTGGCTCAGCGTCGCCGAAAAAGTGCTCGGCCAGGCCGGCGCGCTGCTGCCCGTCGCAACCGCGTTCACGCTGGTGCCCGGCCTGATCGTGCTGATCATCGCCGAAGTCGCGCGCATCCGCTCGCTGACCTATTACCTCGCGGCCGGCGGGATCGCGTTCGCCGCGCTGCCGGTGATGCTGCGGCTGGCCTCCGGGAGCGGGGCAGCGGCCAGCGCGCAGATGCCGTGGCAGACGCCGTTCCTGCTGCTGATCGCGACGGCCGGGTTTTTGGCGGGAGGGGTGTATTGGGTGCTGGCGGGGAGAAGGGCTTGAGATGCTGAAGACCTCGACAAGAAAGCGAAGTGATGCAACCGCAGAAAAAGCGGCTGTGATTGAGGTTTTTGAAGGCAGCGACAACATTTTCGCTGACCTCGGCCTGCCCGACGCCGAGACGCATTTTGTGAAGGCGCAAATTGTCGCTGAACTTTACCGGCTCAGCAACCTTCGGAAGTTGACGCAAGCGAAGTCTGGCGCGCTGATGGGCATCAGTCAGCCGGAAGTATCGCGGCTGTTCAAAGGCAATTTCCGGGACTATTTGATCGAACGGTTGATGGGATTTCTCACTGCTTTTGATCGTGATGTGGAGATTGTTGTACACAAGCGGTCAGGCAGGGGCGCAAAAGGGCGGATTACCGTGAGCGGCGTTGGTGGTTAGCCAGCCGCCGGCAGCCTTTGACCCCACCCCCGTCCCACTATAGAATGCTTCCAAACTGCAACCCCGTCCGAGTCTGCCGCGCAGGCTCCCCCGCGAGATCGCCATGTTCATCCAATCTGAAGCCACGCCGAACCCGGCCACGCTGAAATTCATCCCCGGTAAGGCGGTCCTCGCCACCGGCACGCTCGACTATCGCACTCTCGGCGACGCCTCCGCCTCGCCACTGGCCTCCAGCCTGTTCGGCATTGATGGCGTCGAGGGCGTGTTCCTGGGCCAGGACTTCATTTCCGTGACCAAGTCCGAAACCCTCGCCTGGCAGCACCTGAAGCCGGCGGTGTTGGGCGTCATCATGGAGCATTACATGTCGGGTGCGCCGGTGGTGGCGGGGGCGGCCAATTCGGACGCAGCTGACGCCGAGGCCGAGGACTATTCGACCGACGACCAGGAAATTGTCGACACCATCAAGGAGCTGATCGAGACGCGCGTGCGCCCGGCGGTGGCCAACGACGGCGGCGATATCGTCTTCCGCGGTTTTCGCGAGGGCGTGGTGTCGCTCTCCATGCGTGGGGCCTGCTCAGGCTGCCCGTCGAGCACGGCGACCTTGCGCAACGGCATCGAGAACATGCTGAAGCACTATGTCCCGGAAGTTTTGGAAGTCCGGCCGGTGTAGGGGTGGGGACATGATGTTCATTGACGCGGGCCGATAATTTCGCGATTGCACACGGCCGAAGTTCCCGCGAAGATGGATATCGTGTCCCCGGTCTCTGCACGTGATGAAACCGGGGACACGATGTCCATCTTCGGCTCGTGCCCTTGTCTTCGCCGCACCGACTCGTCATGCCGAAGATGAACATCATGTCCCCGACCCTCGCCATCGACACCTGTTTTGGCGCCTGCTCGGTCGCGCTGCGGCTGCGTGGGGCGGACGGCAATCCGCAGATCCGCGAGGACTATCGCGAGATGGCGACCGGGCATGCCGAAGTGCTCGTTCCGATGATCGATGCGCTGGTGCGGACGTCGGGCTTGCGCCTGTCAGACCTGTCGCGGCTCGCCGTAACCATTGGCCCCGGCAGCTTTACCGGCGCGCGCATCGGCCTTTCAGCCGTGCGCGGATTAAAGCTGGCGCTTGGGCTGCCCGTGGTGACGCTGTCCAGCCTGACTGTGCTTGCCTTCCGCGCTGAAACCCTGCTTGAGGGCGGCGTACTCGGCGTGGCGCGCGCGGGGACGACGCTGGTCGCCTGCATGGACGCGCGGGCCGGGCGGATCTATGCCGAGGCCTTTGGCGCCAGCATCGCCGAGCCGGTCGCGCCGCCGCAACTGTGCGCGCCCGCCGATCTTGCGCAAGCGCTCCGGGGCCGCCGCATCATCGCGGTGGGATCGGGAGGGCACCTGCTGGCCGATGCCGTCACCGCAGCTGGTGGCGAGGCTGTCGCGATCCTGCCCCAGCTGCAGCCGCACGCCCGGCATCTGGCGCTGCTGGCCGACGCGGCCCCGCTGACGTTGAAGCTCGATCCGCTGTATTTGCGCGATGCCGACGCCAAGCCCATGGCTGTTCCGGCGCCATGAGCGCTACCGACTTAATCCCGATACGGAGTGAGCGCGCCACGGCGCTCGCGGACCTGCATCGCCGCTGTATGCCCGCGGCCGACGGCTGGGCCGAACCGGGCCTTAAGAGATTGATCGACGCCGATGCTGCGCGCGGTTTCCAAGCCGAACAGGATGGCGCGGTCATCGGCTTCATCCTCGCTTTCGCAGCCGCCGACGAAGCCGAAGTACTGGCCATTTGCGTTGCGCCCGAGCATCGCCGCCAGGGTCTTGGGCGGGCGCTGCTCCAGAAACTGGAGCGGCAACTGGCGGCCGAACAAATCGTGCGCCTCAATCTTGAAGCGCGCGTCTCAAACCTTGGCGCCCGCGAACTCTATGTTCGGGCCGGATTTGGTGAAACAGGCCGCCGCAAAGGATATTACTCTGTAACAGATGGCCAGGCCGCCGAAGACGCCGTGCTGATGGCCAAGTCCATCGGGATCGCCGAGGTGGGGCTTTCAGATGTCGCGCTGCAGGCCAACCCGTTCCCAATAGCGCTCGATCGCTGACCAGATTGCGGAGGTGGCGATGATCACCAGGCCTCCAACGACCAAAATTGACAGGCTCTGGCTCGAGCCCAGATCGGCTACTGTGGACATCACGTTCGACATGGCGACTCCGGCAACGCGGGATAAGTCGCCAGCTTCGCCCGTTCCCAAATGCGGGGTAGCTCTGGGATGGCAGGCGAAGCTGGCCGGCAACCGATGGACCTCTGCGGGTGCTTGGTCCGGCGGTTAAACTCGTGCCCGGTTTTTATATGTGGTCTCACCTTACATTTGCCTGACTCAATTGCGATGGGATTGTGAATTTCTGATAAATATTATCCATATCTTAAAAAACGACTAGGGTTCCTGGGCGCTTTTTTATTCCATCGCTGTCATATTTATTTTCCTTCAGTGACCAGCGCTCAATGCCCTAGGATCTGGCTCAGGAACAGTTTGGTCCGCTCCGATTTCGGATTTGCGAAAAACGCCTTTGGCGGGGCTTGTTCCACGATCTCCCCCTTGTCCATGAACACCACCCGGTCGGCGATCTCGCGCGCAAAGCCCATTTCGTGCGTGACCACCAACATGGTCATGCCGTCGCGGGCCAGGCCCACCATCACCTCCAGCACTTCCTTGATCATTTCGGGATCGAGCGCGGACGTTGGCTCGTCGAACAGCATGATTTTGGGGTTCATACAGAGCGAACGCGCGATGGCGACGCGCTGCTGCTGACCGCCCGAGAGTTGGCCGGGGAACTTGCCCGCTTGTTCGGCGATCTGCACACGCTCCAGATAGGCCATGGCGGCGGCCTCGGCGTCCTTCTTGGGCATTTTGCGCACCCAGATCGGAGCGAGCGTGAGATTCTGCAGGATGGTGAGATGCGGGAACAGGTTGAACTGCTGGAACACCATGCCGACCTCGCGCCGCACGTGCTCGATGTTCTTGACGTTCTCGTCCAGCGTCACGCCGTCAACTTCGATGCGCCCCTGCTGAAAATCCTCCAGCTTGTTGACGCAGCGGATCAGCGTCGACTTGCCCGAGCCGGACGGGCCGCAGATGACGATGCGCTCTTTGCGCGCGACATCCAGATTGACATCCTTCAAAGCCTGAAACACGCCGTACCATTTGCTGACATGATCGATACGGATGATCGGCGCGGTTGTTTCAGGGTCCCTCAACGCACGTCTCCCCTGCGGGCCAATTTTTCCAGATAGCGGCTGTAGGTCGCCAGCGAATAGCAGAACACAAAATAGATCAGGGCCACGAACAACAAGCCCTCGACATAAAACGGCCGCCACGCGGGGTCGTTCGCGGCCATTCGCGCGGACCCGAACAGATCGAACAACCCGATGATGATGACCAGGCTGGTGTCCTTGAAGGTGGCGATGAAGGAATTCACCATCGGCGGGATGACCAGGCTGAGCGCCTGCGGCAGCACGATGAAGCCGGTCTTCTGCCAGTAACCGAGCCCTAGCGAATCGGCGGCCTCCATCTGGCCTTTTGGCAGCGCCTGCAGGCCGCCGCGGATCACCTCGGCCACATAGGCGCCCGTGAACAGGATGATGCCGATCTGCGCGCGCAGCAGCTTGTTGATGTCCATGCCCGAGGGCAGGAACAGCGGGATCATCAAGCTAGAGACAAACAGCACACTGAGCAGCGGTACGCCGCGCACAATCTCTATAAAGAAAATGCAGATGGTACGGATCACGGGCAGATCGCTGCGCCGCCCGAGCGCAAGCGCGATGGCGAGCGGGAACGAGAAAACGATGGCGTTAACGGTGAGGATCAGCGTCAGCGGCAGGCCGCCCCACTTATCGGTTTCCACGAACGGCAGGCCGAGCACGCCGCCCCACATCAGGACGCCCATGGCGAGGTAGCCGGCGATCCAGGCCATCCCCAGCCATGGCCGCCAGAAGGCGCGGTTCATGCTGGCGACCAGCAGCCCGATCAGGATGACCATCATCAGCAGCGGGCGCCACTGCTCCTGATACGGATAGAGCCCGAACAGCATCAGCCGGTATTTCTCGCCGATGAACACCCAGCAGGCGCCCGTCCCCTGGATGGTCTTGCAGGCCTCCAGGCCACCGCTCCAGGCGGCATTGATGACGCCCCATCGCAACAGCGGCGGGACAATCAGCGCCAGAATGCCAACGCCCAGTATCGTCAGAAATGAATTGAGCGGACTGGAAAACAGGTTTGCGCGCAACCATCCCCCCGCTCCGATCGGAGTGGCCGCTGGCGCGGTGCGGGCCGTGTCCACCGCCATCACCGGTCCACCAGCTTGATGCTGCGATTGTACCAGTTCATCAGCGCTGAGGTGGTGAGGCTGGTGGAGAGGTACACCATCATGATGATCGAGATGCACTCGATGGCCTGGCCGGTCTGGTTCAGCGTCGTGTTGGAAATGCTGACCAGATCGGGATAGCCCACGGCCACCGCGAGCGAGGAATTCTTGGTCAGATTGAGATATTGGTTCGTGGTCGGCGGAATGATCACGCGCAGCGCCTGGGGCAGGATGACCTGGCGCATGATGACGCCTTCCGAGATACCCAGCGAGCGCCCCGCCTCGATTTGTCCGCGCGAGACGGCCAGGATGCCGGCGCGCGTGTTCTCCGCGATGTACGCCGAGGTGTAGGTGGCGAGCGCCCCCAGGATGGCGAAGAATTCCGGCGACCAGCTGGTTCCGCCTTCAAAATTGAAGCCCTTCAGCTCGGGGACACTGAAAGCGGTTGGTGCGCCGAAGATCAGCCAGGTCAGAATCGGTAGTCCGATGACGAGCGCGATCCCTATGCGGCCGGAGGGAAAGGGCGTTCCCGTCCTATCAAGCTGCGCGCGGCCATAGCGGTAGACGAGCCACGCCAACACCGCGCCAAAGATCAGTCCGTAGACGGCGGCCGTCCAACCCAGCGCCGGCACCGGGATGGGAAAGAAGAAGCCGCGCTGCGACAGATACACGCCTGCCACCGGCGAAAGAGCCTGCCGGATCGGCGGCAGCAGGTTGGTGATCACGGTGTACCAAAGGAAAATGTGCAGCAGCACCGGGATGTTGCGCAGGAAATGGATGTAGCCGCCGCACAGCCGCGCCACCAGCCAGTTGCGGGTGAGGCCCAGGATGCCGATGCTGACGCCCAGGAGTGTGGCCAGCGCAATGCCGATGACCGAGACTTTCAGCGTGTTCAGCACGCCGACCAGCATGGCGCGGCCATAAGTGGACGCGGCCGAATAGGGGATGAGCGTTTCGCTGATCTCGAAGCGGGATTCGCGGTCGAGAAAGCCATAGCCGGTCGCGATTTTGCGCTCCGACAGGTTCACGATGGTGTTGTGCGTGAGATAGGCGCCCAGCGTCAGGATGAGGCTGATGGCCAGGATTTCCCAGAACAGACCCTTGAGGTAGCGATCCGGAATAATCAGCGCGCCAAGTATGCCGCCGACGGCGAACAGCCCGAACAGGATCTGCATCGGGACGTAACCGGCGACATATCCGACCAGGAGCGGCAGCAAGAACGCCGCCGCCCGCAAGCCGATGGCGGCAAGCGCCCCACCTGGACGGGTGCGCGGCGGTGGGGCAGATGTGATTGATACTGAACCTAATGCCACAAAACACCGCACACAGAGGTCCGCGCCCCCTCTCCCCCTCGCACTTTCTTCGCGAGGCGGAGAGGGTCGGGGTGAGGGGCCGCAACAAGGACAAAGCCTGCTGCAACGAAGAGAGGACGGAGCAAGCGGCTGCCCCTCACCCGCCCTTTCAGGGCACCCTCTCCCCCGGAAAACGGGGGAGAGGGAAGGTTCGCGCTCTACCTCAGCGGCGGCGAGTACATCAGCCCGCCCGCGCTCCACAGCGCATTGATGCCGCGCTCAAGCCCGAGCGGTTTGATGTTGCGCTCGTAGATCTCGGCGTAGTTGCCGGCGGCCTTGATGGCGCGCACAGCCCAATCTTCCGAAAGGCCGAGCGCTTCGCCGTTGCCCGACGTCTTGCCTTCGGCGTTCTTGACGCCCAACAGGCCCTGCACGGTCGGGTCCTTCGACGACTTGACCATCTCGTCGGCATTGGCCGCCGTGATGCCCGACTCTTCGCCCTGGATCAGAGCGTAGACGGTGTATTTGACGATGTCCGTCCACTGCTCATCGCCCTGGCGCACCACCGGCCCGAGCGGCTCCTTGGAGATCACTTCCGGCAGCACCATATAGTCCGCGCCGCCATTGGGCGCATCGTTCTTCAGCGACGAAGCCAGACCCGAGCGATCCGTGGTGTACACGTCGCAACGGCCCGAGAAGAAGGCGGCGAGCACTTCCTGCTGCTGCTCGATCACGACCGGCTTGAAGGTGAGGCTGTTGGCGCGGAACCAGTCAGCCAAGTTCAGTTCGGTGGTGGTGCCGGTCTGCACACAGACGGTCGCGCCATTCAGCTCCTTGGCGCTCTTCACGCCCAGCTTCTTGGGCACCATGAAGCCCTGGCCGTCGTAGAACGTCACGTTGGTAAAGTTCAGCCCGAGCTTGGTGTCGCGCTGCAGCGTCCAGGTGGAATTGCGCGACAGCATATCGATCTCGCCGTTCTGCAACGCCGTAAAACGCTGCTGGGCCGAGAGCGGCACGAATTTGACCTTGTTGGCGTCGCCCAACGTCACGGCCGCAACCGCGCGGCAGACATCGGCGTCGAGGCCGGTCCATTTGCCGGCGCTATCTGCGATCGAGAAGCCGCCAAGGCCGGTGTTGACGCCGCATTTGAGGACGTCGGCTTTCTTGATGGCGTCCAGCGTGGGGCCAGCTGACGCCGTGCCGGCGAGGGCGGCGACCGCAACCGCCGCTGCTACCAATGTTGTACCGATGCGAACCATGCACGCACTCCCTTGAACGATTTCAGCGCGACGATCCGTCGCCAATACCGCCCATAGTGGCAAAGCCGACGCACAAAGCCAAGCGCTTGTAGGAGGCAGCGGTGATTAGCAGGCATTCAAGTCTCGCGGACCGATGCCCATCATGATAGGTTGAGACTGGAAGCCTTGAAGATTGGACCGTCAAATGGTCGACGACATCCTAGCGCCTTATGAGAACCGCAGGTCGCCACTTGCGTTGAGCGAAATCGCTGAGCGCCGCGCTGGATTGCTGTTCGGTTGGCAGCTTAATCGGTTACAAGGAGCTACCCCGAATGCGACAGATGGTCGGTTGGTCGACCTGTATGCCTCGGGACGAATTTCGCGTCAGGAATACGTGTCTCTTGTAGTCAAGATCGCGTCGGTGGAACAAAGCGCCAAGGCGTTGGCTTGACAGACCACTATCTCTACCCTGACGGCTCGCAGGTCCTTATCAATCTGTTGGACATCCGAGACCGCGATACGCTGCAGAGGGTGGAGTATCATCTTGCAGCATTGAACGCCCCCGATGCGCTCGCTTATGCGGATCGGACAAAATCAATCAATTCAACGACTTGGCGAGGCATCCACCGCCGCCTGTTTGGTGACTTGTACATTTGGGCAGGGAAGTTCCGCGTGGTTGACCTGGCCAAAGGCCAGACTGTTTTTGCGCCGCCCGGCGTCCTTCGAACGTGGGCTGACCGCGAGATACTGCCACTGTTCGCGAAAGCGGCGACGGCCGCAAGCGGCCGTGAAGACGTTATAAAAGCACTGTCGTCCTGTTGGGGTGAATTGAACTTTCTCCACCCGTTTCGTGAAGGCAACGGACGTGCCACTCAAATCCTTGTGACGGCCTTGGCGCGAAGGCATGGTCACTCGATCGATTGGCGCTTGATCGACTATCTCACCGAAATACGGGCGGCCAAAGCCGCTCAGCGCAAGGACTACGGGGGATATGTCGCAATCTTGGGCGAGGCATTGATTGAAGGGAACCGAGGCGACGCCATGCCAGCGTACCGGCCAGACCGTTAAATCCCGTTCGGTCGATCACGGAACTGAATTCGTTGGTGCCCGGAACAGGACTCGAACCTGCACGAGGTTTCCCCCGCTAGCACCTGAAGCTAGTGCGTCTACCAATTCCGCCATCCGGGCACGGACGCGATGGAGTAGGGGGGCCATCGGCGTTTGTCAATCTGGATTGGTTCGCTATGATGCCGGTTCGCTGGCGCTTCGCTTCGGGGCGAGCTTTGCCAGCGTTGGACGGGCATTTCAGGGGACACTGATGGCACGACGCTATTTCGGCACTGACGGCATTCGCGGGCAGGCCAACAAGCACCCCATGACATCCGAAATCGCCCTCAAGGTGGGCATGGCGGCCGGGCATATGTTCTCCAAGGGGTCGCACCGCCACCGGGTCGTGATCGGCAAGGATACGCGGCTGTCCGGCTACATGATTGAATCAGCCATGCAGTCGGGCTTTACCTCGGTGGGCATGGACGTGTTCCTGCTCGGCCCGATGCCGACGCCGGCCGTCGCCATGCTGACGCGGTCCTTGCGCGCCGATCTCGGCGTCATGATCTCGGCCTCGCACAACGCCTTTTCCGACAACGGCATCAAGCTGTTCGGGCCGGACGGCTATAAGCTCTCGGATGAAATCGAAGAGAAGATCGAAGCGCTGATGGATGCGCCGTCGGCCGAACTGCTGGCGGACTCCACGCGCATCGGCCGCGCCACCCGCATCGAGAGCGCGCAGGAGCGCTACATCGAGTTCGCCAAACGCACGCTGCCGCGCAACCTGAAGTTCGACAAACGCCGCGTCGTCATCGATTGCGCCAACGGCGCCGCCTACAAGGTCGCCCCGCTCGCCTTGTGGGAACTGGGCGCCGAAGTGATCAAAATTGGCGTCGATCCGGACGGCACCAACATCAACAAGAAATGCGGCTCCACGTCGCCCGAAGCGCTGTGCGAAAAAGTCAAAGAAGTGCGCGCCGACATCGGCATTGCGCTGGATGGCGACGCCGACCGCGTCATCATTGTCGATGAGAAGGGGCAGATCATCGATGGCGATCAGCTCCTGGCGGTGATCGCCGAAACCTGGCAACGGCGCGGCCGGCTGGCGGCAGGCGGGATCGTGGCGACCGTCATGTCCAACCTGGGGTTGGAGCGCTACGTCAAGGGCATCGGCCTGAGCATGGCGCGTACGCCCGTTGGCGACCGCTATGTGGTCGAATACATGCGCAAACACGGCTACAATGTCGGCGGCGAGCAGTCGGGCCATCTGGTGCTGTCGGATTTCTCGACCACCGGCGATGGCTTGATTGCCGGACTGCAAATCCTCGCCGCCGCCGTGCAGCTGGACAAGCCGGTCAGCGAAATCTGCAAGCGCTTCGATCCGTTGCCGCAGGTGCTGAAAAACGTGCGCTATCGCGAGGGCAAGCCGCTCGACAATGCCCAGGTGAAGCAGGCGATCGAGGAGGGCCGGCTGCAGCTGGGCAACACGGGACGGCTGGTCATCCGTCCCTCGGGAACCGAGCCGCTGATCCGCGTCATGGCCGAGGGCGACGATGCCGGGCTGGTGAACAAGGTGGTCGGCGATATCGTCGGCGCGCTGCAGAAGGTGGCGTAAGTTCCCGACGCGATCTCCGGAACCGTTACCCAACTCTTCAAATGCATCACTCTTGACTTATATGTCAATCGCCAGTCATATCGCAGCTCTTGAAGCGTCAGGCAAGCTGACAAGGATTCAACCACAAACCCGGCATCCCCTTAGGCGCGAACTTTTCTTGACTGAAGATGCAGTCAAAACACTGAATGATCGGGCTTCGGCGGTTTGCATGCTGGTCGGCCGTGCTCAGATAGAAGATGCAATGCAACGATGGGTTCGCGGTCAGCTCGTCTATGCGCATGGTCGTCAAGGCGGTTTCTTGAAGTGACTCCAATCACCGCCAATGGAAATCTGGGAAATGCGTGTCACGGAACCTGTCGTGCAAGCCAGATTGTTCGCAAGATTTGCCAGACCAGATACGCTGATATTGACACATCTTTATACGCGAAAAATCCTCGGCAGAAAGATCGTACGCAGGAAACCGTCGCAGCACTGGCAAAAGGCGATGCATGATTGTGAAGCAGCCTGGAACAAACTGTTGCCGGAGACTCCACCATTCAGCAAGCCAAGTGTTCACGACTATATCACGGAGAACTGTGATGACTTTGAACTCCTCCCTTGAACCTCTCGACGCTGAAGAGCTTGCAGAGTTTGGGCAGGCCCGAATTCGTGGCCTTGCATTTGACGCTGTGCGTCGCCTTTGGAAGCTTAGAAGCGCCTCCGGACTTACACAAGCTCAATTGGCGGCTAACATTGGCAAGGATCCGGCTTGGGTCAGCAGGAACATGAGCGGTCCTCGCAACTGGACCTTCAAGACTTTTGGTGCCCTTGTAGAGGCTCTTGGAGGCGAAGTTGAAATTGACGCGTTTCGGAAGGAAGATACTGCCCCGACAAGCAGCAATTATCGCGCTTACGACGACTACCCCACACAAAGCACTGCCAGCGCGAAGATGCGCATCACAACGGCCGCGGCTTCGATCAGGCCATCGCTACCAGAGGTGCGGCTGATACCGCCTCCGAACGGGGAATGAGTTATGCCTGTTTCCAATGATAGGCTTTCGTTGATAACAGCTGTCGTTTGCGATGAAATCAGGCGAGAGGACAGCGGTAAAGAGTTGCTAATCGGCGTCTACTCGTCCGAGATCATCATCCCAACGGTCCCAATCATCCTTGTATTGTCTTTTTGGATCCCGATCGAAGTCATACGACCCGGAAAATCTCAAGGTCATTTTCGTATTGTGGGGACTGACGGCAACGTGGTCCACGACCTCCCGCCACTTGACTTAGAGTTCAACGCGGCAGGCACACGTGCGGCCCTAAGCATTAGCGGTATCGGAGTGCCAATGCTGCAGCGAGGTGTTTTTAGACTTGACGCACGTTTGGACGATATGGATTGGAAGGAATTGAAATTGACAACCGTTCGAATCAAAAGCGAATTGCCGACACCTACATTGTAAAAAGAAGACAACCAGTTCTTATTCCTTCGCCACCACCTCGATCTGGATTGCGTCCCCAGCTTTGACTGTGAATGTCTGCGTGAACTGTTTGCCGCCGCGCTCGGCCGCCACGGAATAGTCGCCTGGCGCCAGGATGTGGGTGGGGAGCGCCGCGACGCTCTTTTTCACGGTCTCGCCGGCCCCGCCCAAAACGGTCCAGCTGGTGCCGGTCAGCGCTTCGCCGCCGGCCTGCTGCACCAGGCGGAAGGTGACGCGAGCGACCGTGAAGGTGACCGTCGCATCCGTGATGCGGCCCGCTTCGATCGCCACATCGGACTGCACCGTGGCGTTGGCGTCGCCGTAGGTCGCCGCGACGTGGTAGAGGCCGGAATTCAGTCGCACCACCACGCCCGGTCGGATGCCTTCGGCCAGCTTGGCGCGGGTGCCGAACTGATCGCGCTCGTCCGAGAGGATGTCCGCGGTGACGAACTGCGCCGGCACCAGGCTGCCGTCGCCGAGCCGCGCGCCGAGTTTCAACCCGCCGGCGTTCAGCACCAGCTCGGCCTTGGCGCTGCCCTCGGCCACCTTGATCTTGCGGGTGGCGTAGGACCGTCCGTAGGCGGCATTGATCAGATAGTCACCCGCCGGCAGCGTCAGCACCGGGTTGGGCTCGGCCGAGGCCATGACCTTTTTCAACGTCGGACCGCTGGCGGCGTAGACCCGCCACGTCACGCCGGTGGTCAGCACCGGGCCGGCGTCCGTCAGCAGGGCCGAGAGATTGATCTGGCCGGGCGGGCCGTTGGCGTTGGGGCTGTTGAGGCCTGCGATCATAGCGGGATCTGCCGCGAGATCGGGCGACCCGGCGCCGTCGGGCAAGATGCCGGTGTCGGGCCCTGCCGAACTGCTGGCGCGCAGCCCTGCCGCCGGATTTCCCGCCAGATGGGCCAAGGCCAGCGCATCGTCCAGCGCGGCCGCCAACTCCAGCGTGCTGGCCACCTGCCAGTAATGGCCCTTGGTGTTGTCGGCGACGCATTTCAGCGATTGCAGCGAAGCCGCCTCGCCCCCGGCGTCGATGGCGATGACGTGGATCGGCATCTGGCGCTCGGCGGCGATT
Organism: Hyphomicrobiaceae bacterium; assembly: GCA_031393505.1. Classification (GTDB taxonomy): domain Bacteria; phylum Pseudomonadota; class Alphaproteobacteria; order Rhizobiales; family Hyphomicrobiaceae; genus JANYHF01. The sequence continues at coordinate 22,086 of JANMVX010000151.1, read as the reverse complement.
TTGGTCGCCGCTTCACAGGGGTCGGCCTCGCAGCTGTCCGGTCCGCCGGCGATCAGAATGATGGCGCTGCCCGCAATCGCGGCATCCTTGGCCGCAGCCACCGCAGCCAGCGCTTTGGAGACCGGCGCGTCGCCCTTGGTCTTCAAGCCGGCGAACAAATCGCCCGCACCTTCGGCCGCCAGCGGCGCAACGCGGCGGCGCGGATCGATATCGGTGCAGGCCTGCTGGCCGCTGATGCGATGGCCGTAGACCGTCAGGCCGAGATCCAATTGCCCGGCATGGTTCGGCCAGACGCTGGCGAGCGCATTGCCGACCGCAACCATCTTGCTGCTGCCGCCGAGCAGGGTGCCCATGTAAGCCGTGGAATCGACGACCAGCAGCACGCGCCCGCGCTCAGCGGCGGCTGACCCAGGCCGCACCCCGAGCATCGCTGCGAGCATCACCAAAAGTGTGCAGAACCACCGCATGAACAGGACGCTTCGACCTTTCGTTTCTCGTCTCTCAACCTGACGACCAGGCGCCTCATCATTCTGGCCGAATGACGACCGTGCGGTGCTCGTTGGCCGCCAGTGTCAACGCCTGTGGATGGTCGCGGCCAGCGCGATAGGCATGCACCTCGTAGTCGCCGGGCGCCAGAGGCACCAGGGGCGTCGCGCCGGTGGTGGCCCAGACCACCTTGCCGCTGGGCGCACGGATTTCCCACAGCACGTCTTGCGCGGTCTCCGGCGCGTCGCCGAAGTTCAGCGCCAACAGCGCCAGGCTGGGGCGCAACTCGACATTCGTCTCCGCCCCGGGCTTGATGATGGCCTCGGCTGAGGCCGACACGTTCACCAATCCCACCCGCCCCGTGATCCGATAGCGGCCGGCCTCAAGGTCAAGCGGCGCGACGATCTGGCTGAGGCGCGCCACCACCGTCCCTGCCGTCGTGGTCTCGCCCAGCCGTTCGATGGTGTAGCTGATCAGCTCCTTGGGGATTTCGGCGCCGTCGACTGACCCCAGCGGCGCCAGCTTCAGCCGCCCGGTCACGATCGGCACGGCGACCTTGGTGATCTCGCCGGCTTTCACGACGGCGTCCACGCGCGCCTGGGCGGCCCCTTCGCGGGCATAGACATGGTAGAGGCCCGGCTTCAGATCGAAACTGGGATTGGGCAGCGCCGAACGGCCCACGTCGCGCTGCCCCAACGGCTGCTCGGGATCGTCCTCGCTGATGAAATAGGCGATGTTGCTCCTGGCTTGGGCCTCTGTGGCCGCTGCGGGCGTATCGATCTGCAGCACCCCGGTGGCCATTGAGATCTCGCTCACCAGCGTGGCGCCCGGGGCAATCGCGACGGTGCGTTCGGACTGCAGGTCATGCAGCGAGGTGACGATCCGATAGTTGCCCGCCGTCAGCAGTAGCGGCTCGGCCGAAATCGGTTGCACCGCCACGGTCTCGGGGACATCATCAGCGCTTTCGCCCAGGCGATAGACGGTGACAAAGACCTCATCGCCCGGTTGCAACGTTTTGGCTGTGGTCACTTTCACGGCCAGCGTGCCCGCCTCCAGTGACAGACTGACCTCGCTGGGATCAGCCTCGCGCACCTCGACGGTCTGATGCTTGGCGAGGTTGCCGACGCTGACATCCACATCGTAGGCGCCGGGCGGCAATGGCAAATAGATGGCGCCCGTCTCGGCGTGCGCCACCACTTGGCCGTGGCCGTTGGCATCGGATTTGCGAACGGTCCAGGCGACTTTGCCGCCATAAACCCCGGACGGGCCCCCGAGCGTCACCGACAGGTTGAGCCCCGGCGCCCCTGTCACGGCCTCGGCTTTTGGCGGCGCGGCCAGAACCGCTGCTGAGCCGAGGCTGGCGAAGGCCTCGACCAGCATCCGCTCGGACTCATCCATGGTGGTTGCCACAAAAAGCTTACCCCGCCCCGCCTTGGCGATGCACTGGGCCTGGGTCAAATCCGGCGCCGGATCGGCCAGCCAGACCACATCGATGCTGAGCGCCGGATCGGCGGCGGCAAGGTCGGCCGCGGTGGCGCAGGGATCGCTCTCGCAGCTGTCCGGCGAGCCGGCGATCAGCAGGATTTTTCCGCCCTTGGCTCCGCCATCGGCCAGAGCTGAGGCGGCCAGCCTCAGGCTGTCCGCGATCGGCGACACGCCCTTGGGGCGCACGCTGGTCAGGCCGCGAAAGAACGCGCGCACGTCGAACGGGCCGACCGGCTGCAGCAGTTCAATATCGTCGCAAGCCGCGCGGCGACGATGGCCATAGGAGATGAGGCCGATATCCACCCCGGTCGGAGGCGTCGAGAGTGCGGTCTGCAGGTTTTTACGCACCAGATAGTATTTCTTGAAGCGCTCCAACGGCGCCAGCATCGCTCCCGAACTGTCCAGCACCACAACCGCGCGTTTGGCGGGCGGCGCGTCCGGATCCGGCGCGGGGGCGGCCGTTTGCGCGGCGGCCAAGCCGAGGCCGAGCGTCAGCGCGGCCAGCAATCCGCCGATCCTCGCCAGACCCCTCGCCCGCATCGCCACCCTCCCGCTCACCTGTTCGACCTGATATAGCCGGTCTGATCGCGCCTGCGAACCAGGAATTGCCTTAGCCTTTGGGGGACCCCGCATGACCACGCCATTGCTCGACGCTCTGCTGACGCGCCGCTCTTCCTCCGCCTCGGGCGGCCTGCTTGGCGATCCCGGCCCCACGCCCGAGCAGCTGACGCAGATCCTGACCGCCGCCGCCCGCGTGCCGGACCACAAAAAGCTGGCACCCTGGCGCTTCATCGTGTTCGAGGGCGAGGCGCGGGCCAAATTCGGCGCGCATCTGGCGACCGTTCTGCAGGCCGAGGACGCTAATCCGCCCAGCCCCGCCCGCCTCGAACTGGAAGCCGGCCGTTTCCTGCGCGCGCCCCTGGTGGTAGGCGTGATTTCGCGGGTGACGCCGATGCCCGCTGCGCCAGAGTGGGAGCAGATCCTCTCGGCCGGCGCCGCTTGCCAGACCCTGTGCCTGGCCGCCAACGCGCTGGGCTTCGGCACCAACTGGATCACGGAGTGGTACGGCTATAGCACGGGCGTGAAGACGCTGCTGGGCTTGGCGGAGAACGAGCGGGTGGCGGGCTTCATCTACATCGGCACAGCCAGCGCGAAACTGCCGGACCGGGATAGGCCGAAGCTGGAGGAGATTGTTAGCCGGTGGGGGTGAGGCTACCGCCGGTCCAACCCGCGCACCGGTGTCATCCTTGGGCTTGTCCCGAGGATCCATCGCGCAGCGGGCATGACGCCTGCAGGGAGCGACGTCGTGTCAAAGCGAAAGGTCCGTACCAGCCGAGAAATGGATCCTCGGGACAAGCCCAAGGATGACACCTCCCTGGCTGCAACATCGGTTAATTCCCCTAAGGCTGAGTCCCCATGTTCTACGATACCTCCACCAACACCCACGGCCTGCGCTCCGACCCCTTCAAGGCCGTGGTCGCCCCGCGCCCGATCGGCTGGATCTCCACCCTCTCGCCCGGCGGCGAGGTCAACCTCGCGCCCTACAGCTTCTTCAACGCCGTGGCCGAGGACCCGCCCTACGTCCTGTTCTCCAGCGACGGCCGCAAGGACAGCCTCGCCAATATCGAGGCGACCGGCGAATTCGTCTGCTCGATCGTGAGCTACGACCTGCGCGAGGCCATGAACGCCACCTCCGCGTCCGTCCCACACGGTGTCGATGAAATGGCCCTGGCCGGGTTGACGCCCGCCCCATCGCGCTTGGTCAAACCGCCCCGCGTCGCCGCCGCCCCCGCCGCGCTGGAGTGCCGGCTGTTCCAGATCGTGCCGTTGCCGACGCGTGGCGGGCATTTCGTCGTCATCGGCGAGGTGTTGGGCGTGCACATCGAGGACCGCTTCATTGTCGATGGCCGGGTGGACACAGTGGCCATGCGGCCGAACGCGCGGATGGGGTATGGGGATTATGCGGTGGTGGACGGGAAGTTTGCGATGCGGCGGCCGGGGTAAGGGGGGGCTAGCGCCGCCGCTTGCGTATTTTGCTCTCGGGCGGGTCCGCGATCACTGGCTTTTCCAGGTCAGGTAAATAGTAGCGTTCGACCACGACATTCACGTCACCGCGCTTTGCCCCAACGCGCGCGGTGAAGACGATAGCTTCCTGAACTGGAGCGTCTTTCGCCACTTCGTCCAACACCAGTTCCATCAAAATCTTCTGGTAGTGCAGCGTGCGCAACTTTGTGTGCTCGACGCAGATGAATACCAGTCCAGGATGAACCTCTTTGTGCTGATATATGCAACGACAGGATCGCCCCGCCCACGAAACCTCGGAATGCGGACAATCGCCAGAGCGTGCAACCCCCGCGCCGTTGCCATATCGGCAAGTTCGGCACTGAGGTCTTCATCGATCAGGAAGGCGGGTCGATCAGATCTGCTCACGGATCGTTACCGTCTGCGATGTCCTTGGTTTTGCAGCTTTCAGAACGCTCGCCACGCTGCGTGGCCGGCCTTTGCGCGGGTTCAGCTGCGCGTAGGCATCGGCGGCCGCGATCTGACGCTCGCTAAGTTGCGGCAGGGCGGCCTTCACCTCAGCCAACCCGGCCTCGGTCAGCAGGTCGTGCACCAGATACACCGAAACCCTCGTGCCCTTGAGGCACGGCTCGCCGCCGAGGATCTCGGGACCGGAGTGCACCAACGCTGCGGTTGCGGCGTAGGCTTTCAACCCCGCCGTGACGGCCTTGAATGCGCCCGCCACTTCGACCGTGATCTTGCCGTCGCGGATGTGCACGGTCTTGCGCCCCGGATGCGCCAGCGCCGAGGCGATACACTCCAGCCGAACCTCAGGAACGAAGGCGTCCATCAGCTCATGGCAAAGCCGCAGCGCATAGAGGCCGCGGCGCCCGATGGTCCGATGCCCAGCGCGCCCAACAATCAAGTCGTCAGCATCGAGCTTGGGGAGGTCCCGCTCGACATACTGGTCCACCATCTTGCGCGGCACGCCAGCAATCACCGCCGCCTGGGCCATGGTGAAGGGCGCGAGGCCGTCGAATTGGTCCGGATGAGTGAGCGCTGCCATCAGAAATTCTTAGGATTTATGGGAAGAAGCGTGGGCTTAAGGATAAAGAATCTCAGATTGAGAATATATATTCGCTAACGGCCGATTGCAAGGGGCTGCGGTATGGTGATTGGATCGTTCAATCCCCTACGACCACTTCCCCCGCGTCAGATCCGGCAGCCCATCGTTCAAGCACAACCACGACAGCTTGTTCTCCAGGAACGAATGCCCCTCCGGCTTGAATGCCTCCGGATCGTCCAGGGCCGCCAGATAGAAGTGCATCTTGTTGGTGAAGTTCTTGGTCACTTCGATTTCGAGCCCAGCATAGCACAATCAACAAATTGCGCAATTTGCATGTTTTCCGCATTATCTAGGTTGTGCGCACCGCTCACCCCCGCCACCCCTCCCCCTCCGCATCCAGCATCGCCCGCAACTCGGCAAAGTGCAGCTCCCCCAGCCCCCCGTATTCACGCCACTGCCGCGCCGTCTTGTCCGCCACCTCGTGGCTCGCCACCCGCAACGGCTTGCCCGTCATATAGGCCGTCACCAGCGTTTCGGCCGAGCGCTCGAAATAGTACATCTCATCAAAAGCATAGGCGACCGTTGGGGCGAAGATCATGATGCCGTGATTGCCCATCATCAGCACCGTTTTGTCGGGATTGGCCTTCATCAGTTGCGCCACCCGCTCGGCCTCGTCGCCCAGGCCCATGCCGCCGTAGCAGTCGTCGACCACGACCTTGCCGTAGTAGCGCATGGTGTTCTGGTCGATGGGCGGCATGCCCGAGTCGGCCAGCGAGGCCAGGACCGTCGCGTATTTCGAATGCACGTGCATGACGCAGCGCGCTTGCGGCACCTGGCGATGCAGCGCGCCGTGCAGGAACCAGGCGGTGATATCGGGCGCGTCGGGGCGGTCCATGGTTTTGGGGTCGTTGGCATCGATCAGGATCAGGTCACTGGCCGATATGCGCGAAAAATGCCGGCCGTTCGGGTTCATCAAGAACTTTTGGCCGTCGTCGGAGACGGCGAGGCTGAAATGATTGGCCACGCCCTCGTGCATGTTCAGCCGCGCCGTCCAGCGGAAAGCGCAAGCGAGGTCGGTGCGTTGTTGCAAAAAGTCGAGGTTGGGGCGGAGAGACTGGACGGCGCTCATGGGGATAACTCCGATGGTCATGTGACGCGTCACACGCTAGACCGGTTTTGGGCGTTAGGGGAGCGGTCGGAACAGGAATTTTGGGGGCCGGAATGCAAGATCGGGCAAGCATCATCGTCGCCATGCTGCAGGCGGCCGTCACCGCGGGGGACCGCATCCTGGCCGTGTCGGTGGACGCGCTCGGGGCCGAGACCAAGCCGGATTTTTCGCCCGTGACGCTGGCTGACCGCGCGGCCGATGCGGCGATTGCAGAGATCCTCGGCGCCAAGGTCCCGGGCATTCTGATCGTGTCGGAAGAGAATGAGGCGGCCAAGGGGCCTCCACCGGAAGGTGCGTTTTTCCTGTGCGATCCGCTGGATGGCACGCGCGGCTTCATCGAGGGCAGCGACGAATACACCGTGAACATCGCCTTGATCGAGGACGGCGCGCCGACGCTTGGCGTCATCCTCGTTCCCCGCTGGGGCGAACTCTATTGGGTCAGCGCCGAGGGCAAGGCCATGACCAGCCGAGACGGCCATCCGGTGGTGATCGAAACGCGCGTGCCGCCACCCGAGGGACTGGTGGCCCTGGTCAGCCGCACCAACCGCTCGGCCGAGACCGACGCCTTCCTGGCCGGCGAGGCCATTTCGCACACGGTGGAGGCGTCCTCCTCGTTGAAATTTTGTCAGGTCGCGAGCGGCCTGGCCGATGTCTATCCGCGCTTCGCCCCCACCAGCGAATGGGACACCGCGGCCGGCGACGCCATCCTGCGCGCCGCTGGCGGCAGCGTGCGCAGGCCGGACGGCGCGCTGTTGGCCTACGGCAAGCCCGGCTGGCTGAACGGCGCGTTTGTGGCGCGCGGCAAGGGCTGAGAGTTTTCCTCCGCGCCGAAACGACCGCGGCATTGAGCGACGGGCGCGCGCTAGCGAAAAACTCAATTTTCGTTTAGGGCAAACCGACACCTTTTTCCGGAGGTCGACGTGCCCGCCCCCACCCGCCAAAAAATCATCATCGACACCGATCCCGGCCAGGACGATGCGGTCGCGATCCTGCTCGCGCTGGCCTCGCCCGACGAGCTGGAGCTGCTCGGCGTGGTCGCCGTCGCCGGCAATGTGCCGCTCGCCTTCACCTCCACCAACGCGCGAAAGGTGCTGGAACTGGGCGGCCGTCCCGACATCCCCGTCCACGCCGGTTGCCGCCGCCCGATGCTGCGCAGCCCTCGCACCGCTGAATATGTGCACGGACCTACCGGGCTGAACGGCCCCGACCTGCCCGAGCCGACCATGCCGCTTGGCGCGCAGCACGGTGTTGACTGGCTGATCGACAGCGTCCTGGCGCAGCCGTCCGGCGCTATTACGCTGTGTACGCTCGGCCCCCTCACCAACATCGGCATGGCCCTGGTGAAGGCGCCGGACATCGCCAAGCGCCTGCAGCGCATCGTCATGATGGGCGGCGGATATTTCGAGGCCGGCAACGTCACGCCCGCGGCCGAATTCAATATCTATGTCGACCCCGAAGCGGCCGACCTGGTGCTGCGCTCGGGCGTCCCCATCACCATGCTGCCGCTGGACGTGACGCACCAGGTGCTGACCACACCCGAACGCATCGCCGCGATCCGTGCGCTGGGCAACCGCACGGGACAGGCGGTGGCCGACATGCTGTCCTTCTCGGAGGCGTTCGACCGCAAGAAATACGGCTGGCCCGGCGCGCCGCTGCACGATCCCAATGTCATCGCCTGGCTGCTGGCGCCGCACCTCTACCAGGGCCGCGAGATCAACGTGAGCATCGAAACCGCCAGCCCGCTGACGCTCGGCGCCACCGTTGCCGACTGGTGGGGCGTGACCGGTCGGCCGAAGAACGCGCTTTTTCTGCGCGATGTCGATGCGGCCGGGTTCTATGGGCTGCTGCTGGAGCGGTTGGCGCGGCTGCCGTAGCATAAAACGGGGAGAGGAAAACCGGGGACAGTATACCTATTTCTACGATGGTCTATCGAAGTGGAAGGAGTGCGTAGAAATAGGTATACTGTCCCCGCTTTTCTTACCGTTTAATGCTCAAAGAAAAAGCCGGACACGAGGTCCGGCTTCGAGTTGCGCACTGGGCGCCAGTTGGGGACCGACGCCTTACGCAGACCTTGCGGCCGCCTTGTGGGACCGCAAATCCGTGGCCGACGACACACGGAGGGGAGGGATTGTCGCCGACGCTGATCAAACAGCAACCGCATCATGGAAGCGAAACGGACGATTGCCAACGCCGTCTGGCGAATGTCAGGCATGCGTGGCTCGCGGGGGTGGGGTGGGGACATGATGGTCAGCTTCGGCCTGCCGGGGCGTCGAAAGCGGACATCGCGCGCGGGCCGAAGATGAGCATCGTGTCCCCGTTAGTCTGCTGCGTACAGACTAACGGGGACACGAAGTCCAGCTTCGGCGACAGTCCTGCGCCAGCTGCGATAGGCTGGCGGCTGGCAGAAGCTGAACGTCATGTCCCCACTACTACTCTGGCAACGGAGCGTCCGTACCGGCCTTTTTGGCGGCGAGCCAGGTCTGCCAGGCGTCGCGGTGGGGACATGATGTTCATCTTCGGCCTGAAAGGGCGTCGAAAGCGGACATCGCGCGCGGGCCGAAGATGATACTTCGTGTCCCCGTTGTCTTAAGCAAACGGGGACACGAAGTTCATCTTGCCGTTGGGCGGTGCGCAATTCCTGGGTGCCGTCGGGCAAGATGAACATCATGTCCCCACCCGTCACTCCGCCACCGGCAGCCGCGCGTCCTTGCCGACCTTCTTGGCCGCGAGCCAGGTCTGCCAGGCGTCGCTCTGATAGGGCCACAGCCGCCGCTCGACGCACCACAGCGGCGGGGCGGGCGGGAGGAAATATTGCTTGCGCTGCGCTTGGGTCAGGCAGCGCGCGGCGCGGGCCTTTGCGGCGTCGACCAGGGATTGCGTGGTGGGAAAGACGCGCCAGAGGCGGGCGGTTTTGTCTTGCGACGCCGTGACGAGCGTCTGGCCGTCCGGGCTGAAGTTGGCCATGTAGGTCGAGCCGCCGTGGTTGAGCCGGGCGAGTTCCCGGCCGCTCGCCACCTCGAAGATGCGCGCCGTCCAGTCGAGCGAAGCGGTCGCCAACAGCGTGCCATCCGGGCTGAAACTGACGTTCTGGACGTCATAGATATGGGTGAGCCGGGCGATCTCCTTGCCGGTCGCAACGGCAAAGAGCCGCGCAGTGTTGTCGCTGGAGGCGGTCGCCACCAACTTGCCGTCAGGACTGAAGATGGCGCGGAAGACCTCGCCATCATGGCTGAACCGGGCGATTTCCTTGCCACGTGCCACTTCGAAGACGCGCACTGTCTTGTCTTTGGAAGCGGTCACCAGCAACATGCCGTCCGGACTGAAGCTGGCGCTGTTGACCCAATCTTCATGGCCGAACCGGGCGATTTCCTTGCCGCTTGCCGCCTCGAAAAGCCGCGCCGCATCCTTGGAGGTTGTCACCAGCACTTTGCCATTCGGATTGAAGCTAACGCTCGTGACCGAGGCGTCATGGCTGAGGTGGGCGATCTCCTTGCCGCCCGCAACCTCGAAGATCCGCGCGGTCTTGGCGCTGACGGTCGCGAGCAGCTTGCCGTCCGGGCTGAAGCTGGCGCTGTTGACCCAATCGTCGTGGCTCAACCTGGAAATCTCCTTGCCGCTCACAACAGCATAGAGCCGTGCCGTCTTGTCGTTCGAGGCGGTCGCCAGCAGCGTACCATCGGGGCTGAAACTGGCGCTGTTGACTGAGCCGGCGTGGTCGAAACTGGCAATCTCATGGCCGGTCCACACGTCGTAGAGCCGCGCCGTATTGTCGGCCGAGGCCGTCGCCAACTGCCCGCCGTTCGCGCTGAAGCTGGCGCTGTTGACGTAGCTGCCATGGTCGAACCGGGCGATCTCCTTGCCGCCTGCCAAATCGTAAAGCCGCGTTGTCATGTCATCAATCGCGGTCGCCAACAGCTTGCCATCCGGGCTGAAGCTGACGCCGTTGACCACATTGCTATAGCTGAATCGGGCGATCTCCTTGCGCCCCGCCACATCGTAAAGTCGCGCCGTCTTATCACTCGAACCGGTCGCCAACATTGTGCCGTCGTGATTGAAGGTGACACTCTCGACCGCGTCATCATTGCTGAACTGCGCGATCATGGCGCCGGTCGCGACATCGTAGAAACGCGTGGTTTTGTCTTCAAAAGTAATCACCAACAGTTTTCCATCCGGGCTAAAGGTAACACTGAAGACTTGTACGTCATTACTGAACCGGGCGACCTCCTTTCTGGTCGCTATGTCGAAGAGTCTGGCGGTATTATCGCTGGATCTGATCGCCAACAATGCGCTGTTGGGGCTGAATGTGACCTCTGAGACCGTTTCGCTAAAGTTCAACTTGGCAATCTCGCTGTTTCCAACAATATCAAAAAGTCGGGCGGTCTTGTCACTTGACGCGGTCGCAAACTGCCTTCCATCGGGGCTAAAGGTGACCTGATTGACCTGTTCGCCGTGGTTGACGCGCGCAATCTCCTTGCCGCTCGCCACGTCATAAAGTCTTGCTGTTTTATCGGATGAAGCGGTTGCGATCTTGCTGCCGTCGGGGCTGAAGCTGGCGCTGCTGACCCGGCCGTCATGCTGGAACCGGTGGAGCTCCTTGTCGCTTGCCACTTCGTAGAGGCGCGCCGTCTTGTCCAATGAGGCCGTCAGAAGCAGCTTGCCGTCAGGGCTGAAGTTGGCGCTTATGACAAAATCGCCATGGTCAAACTGGGCAACCTCCCGGCCGCTCGCTACATTGAAAATTCGCGCCGAATTGCCGTAGGCTGACGTCGCCAGCAGCTTTCCATCGGGGCTGAAGTTGACCGATCGGACACGATCACTTTGGGCTAACACGGGGTGCTCCTTGAGCGCGCGGACGGCCTGATCGAGCTGGATTTGCGTCTCTGGAACCCATGGCCGGTCGATCCCTGCGACGCTGTCAGGCATACCTTCCAGGGCTACAAGCATGGCCGTGCCAGGATCGCTCGACTCCAAGGCCTTGGCCGCCCGAGACAGCAGTCCCGACTCAGTCACCTGCGTGACTTTCCGTAACTCCTCAGTCTCGCGCCGGCGGGTATCGGCGACATCCGCTTGTCGTTTGGCTTCCTGGCTGGCCTTCGTTGCAATGGCCGTCTGCTGCACCGCCACGTCCCGCTGCCATACCGCCAGCCCCGCCAGCGCGACCGCCCCAACCGCCACGGCCAGCGCTCCCCCGACCCACCAACGTTGCCGTTGCGTCGCGCCCTTGCGGCTGGCCAGGATCAGATCGAGCACTTCGGCGGGCGGCGCGGGCGCCTTGACCGGCCGCAGATCCTTCCAGCGCTCGGCGAAGCTCAGCGCGCCGCCGCGCAGCAACAGGGCGGAACTTTGCGCCGTGCTCAGCCATTCGGTGGCGCGGTCGGCAAGGCGCGAGGCCTCCTTCAGCCAGGCGCGATCCGTTTCCAGCACGCGCACCAAGGCATCCAGGTGAAGCGATGCGTCGTACACGCCTTCGGCCGGCAGGATGTGGATCTCGCCGAGCTGGCGCGGCAGGGCTTCGCGCGGCGCCTCGCCGACCATCACCGGCACCAACCGCTTGTTGCGCTTGGCGACCTCGTCCAGCTCCCAGTTCACCCATTTCGAGTGAATGGAGGGTTCGCTGACCAGCCAGACCACCGTGTCGGAGTTGCGGATGAATTCGCTCAGTTCGTTCTGCCATTTTTCGCCGAAGGGCAAATCGCGCCGGTCGATCTGGACCTCGAAGCCGCGCTCCGCGAGCGCAGTCACCAGGGCGTCCGCGATGGCGCTGTCACGGCGCGAATATGAGATGAAGACCCTGAGTTTGGCTGCGATCTCTGCACGTTTGGCCATACTCCAGCTCCTCGTGGCAGGACGCCCGAAGCCGGTCGCGGTGGTCAATCGGCTTCGCCTGATGACATTCAGACTTGGATGTTATCGGCATTGGGAGCCGAATACGTCAGCCGTTCGGATGATGCGCAGCTGAGTCCGTCGCGCTTACGCGTTCGGGCTACATCCTCTCCCTCCCCCCAAAAAAGGGCAGAGGTCACCGCCTCACGCCTTCCACTGCCGCGCCTTGGCGACCAGAAAATCCCTGAACACATGCACGCGCTTGGAATTCTTCATCTCTTCCGGGTAGACGAAATAGGTCTGGCTCTCGGGCAGTTCGACATCTTTCAGGACACGGATGAGCGTGCCGTCGCCGGAGGCGAGGTAGTCGGGCAGCATGGCGATGCCGACGCCGTGCTGGGCGGCGAGTTTCAATCCGTAGACGTTGTTCACCACCAGGGCGCCCTGGCGTTTCTCGCCGCCATCGCGGCCGGCGGTTTCGAGGTAGTTGATCTCGCGCGAGTGGTCGATGTTCTGTCCACCGAAAATCAGGATGCGGTGTTTGTCGAGGTCTTCGAGTCGCAGCGGTTCGCCGTGGCGCTTGATGTACTCGGGCGAGGCGAAGGCCTGGTAGTGCACGGTGAAGAGGGGCCTGCGGATCAGATCGCTCTGGCTCGGCTCGCGGAACCAGATGGCGACGTCGGCCTGGCGCATCGGCAGGTCGAGCTCTTCGTCGGTGAGCACGAACTGCAGCCGGATTTCCGGGTAGAGATCGATGAATTCTGAGAGCCGCGGGGTCAGCCAGGCCGAGCCCAGGCCCACAGCCGTGGTGACGCGCAGGTCGCCGGACGGTTTGGCGTTGGCGTCCGAGAGCAGGCTCGCCGCCTTCTGCAGCTTGGCGAACACGTCGTGCGCGGTGCGGAACAGCAGTTCGCCCTGCTCGGTGAGCACGAGCCCGCGGGCATGGCGGTGAAACAGTGAGACCTTCAGGTCGCGTTCCAGCGCGCTGACCTGGCGGCTGACCGCCGACTGGCTCATCTCCAGACTGTCGCCGGCGTGGGTGAAGCTGCCGGCTTCGGCGGCCGCGTGGAAAATACGTAGTTTGTCCCAGTCGAGGGTGAAACGGGTGCTTGAGGTGTCACGCATGTGGGACGCAACTCTATTGTGGGTGGGATGCACGTCGACAGGCTACGTAAAGCAACGGCAGTGCAACCGGACGCACCCGGACGCTACGTCTGGGCGTCATTCAGCGGCCAACGCGGTGGCCTGCGAGTGGGCAAGAAAACGTTCGGCGTCGAGCGCAGCCATGCATCCCATGCCTGCCGCGGTGACGGCTTGGCGGTAGGTTTCATCGGCAACGTCGCCCGCCGCGAACACGCCCGGCACGCTGGTTTCGACCGTGCCAAGCTTGACCTGGAGGTAGCCGTTGGGCTTTAGCGCGAGCTTGCCCTGGAACAGCTCGGTGGCCGGCGCATGGCCGATGGCGATGAAGATGCCGTCGGCGGGGAGCGTGGTCAGCTTTCCCGTCTTGACGTTTTTCAAGCGCGCGCCGGTGACTGCGACGGGATCGGATGATCCGATCACCTCATCCAGCACGCTGTCCCAGATCACTTGGATTTTCGGGTGCTTGAACAGACGGTCCTGCAGTATCTTTTCGGCCTTGAACCCGTCGCGGCGGTGCACCACTGTGACCTTGCTGGCGAACTTGGTCAGGAACAGCGCTTCCTCGACGGCGGTGTTGCCGCCGCCCATGACCACGACCTGCTTGCCGCGGAAGAAAAAGCCGTCGCAAGTGGCGCAAGCCGAGACGCCGTGGCCTTTGAAGGCGGCCTCGGAGGGTAGGCCCAGCCAACGCGCTTGGGCACCGGTGGCGATGATCAGGGCGTCCGCCGAATAGCTGTCGCCGCTGTCGCCGGTCAGCTTGAAGGGGCGGCGGTCGAGGCTCACGGCGGTGATCATGTCGGTTATGATCCGTGTGCCAACATGTTCGGCCTGGGCCTGCATCTGCTCCATCAACCAGGGCCCCTGGATGGTCTCGGCGTAGCCCGGATAGTTCTCGACGTCGGTGGTAATGGTGAGCTGGCCGCCCGGCTGGATGCCCTGGATCAGGACGGGCTGCAACATGGCGCGCGCGGCGTAGATGGCGGCGGTGTAGCCGGCCGGGCCGGAGCCGATGATGACCAATTTGGAATGCACGTGCTGGCCCATGGGGCTCTCCGTCGAAGGTCCGAGGTCGGGTTAACTTAGTGCGGGCAAGCTATGCAGTCAACGCATGGGTTGGGGGAGTCTTGGGGTTTTCAGCGGTTTTGCGTGGAATCGGCAAGTCGCAGCAGCAACTCGAGTTTCTCGGGTGTGGAAACGTCGAAGGAGTGCAACCTGTAGGTGGCTATTCTCACGCCCACAAGCTCGCTGAAATGGGGATCGGGCAGACGCGGAACCTCCGCCCGCGAGACCAGATCGACGATCACATGGATTGGGGAACGGGCCAGAAACGGCGTAGGCTGAATGCCGATTCCGCGGACTTCCAACAGGCCCTGCAATGTCCGCGGCGCCGTCCCGAAAACCACCGCCGCTGCGCGCAAAATCTCCACGCGATCATCGGCCACGAGCTGCCAGCCGCGCCCCAAAAGGCGTAAGCCCAGATCGGATTTTCCCGCTCCCGACGGCCCACGAAGCAGCACCCCGGCGCCAGCCTTGGCGACCAGGGTGGCATGGATGGTGTCAGCGTCGGGCAACGGACTTGGCCGGCGCATGACGGGGCTGGACCTGCACATGCGCCGCCGGCAGCTGCACCACGAAACGCGCCCCGGCAATGTGCGTTTCGACCACGCCGAGTTCTGACGGGCCGCTGCGCTGCACGGTGTTTTCGATGCGGTTTTCCGCCCGGATCTGGCCTTGGTGCGCCTTCACGATCTCCTGACAGATGCTGAGGCCGAGGCCCGAATTGTTGCCAAACGATCCGACCGGACGATCCGTATAAAAACGGTCGAAAATCTTCTCGAATTTCTCGGCGGGTATGCCCGGCCCCTGGTCCTCGACGGCGATATGGATCTGCTGTTCGTCCCGGCTCATGCGCACCCAGACGGTTCCCGGCGAGGGAGAGAACGACAGCGCGTTGTCGAGCAGGTTCTTGAACACCTGGCCCAAGCGGCTGTCGTGGCCGTCGATGGCGTAGGCGAGGCCGGCGGGAAGCGAACTTTCCGCCAGGTCAACGACGATCTTCTGACCATCGTCGACATGCATCGCATTGAACATTTCGGCCAATGTTCCAAGCAGATGCGAAAGGTCCACCGGGGCGGCCTCGTTCAGCGCCATATCGGCGTCCGCGCGCGTCGCCTTCGAGATGTCGTCGATCAGTCGGGTCAAGCGCTTGACGTCGTTCTGGATCGTATCAGTGAGGATCTTGCGGTCGACGTCGTTCTTCACACGGGGCAGCGTTTCTGCGGCGGAACGTACTGATGTCAAAGGGTTTTTCAGCTCGTGCGCGACGTCGGCGGCGAACCGTTCGCTGGCCTCAACGCGCTTGTAGAGCGCATCGGTCATGGCTCGCAAGGTGGACGCAAGATGGCCGATTTCATCTTGCCGGTAGGAGAAATCCGGTAGCTCCTGGCGCCGTTTCAAGTTGCCCTGTACGTGGTCCGCCGCCAGCGCCAGCCGGTGCAGCGGCATGGCGATAGTGCCCGCCAGCAGCAGCGAGGTCAGCGCCATGGCCAGCAGTCCAAGCCCACCCAGCCACAGCACGGTGCGCCGCTCGGTCCACACCAGCTTGTCGATCTCGCCGTCGCGCGTGGACAGCACCAGCATGCCGAGATTTTCGCGGCGTTTTACCGGAGTCAGGATCGTGACGGTGCGCTTGCCCTTATCGTTCATCAGCAGCATGGCCCTGGGCTCGCTGCTTTTGAGGACGTCGGCAAATTCCGGGTAGAAGTTGAAGTTGGCGCGGCCGATGTCGCGATAGACTGGCAGATCCGTCCCGTCCATCCAGTCGCTGAGACGGGTCCAGAAACTGCTGATGAAACTGGTGGCGTCGGGCGCGGCGCTGGCGACGTCCTCGGGCTGCTGGCGGCTGTCGTACATGAGCGCGCCGTCGGTTCGAAACAGTCGCACCCGCATGGCTGAGGGGCCGATCAGTTGCCGCGTCAGCGCCCCGACGCGTTCGGGACGGATCGGGAACTGGATCGAGCGTTCCGGAAGCGCCTGCCGCAGCTCGGAATTGTGCGATGGCTCAAGCAATTCCGGCGCGATCGCCAGGCGGTCGGATTCGCGCGTCGCCGAGGCGGCGATGGCGTTGGCCAGAGTGTCAGCCTCGGCCTTCATGCTCTCGAGCTTGGCCTGCACCAGCGAGGCCTGTACGGGGCTGAAAAACAGGATCGCCAGCGTCAACAGCAGAAAGCCGAGTAAGTTCAGCGCTAGCATTTTGCCCACCACAGAGCCGATGTTGGCCCCCAGCCAGCGCTGGCGCGCAAGCCATTCCAGGAACGGCTCGATGCGGGTGACGGTGCTGCGGGCGGCCGCCTTCAGATGCGACCGGGCAGGCCTGGTCCAGCGGCGCAAAGACTGCCAGTGTTGGAATGCCGCGGCGGGCATCCAATCGGCTCCCAGGGCATTCATCGGGCGCGTCAGCATCTGGCGATCGATCATTCTCGTCCCCTGGACTGAACTGGCCCTAAGCCTCCTTGAACCGGTATCCGACGCCGTACAAGGTTTCGATCACATCGAAGTTATCGTCGACTTCCTTGAACTTCTTGCGCAGCCGCTTGATGTGGCTGTCGATGGTGCGGTCATCCACATAGACCTGATCGTCATAGGCGGCATCCATCAGAGCGTCGCGGCTTTTCACGACTCCGGGACGAAGCGCCAGAGCTTGCAGGATCAGAAATTCGGTGACGGTGAGCGTTACGGGCTTCGAATCCCAATGGCAGGTGTGCCGCTCGGGATCCATCTTCAGCTGGCCGCGCTCTAAAATGGCGGCCTGTTGGGCGGGCGTAACGGCTGTGTCCTTGACGCCCGAGCGGCGCAGAATGGCCTTCACGCGCTCAACCAGCAGTCGCTGCGAGAATGGCTTGGCGATGTAATCGTCGGCGCCCATCTTCAGGCCGAACAACTCGTCGATCTCCTCATCCTTCGAGGTGAGAAAAATCACCGGCATGTCACTGATCTGGCGTAACCGGCGCAGCAGCTCCATGCCGTCCATCTTGGGCATCTTGATATCGAAGATGCCGAGGTCGGCGGACGCTTCGGTTAGGGCCTCCAGAGCGGCTGCGCCATCGTTATAAGTGCGGATCTTATAGCCTTCGGCCTCCAGCGCCATGCGCAGGGAATTGAGAATGTTTCGGTCGTCGTCGACCAAGGCGATGGTGCTGTTTGCGCGCATGATGGCCGTCTGGCCTCCCTGTATAAGTCCCCTTGTGGCCAATAGGGCTGCAAGTGGGATGAATTGAGGCAACGGCGCCTGGATGCCGGCCGGCCCAAAACGGGCGGATGATACTCAATTGTGGCGTTGAGGCAACGTCGGAAGATTATTGTCATTCCCCGTGGCGGCTTCTTGTCAGCAGGACTGGGAAAAAACCAAAGCGCTTTCGATGCTTGAGCCGGGGCCGATCTGCCCGCATCGCGCCATGTCTCCGTCCTGCCTCGGCTGGTTTGAGAGCGCATCCTCAACCCGGCGAAAAGTCTCGAACCGCAGGCCCGGCGCCGTGCTACCATGGCCGCGCGAGTCCTTTCCAGTTCGTGGTTCTCTGTGGAGGCTGACGACAATGACGCTGCTCGCCGACCCCTCGCGCCTGGTGCGCAATGCCGGTCCTGCCGAACTCTACGAACATGTGCTCAAACGCGGCAGTGGCAAGCTGACGGCTTCGGGCGCGCTCGCCGTCGAGACCGGCCAGCACACCGGCCGCTCCGCCGCTGACAAGTTCGTGGTGCGCGACGCCACAACCGAAGACACAGTGTGGTGGGAGAACTCCAAACCGATGCGGCCGGACCGCTTCGCCGAACTCCTGGCGGACGTCAAAAAGCACATGGCGGAGCTGCCGGTGGGACGACCGGTGTTTGTTGAGGACCTATACGCTGGGGCCGATGCTGCGCATCGACTAAAAGTGCGGATCTACTGCGAATACGCCTGGCACGCGCTCTTCATCCGCAACCTGCTGATCCGCCCGCCCGCCGCCGAACTGGTGGACTTCCAGCCGGACATGACCATCGTTGATCTGCCCACGTTCCGGGCTGATCCGGTGCGCCATGGCGTGCGCTCTGAGACGGTGATCGCCTGCGATCTGGCCAATGCGTTGGTGCTGATCGGCGGTACCTCCTATGCCGGCGAGATCAAGAAATCGGTGTTCAGCTACCTCAATTACATTCTCCCCGAGCGAGGCGTCATGCCGATGCATTGCTCTGTCAACGAGGGGCCAGCCGGGGACGCCGCCGTATTCTTCGGCCTCTCGGGAACCGGCAAGACCACGCTGTCGGCCGATCCCAAGCGCGCGCTGATCGGCGATGACGAGCACGGCTGGTCGGCGGATGGCGTGTTCAATTTTGAAGGCGGCTGCTATGCCAAAACCATCCGACTCTCGCCCGAGGCTGAGCCCGCCATCTTTGCGGCCGTCAACCGCTTCGGGTCGGTGCTTGAGAATGTGGTTTTGGACGCCCAAACCCGCAGGCCTGACTTCAGCGACGCCTCGCTCGCCGAAAACGCCCGCGGCGCTTATCCAATCACCTATATCGCCAACGCCAAACTTTCGGGCACTACTGGCCATCCCCGCAATATCGTGATGCTGACCGCTGACGCCTTTGGCGTGCTGCCGCCGCTGGCCCGACTGACGCCGAGCGAGGCCATGTATCATTTCCTTTCCGGTTATACGGCCAAGGTGGCGGGCACCGAGAAAGGCGTGACCGAGCCGAAGGAGACGTTTTCGGCCTGTTTCGGCGCTCCCTTCATGCCCCGGCACCCGAGCGTCTACGGCAATATGCTCCGCGCCATGATCGCCGAGCACAAGGTCTCCTGCTGGCTGGTCAACACCGGCTGGACCGGCGGCCGGGTCGGGCAAGGCGGCCGCCGGATGCCGCTCGGAGCGACGCGAAAACTGCTGGACGCCGTCCTGTGGGGCGCGTTGACCAAGGCCCCGATGCGCCGCGATCCGATCTTCGGCTTCGAGGTGCCCTACGCGGTCGAAGGCGTCGATCCGCGCCTGCTGACGCCCCGCGACACCTGGCTGGACGCCAAGGCCTACGACGCCGAGGCAGCACGGCTGGTGGCGCTGTTCAAGCGCAATTTTGCGCGTTTTGAGGATCGGGTCGACGACGACGTGCGCGCCGCCGCGCCGAAGACGTCGCTGGCAGCTTAGTATAAAAGTTGTGAGCGCGCGCGCCACTGCTCCTATTGATTTCCCGTATCGGAGCCCGTCTTGCCGCGCCAGGGTTTTGCCCCCGGTCGCAACCCGAACCGCCGCTCCATCGCGGCGACCTGAGCCTCTGCAATGCGCTTCATCCTGACGTGCATGCGCCGTCCCCACGGCGACATGCTCCGCTTGGTGCGCGGCGGTGCACTGGGCGGTTGCTTGCGTATCATGTGAAACCTCCGGCTGGTCGCGCCGAGTCAAAGCGACGGCGGACGATTGGACATGGCTGTGCACGGCCCGGCGGCCGGCGCGCGGTTACGCGTGTCGCCGGGCCAAACAGAGGGTGCGGGGCTGCCGAATGCCGCGAATTTGGTAGATGAAAGTGCGGCACCCGGCCGCCCCGCCAACGTTTTTTCGATCCCGAGTCTAGCCGCGCCGTAGCGCAGCGAAGGTGGGCGCCCTTGCTGTGGGCTGCTCCACTCCGGGGAATCTCACCCCCGGAGGACGACGTCGGTCGCTGGTTTGAGGTGTGCGGCACCTCGCGCCAGTCGCTGCCCCTCTCCCAGCAGATCGAGACGCCCTCGAGTGCATCCCTGTAGAAGAGGGTGAGTGGATGATAGTATAGATGGTGGAAATTGCAATATAAATCTGAGATATGTTGAATAAATTTCAAGTATACAGCATATTTGTTCAAGTAAAACCGCACGGGAAAGCCCTCGGCGACGAGCGGTCGCGAAACAGGTATGCTGACACCGAATTTCGCTGCTCCAACTCGGCCAAGCCGCCAAATTGCCTTTGGAAACGGTACGTCGCCATGCCAACCAACAACCGCGTCGTCCTCTCCAGCGACCACGCCGCCATTCAGCTCCGACAGGCCATTGGCATTCATATCGCGGCGAGTGGCTGAGTGGTGGTCGATATCGGACCGACGACGCCGGAGAGCACGCACTATCCTAAGCACGGCGAAGCGGCGGCGCGGCTCGTCGCCTACCGAGATTGCCGGTTCGGCATCATTCTTTGCGGCACCGGCCAGGGCATCATGATGGCGGCGATCAAGGTCAAGGGCATCCGTTGCGGCGTCTGTGCCGACACATTCTCGGCTCGGATGATCCGCCAGCACAATGATGCCAACATGCTTTCGATTGGCGTGCGCGTGGTGGGCGAAGGCCTGGCGCTCGATATCGTTGATGCGTTCCTGACCGCCCATTTCGAGGGCGGCCGGCATGCGGCGCGGGTGGCGATGATCGAGGCGCTGAAGGGGTAGCGGTTGGGTCACGCGAAGTCTTGACCCAACCTACGTGGGGACCGTCAAACCAGACGGTCGGTCTTCTGAATTGCTTGCCAACTTCGTCTTCTCAAAGTCGGTCAAGGCTCTCTATCGGCCGCACTTCGATGCCGCCCCTGCCGAACTTGTCGCCGATATTGACGCCCGGATGAAGCTTTGCAATTTCGACAGTCTTGTCGATGTCGTCGGCCTCGATAATGAAAAACGCACCGAACGGCTCCGAAGTCTCGGCGTAGGGACCGGCGACGGCTTCCACTGTGCCCTTCTCCACCAGAAGCGTCCGCGACTGATCTGGGGTGCCGAGCGATCCGACTTCATAGAGATGGCCGCTGTCACGCAACGCTTTGTCGTGCGGCGCGCAAAGCCGGCCGATCTCAGCAAAATCGTTTGGGCCGAGTTGGGCAAATGCGGCGGTGCTGTAGTGGCAGAGAGCAAGGAATTTCATTTGTCTTCCTCCGGATTGTGTGGCGATACTGGTTGCAATCAGCAACTGGATGCATAAACAGCAGACTGGTTGCATTATGCAATTGGTATTTGGAAACTTCGTGAAAAATCTTCGATCAGGCTGCCCCATCAACCTGACCCTGGAGATGCTCGGCGACCGTTGGAGCCTGATCGTCATTCGCGACATAATGTTCGGCAATCGCCGGCATTTCCGCGACCTGCTGACCCGGTCGGAGGAAGGCATCGCCACGAACATCCTGGCGGATCGCTTGAAGCAGCTGGTCGAGGCCGGGATGTTGACGCAGGAGGCCGATCCCAGCCATCGGCAAAAGTCGATTTATAGTCTGACGGAGCCGGCCATCCAGCTCGTGCCTCTGCTGGCGCAAATGGGTGCCTGGGGCTGCCGCCATACGCCCGTCACGAGGGAACTATCCGTGCGCGCACAACTTCTTGAAGAGGGCGGCCTTCCGCTCTGGACGGGCTTCATGAACGAGCTGCGGACCCTTCATCTCGGCGCCCCGAGTCGCGGACCGTCAGTGCTCGCTAAGCTGCAGAGCGCGTTTGAGAAGGCCATGGCGGAGCAGCAATAGGCCGACGCGGCCGCCTCCGACGCCAACACGCGCCGGCGGCCGGTCATGTCTTCCTTACGAAGCAGATTTACGAAGCAAACAACGGCGTTTTTCTCCTCTCCCCGTTCTTACGGGGAGAGGAGACCGCGTCTCGCAGCCGACCTCTTGGGAGGCAAGAGCCACGCGGTCGGTGAGGGGCAGCCGCTTGCTCCATACCTGTTGCGACGAGTGCGGAGCAAGCGGCTGCCCCTCATCCGGCCCTTAGTCCTCGCTTCGCTCGGGGGCCACCTTCTCCCCCTAAGTAAGGGGAGAAGGAAAGTGCAGCGGAGCCTATACTCTCCGCCCGTCCCATGGCCGCTACTTCGCCGGTCCCGACGACTTGCCCGTTGGATCGGCGAAATACTTGAAGAACTCGCTGTCCGGCGACAGCAGCACGCGCGTATCGT
>JANMVX010000086.1:0-10544 GCA_031393505.1 Hyphomicrobiaceae bacterium | reverse complement strand
TCCACGTCTTCGGTCGTGTGAAGGCTGTCGTCGAGCCGCTCCAGGATGAATGCCGCCGCGAGGCCGAGACCGAGGCCAATGCCCAGTGCGATCAGCAACTCGCGCAGAAACTGTGGCGACGACGGGCTGGACGGAAGTTCCGCTCGCTCAACCACGAACACATTGTTAGCGCCCACGCCACCCGCAACGTCGACTTCCTTGTAGCGCTGCAACAGCCCTTCATAGAGCGTCCGATTGGTATCGGCTTCGCGCTTGAGAGCGTTGTACTTGAGGCTGCGCTGCTGCAGATTGAGGACCTCAGACTTCAGAGTGTCGATTTGCTTGCGCATCTCCCCTTCTTGTTGCTGGGAACTTTCGAATGCGCCCTTCAGCGACTCCCTGATCGTCTTGACCTCAGTCGCCAGCTGGTGGTCGACCTCCCCGATCTTGTTTTTCAGCTGTACCATCAGGGGATAGCCAGGCTTGAAGGTTTGCAGCTTCTCCTCATAATCCGACATCAGACCGTTGCGCTTTGTGCGCAATCCATCAATGACGCCATTCGTCAACAGCTGCGGCAGATTGATCGCGTCAGCCTTGTCAACCTGCTGCCAGAGCTGCTCGTTCTTGATCCGGTCGGACACCAGATTACCAAGGGCAACGTTCGCCGCCGCAAGATTGTTCTCCGCGATCGACGACTTGTCGCTGACGACGACGATTTGTTCCTTCTCCGCGAAATCAACGACAACTTTCTCGGACGCTTCAAGGCGCAACTTCAGTTGGCCGACCTGGTCCTCAAGAAACGTCTTGGCATAGACATTGGCCTCAAGGCGCTTGTCCAGATTACTTGCGATGAACGCATCCGAATAGGCCATGGCGATGCGCTGCGCGCGAGATGGCGCCGGGTCGAGAATTGATATGTCGACCAGCCGCGATCCTGCGACAGGGCGCACCGACCGGTTCTGCAGTATAATGCCCGCAGCCGCTTGGCCGAGCCGAGCCGATTGCGGTGCGGCGTCATCAGTCGCGTTGCGGCTGGAGAAAAGCCCCCGCAACTGACCAAATATCGAAAATTCGCGTGGCTTGGTGAAACTGGCGTCTTCGCCAAGCTTCAATGCCGACGCCACGCGCTCCGCCATGGCCCGGCTCTGCAACAGCTCGTTCTGCGTCCGCATGAACTCGCTATCGCTGCCTTCCACCGGCGTGATGTTGCCGCTCTCGACAATCTTGGCGATGTTGCGATCAATTTGCAGCCTGACAGTCGCCGTATAAAGCGGCGTCATCATCATGGCGCGCACGCCGCCCAGAGCCATCAGGCCGAGCGCACAGCTCAGGATCAATCCCTTTCGTTTGAGCAGGATCCGGAGATATTCACGAAAATCAATGCCGCCCGCCTCGGCTCCATCCGGCGCGCTGCTGCCATATGGCATCTCGCCATAGGGCGCACGCACCGGGAGGGCGCCGCGGCCGACCGGAACGAGGTTGCCTCCCGGTGCGCCAGCTTGTCCGGTGGAACCTTGAAAGCCATCACTCATCGAAAACTTCTCACCACGGACGATGTTCCACTACGACGCATCAACGCAGGGTTTTGGCCAAGACGCAATGAACTGCGCTCCCCGTACGTCATGCAACCTGGGCGTTAGCTAAAATGTCTCTCGCAAACCTGACCATGCTTGCGGTCTCTCCATCAATTGCCAAGAAACCGCCGCAACCGACCAGTGAATCCATCGCCTGAGGCAACACCACTGCGTTCGTCACGGCCGGGAACCGGAGTACGGCTGGTCCGACCTGTCGCGCCAGAGTTGTCATAAGCCGCCGTGGCGGTGGCCGGCGGCCGAACCGGCGCAGGCAGGCTGGCCGGCGAAACATTTGCCAATATTCCCTCCGGCCGGGTCACCACCAAATGTTCGGCCTCATCAAAGCCAACCCGTTCCGCGGCGGCATCGCGCCCTTGGCTGAGATTTGGCACCCGTCGCTTCATCTCGTGGGCATCGGTCGCCAGGATATGCACGCGCCCTTCGTCCAACATCCGTTCAGCCCAGTATTTCGGCCGGCGTCCGAACATCCCCGTCAGACTGCCAGCGGTAATCTGCATCCAAACGCCGCGATCGAACAGGGTTTCGACCAGGCTGTATTGGGACTCGATCCAGGACAGGCGCTCAGGATGGGTCAAGATCGGGACATAGCCGGCTACCAGCAGCGAGAAAAACAACTCATCCAATCGCGCCGGCGCCACATGGTGGGGCGGTTCGACCAGGACATAACGCGTGTCCGCCAAAGCCAGGATCTCGCCCGTGCGCAGCTTCGCGATCATGTCGGGCGTCACATGGGCGTCCGAACCCGCCACGAGCCGAAGAGGAATGGATTCGCGATCAATCTCGGCCTGCAAGGCGGCGACCGCTTCCCGAATGTGCGGCCCGGTGTTGTGATACATGCCCGGAAGGATGTGGGGTGTGCAGGCAACCACATGGACGCCGTCCGCGACGAAGGCTCGGGCCATCGCAAGCGAAACGGCAAGATCGGGAGCGCCGTCGTCGAGGCCGGGCAAGATGTGGCTATGCAGGTCGATCATTTGCCATTACGCGGAACACAGTTGATCTTGCGCTTGGTGTGAAACCAAGGAACCGGTGAGTCAAGTAACGCTGCGTGACAAAGACGGCACATTCGAGAACAAGCTGGCTGCGGCAGCTGTATATCAAATGCTTGAGAATATGGGCAAAATTGCGAAGTAACATAAACCGGAGCTCGCCGGCTTGGACTCTGGCGAAAGGGCCGCCTTCGCCCCAATTTGATCTCAAATTGGGGCGCACAGTCGTGAGCATATGGTTGGCCGGAGGAATGCGCCTCTGGGCCTGACGACGTGTTGGCGTTCAATTCAAGATTGCCGAAGGCACCATGGTAACGGGTCTGAGACCAGGACTGCTTGGCGCAATAGTCACTGAGAGTGCATGGCGCGCCCTGCCGGCAGGCCTCTTGTTGGCGGCAGCCGTGTGGCTTGGAGGCGGGTCGCACAGCGGCTTCCTGGCCGATACCATCTTGCAATTGATCGCAGTGGTTGTGCTTTTGTCGTCACTCAGCCAATGGCCTTCCGGCGCTCAAGATCGCAGGCCCTACCTGGAGTGGGGGTTCTGCGCGGCACTGCTTTTCATCCCTGCCCTGCAACTGTTGCCGTTGCCGCCCGCACTTTGGACGGGATTGCCAGGTGCGGACTACCGCCTGTCCGCGTTGGCGCTGATACACCGCGAGGCTGGTTGGGCGCAATTGACCCTTCAGCCTGGAAACACGTGGCTCAGCTTGGCCGCATTCGTGCCGCCACTGTCGATGTTTCTGGCGACGCTGACGCTTGGCCACCGCGAACGCCGGATCGCCACCATGATATTCCTGGCCGTTGGCGTCTTCAGCGCCGTCATTGGTCTGGCCCAAGTGGCGCAAGGGCCGAACAGTCCCTTGCGGCCCTACCCGCTAACAAATCCGACTGAGGCGGTGGGTTTCTTCGCCAACCGCAATCACTTTGCCGCGCTGATCAATGTCCTGCTGCCCTTTGTGACGGTGTGGACCGTTCGAATGATCGCAAAGGCAGGCGAGGAGAAGCAACTGCGGCGGGACGACTGGGCCTTCGATGCACAATCGGCGATTGCTGCGATTGTTGGCTTTACAGTACTCGTTGCCTTGCTGGCCGCCGAAGCGATGGCGCGATCGCGCGCCGGCCTCGGGTTGGCGATTGTGTCGTTGGCTGCGTGCTACGCTGTGACATGGACCCGGAAAAGTGCTGAGGACCGCAAGTCCCGGGGACGAACCTCGTCGCGCCTCGTCCTCGGCGCTATCAGCATTGCCGGCCTTTTGATCACACAGTTCGCGCTCTACCGCATCCTCGACCGATTCGAGCAAGACCCGTTGAAAGATGCGCGTGTCGTTTTTGGTGAGCGCACCTACGAAGCCGCCATGGCCTACATGCCGTGGGGGTCGGGACTGGGGAGTTTTGTGTCGCTCTATGCGGCGCGCGAACGGCCACAAGATGCACTGGTCGACACCTTCGCCAATCATGCCCACAACGATTTTCTTGAGTTGTGGCTTGAGACTGGGATCTTGGGCCTTGCGGCGCTTGCTGCCTATGTATGCTGGTGGGTTTGGCGATCCTATGGGGCGTGGCGCGGCGCGGCTCTCGGTGGCGAAGCCATAGATCACTGGCTGGCTCGTGCGTCCGGCTTCGCAATCCTTCTGTTGCTCTTGCATTCGGTGGTCGACTATCCACTGCGCACGGGCTGCGGCATGGTGGTGTTCGCTTTCGCCTCGGCGCTGTTGGTCCCGCCTTTGCGGCCCACTCCGGTTGCCGAACGCGTGCACGTTGGGTCCCAGCGGCGCGAACGCTCCCCTGCGCCGCACCATGTTGCACGCGAGGACGCATCTGATGCGCCGTGGGCGCCTGAAAAGCCGTCGCCCGTCGTGGCCCAAGCCCCGGGAGTGCCCTGGACGCCGGATGCCGAATGGCCTGATGCTTGGACGAAGCCGCCCGAGGCGAACCCGGTAACTGGATTGAGGCATCGTTCCCGCAAGCCGAAGCCACCTGAAGACGCTAATTAGACCAGCGGCGCAAAGCCTCTGGTGACAAGTCCGGGGCCCTCGGCTATCCCCTCGCCCATGCTCCATTTCAATGATCTCACCTATCGCATCGAGGGTCGCATGATCCTCGACAAGGCCACTGCCGGTATTCCGGAAGGGCACAAAGTCGGCTTGGTCGGGCGCAACGGCTCGGGCAAGACGACGCTGCTGAAAATCATCGCGGGCGATATCCATCCCGACGATGGCGGCGTCAGCTACCCGAAATCCGCGCGGCTGGGCATCGTGGCGCAGGAAGCGCCGGGTGGGCCGGAAACCCTCCTTGAGTGGGTTTTGGCGGCCGATACCGAACGAACTGCCCTGTTTGCCGAAGCTGAGACGGCGACCGATCCCGAACGCATTGGTGAAATCTACGCCCGGTTGGACGATATCGAGGCCCATTCCGCCCCGGCACGCGCGGCAACAATTCTCTCCGGACTTGGCTTTGACGAGGTGGCGCAGAACCGGCCATGCGGCGAATTTTCAGGCGGCTGGCGCATGCGCGTCGCCCTCGGCGCCATCCTGTTCCTCGAACCCGACGTGCTGCTACTGGATGAGCCGACCAACTATCTCGATCTGGAAGGCACGCTCTGGCTTGAGACTTATCTCAAGAACTATCCGCACACAGTGCTGATGGTCAGCCACGACCGCGATCTGCTCAATCGGGCAGTGGGCCACATCCTCCATTTGGAGCGTGGAAAACTGACGCTTTATGCGGGCGGCTACGATGATTTCGAGGAGGCCAAGCGCGAACGGCAGCGGCTTGACTCCAAGATGAACAAGAAGATGGAGGATCAGCGCAAGCACATGCAGGCCTTCGTCGACCGCTTCCGCTACAAGGCCTCGAAGGCGCGGCAGGCGCAGAGCCGGCTGAAGATGCTGGAGAAAATGCAGCCGATCGCCGAGTTCGCGGCCGAGCGGGTGGCGCCGTTCCTGTTTCCGAACCCTGCGAAACTGCTGGCCAATCCGATGATCCAGCTGGATCACGCCGTTGCCGGCTATGAGCCAGGAAAACCGATTCTGCGCGGACTGAATTTGCGCATCGATCAGGATGACCGCATCGGCCTGCTGGGCCAGAACGGCAATGGCAAATCCACGCTCGCCAAGTTGATCGCCGGACGGTTGTCCCCGCTCGACGGCCGCCGCAAGGCTTCGGACAAGATGACCGTCGGCTTCTTTGCTCAGCACCAGATGGACGATCTTCCCGACAAGCTGACGCCCTTCGACCACATGGTGCGGCTGATGCCGGACGCTACGGAAGCGCAGCGGCGGGCGCGGCTCGGCCATATCGGCTTCGGCAACGACAAGGCGGGCACGGAGGCTTACAAGCTCTCGGGCGGCGAGAAGGCGCGGCTGCTGTTCGCCATCGCGGCGTTCCACGCCCCGCACCTCATGATCCTCGACGAGCCGACCAACCATCTCGATGTCGACGCCCGCGAGGCCCTCGTCATGGCGCTGAACGATTTCGAAGGCGCGGTGATCCTGATCAGCCATGACCGCCACCTGTTGGAAGCCAGCGTCGACCGCTTGTGGGTGGTGCGCGACGGCACGGTCGTTAATTACGACGGCGACATGGCTCAGTACCGGCGCGAGTGCCTCGATGAGCGCAGCGGGCGCAAGCGAGACAAGGGCAAGGCAGGAGCCGGCACTATCGGCAGCAGCGCGGACAAGATTGAACAGCGCAAGGCCGGAGCTGAGCGGCGCGGCGATGTGGCGCCGCTGAAAAAGGCCGTCGGGTCGGCGGAGAAAAAGGTCACTGACCTTCAGGCCGAGATCGGAACTTACGACAAGAAACTCGCCGACGATAAGTTGTACACGCGCGATCCGGCCAAAGCGGCGCAATTGGCTAAGGAACGCGGCAAGCTGTTGAAAGATCTGGAGGCGGCCGAAGCGGCCTGGCTTGAAGCGACCGAGGCCTATGAAGCCGCAGTGTCGGTGACGGCCTAGGGCCCCGACCCAAGCTGTTGACAAGTCTCCCTTAACCTTGGCCACGCTGACGCAGCGCACGCATCCTTTTCGGAGCGATTCGCCGCATTCTGGCCGCATGTACGCCGTTCTCGTTACGCAATTATCAACGTTACTGATCTTTAACGATTTCCCGGGATGCTTGGCGTCAGCGTCAGCCGTTCCCGGGGCCAGGGACCGGCTTGTGGTGGGAGTGGCCGGCGCCCGAGGACGTGAGCCGGACAACGGTTCTATTGTCAGCCTGAGGACGGGGAGCCAATCTTGAAGACACTTTTGCGCTTTTGCGCCGGCGTCGCTTTTGCGGCGGCCCTGGCAAGTCTCACCGCTGTGCCGTTTTTGCGCGCCGATACCAATGGCGAGCGGCTCATCGAACTTCATAACATCCATACCGGTGAAGACCTGTCCATCGTCTACAAAAAGGATGGTCAATACATCCCAGCGGCGATGGAGAAGTTGAACTGGTTCCTGCGCGACTGGCGCGCCAACAAGTCGACGACGATGGACCCGCGCACCATCGATGCGGTCTGGGAAATCCATCAGGAACTCGGCTCCAAGATGCCGATCCACTTCGTGTCCGGATTCCGTTCGTCGGCCACCAACGAGTCGCTGCGCAAGGCCGGCGGCGGGCAGGCCAAACATTCCCAGCACATTCTCGGCAAGGCCATGGATGTCGCCTTCCCGGACATTCCGGTGCAGAAGCTGCGCTATGCCGGCTTGGTGCGCGAGATGGGCGGCGTTGGCTATTACCCGACCTCGGGCGTGCCCTTCGTGCATATCGATACCGGCCCGGTGCGCATGTGGCCGTCCATGCCGCGTTACGAACTGGCGCTGCTGTTCCCCAAGGGGCACACCAAGTATCTGCCCGCTGATCGCCGGCCGATTGCGCTGGCCGATGTCAGCTACGCTCGCTCCCACTTCACCCAGATGGCCGACGCCATCGCGGCGTTCCACCAGTTCCGCGCCTCGCCGCACGACCAGACGATGGTCGCCAGCCTTGATCCGGATGTGACTGGGGGCGGCAAGCCGACCCAGATGGACGCCTCGCAAGCGGATGACGCTGCGGAGGAAACAGCCAGCTTGCCGCCGCCAGAGCCGGTCGCCGCCCCTGCGCGCCCCGTCGTGGCCGCACTTGAGGCGCCCAAGCCTGCCAGGGTCGTGGTCAAATCCGTCAAGCCCGTGGTTGCGAATATATCGCTCGCCAGCCTGACCAACATCATCCCGCCGCGGCCTGCCCTCGCTGTTCGGCCTCCCGCGGCGGCCAAAATTGTGACGGCGAGCCTGGAGCCCAGCGACCTCTCGCTGGCGATCGCAGCGACCGTGACCGCCAAGCCCAAGCCTGCTGCTGAACGTATGGAGCAGGTCACGCCTCCTGAGCCGACCCAGGTCGCCAATAAGGCCGCTTTTCTTAACCAGAATGGCTGGGTCGCCGGTCCCCAATACGACGAGGACCACGACAGCGAGTTGAGCTATCGACCGTTCCCGCTCGGCGATCTGATCGACAGGACGCCCAGCATCGACAACCCGATCCTGTCGCATCTCTCCAAGCCGGACCTGGAGGCCGCCCATCGCTCGATCGGCAGCACCGAAGGCATCGGCATGTCGTTCCGCCCCGAACTGAAGGTGGCTGAACTGATGCTGTCGGACGGATTTTCCGGCCGCGACGCCACCACCGACCTGCTCGCAGTGGCTAGCCCTGGCGCTAAACTTGGCGGCAGGCTGGTCAAGACGGCCAGCAGCAATTAGGGCCCACCCGCGACGTCCGCCAAGCGCCCCCGGAATGGCGAGACGCTTGAGGTAACGGGATCGCTATCGCCCGGCGCCAGATAGGGCGCGAAGGCGTTCGCCAACGATGCCGCGAAGGGTTCCGCCAGATGGTTGGAATCGCGGTAGATCAACCGGCCTTCGCGCAGCAACGGGCACGTTTTGGACGTGCAGATCCGGTCGCTCAGATCGAGCAAGGCAACGTCGGGAATTCCGCGCAGGACCTCGCGCTCCGGTGGGGTTTCGGCGACGGCTTCCGAGCGAGATCGATCGCAGCGCGCGCCGCCGCCGTCAACCAGGCAATCGGCATACGTTGGAAGGGTCCGTGGCGTGTCCCGGATCAGGACAACCTTGATGTTGGCCTCGGACAGCCGGCGCACGACATCGGCGTAGCCGATGCGCCAAAGCTGGGCTGCTGTCTGGTCGATCGCAACACGCCGGGTGACCGGATCGAGCAGGTAGCCCGAGTAGTCTAGACGGTTCGACAGGAACACAATGTCTGGGCGCTCGCCATTGATGAGCGAGGCCAACACGTCGCTGCGCCAGCGGTCGCAGGCCGTGAACTCGGCGCGTTTCGGCGCGTACCAGACCGGTATTTCGATCATGGGACAACTGGATTTGGTCCAGGCTTGCAGCTGCCAGCCGGCCGAGCGGGCCGCGATGTCCAAGGCCGGGAACCATTGCGAGGCGTGACTGTCGCCCAGCAACACGGCGCGCCGTGTCGCGCCAACGGCGCCATAGCGGCAGGCGGGCTGAACGGCCTCGTCCAGCGCGAGATGGCAGTGGTCGGCGACGTTTTGGCCATTCTCTTTGGCGGCCGCTTGCAGCAGCCGGGTCATGGCGATGGCGGTGCGGCTTTGATGCCAGAACGGGCGTGCGAGAACGGCGCTGCCGCATAGCACCAAGGCGATCGCCGCCACCGCCATGGAGGCCTGGGGCCAGAACGATGCGGCCGGCCAGGCGTTGTGATGCAACGGCCGCTCGATCCAATGATAGCTGACACAAGCCATCAGGCTGCCGATGACGAGGCCAGTGGCGTCGGCGAACGGAACGCCCGGCAGCGCAAGCGGCGTAAACACCAGCGCCGGCCAATGCCAGAGATAGAGGCTGTAGGAGCGATCCCCCAGCCAGCCTAGCGACTGTCGACCGAGCAGCTTGGTTGGGCTGAGCCAGTCGCGCTCCGCCATCGGCGCCGCCAGGATCGCGAGGGTCGAGACGGTTGGCAACAGCGCCCAGGCGCCTGGATAGGTCATGGCCCCGTTCAGCCGGGTTGCCGCTGCGACCACTCCGGCGAGCCCGAGCCATGCCGCCGCGATCCGAAGTGGCCGCGCGAACCCGTCGAGCCGCGGCTCGAGAGCCGCCAGCAATCCGCCCGCCGCCAACTGCCACGCGCGCATTTCCATGTGGTAGAATGCCAGCGGTTGGTTGATCTCGACCACCACCTGCGCCAGCCCAAACGAAACGGCGCAGATCGCTGCCAGCAGCCAGGGCGTCCATCGGATCAACTGGCGCCCGAGCAAGGCCACCAGCGCGGCCAGCAGCAGCGGCCAGGCGATGTAGAACTGCTCCTCGACGCTGAGCGACCAGAAGTGCAGTACCGGGCTGGGGTGGACGTCGTCGGCGAAGTAGCCGACGGCGCGCGCCGCAAAGCGGATGTTGGCGAAGGAGAGAGCGGCCGAGGCGACGTCGGAGGCGACCGGGACGTAGGAATTGGCGGGGCGCAGCAGCGCGGTTGCCACCAGCACGGACAGCAACGTCAGCGCCGCGTTCGGCAACAGCCGGCGGGCGCGCCTGAGCCAGAAGCGGCCAAGGGCGATGCGGCCGGTCGCGGCGAGTTCGCGGTGCAGCAAGCCGCAGATCAGGTAGCCCGAGATGACGAAAAATACGTCGACGCCAATGAAGCCGCCGGACATTCCTGGCAGATGCGCGTGATAAAACATCACCGCCAGCACGGCGATGGCGCGCAGGCCCTGGATCTCGGGCCGGAAGCCGCCATGGGCCTGATCGCGCCGCTCCTGACCGAACATCCCGTCCCCCAAGGTCTGCCATGGCCACGGTTGGGGCCACGTCAGACCCTGGGGTCCAAGATTCGCGTTAACGGGTCGTTAAACCGAAGTTCCTGGCTCTCGACTGACGATTTCCCTGCTACTTCAATCTGTTAGGATCGAAGCACGGCAATCGCGCCTGTCTACACGGCGATTGCGGCTATGAGATCGAGCGCTTGTTGCTGTTTGGGATTAGGCCGT
>JANMVX010000078.1:0-26038 GCA_031393505.1 Hyphomicrobiaceae bacterium | reverse complement strand
GATCGAGGCGTTGCGCATGATCTGGTATTCTTTGTCGGTCAGCGTCAGCGCCGGCGCGACCGTGATCGAATCGCCGGTATGCACGCCCATCGGATCGACGTTCTCGATCGAGCAGATGATGATGCAGTTGTCGTCCTTGTCGCGCACCACCTCCATCTCGTACTCCTTCCAGCCGAGCACGCTCTCTTCCACCAGCACCTCGGTGGTCGGCGAAGCATCCAGCCCGCGCTCGATGATCTCGAGAAATTCGCCGCGATTGTAGGCAATGCCGCCGCCCGTCCCGCCCATGGTAAACGACGGCCGGATGATGGCCGGCAGCCCGACGAACTCCAGCGCCTTCAGCGCCTCGTCGATGCTGTGCGCCACCTGCGAACGCGGCGACGGCAGCCCGATCTTGGTCATGGCGTCGCGGAAGCGCAACCGGTCCTCGGCCTTGTCGATGACATCGGCCTTGGCGCCGATCATCTCGACGTCCCACTTTTCCAGCGTGCCGTTGCGCTCCAACGCCAGCGCGCAATTCAGCGCCGTCTGCCCGCCCATGGTCGGCAGCAGGACCAGCTTGTCGTTGGGCCGGGCCGTGCGCTCCTGCTCGATGATCTTGGCCACGATCTCGGGCGTAATGGGCTCGATGTAGGTCGCGTCGGCCAGCTCGGGATCGGTCATGATGGTGGCCGGGTTCGAGTTGACCAGGACGATGCGGTACCCCTCGGCCTTCAGCGCCTTGACGGCCTGGGTGCCCGAATAATCGAACTCGCACGCCTGCCCAATGATGATGGGCCCGGCGCCGATGATAAGGATGGAGTGGATGTCGTTTCGTTTTGGCATGGCGGGGGTGTAGCGGAGGGGGGCGGGGATGGGAAGGGGGTGCGGTTGGGGGACATGATGTTCATCTCGCCTGACGGAACTATCAGGTGTGTTTCGGAGCCTGCAGCGAGATGGACTTCGTGTCCCCGTCCCTGATGTGGGCGGTGTCGTGAACGTGCGGCTCGCAAGTGGCCGATGCCCCATCTTTCGCGATTTGTGCGGTTGTGCTAGCGTCCAGCCATGACCCGGATCGAAGCCATTGAGCTGATAACCGCGACACTGCCGTCTTTGGATGAGCAGCAAGCGATGGAGCTTGCCGAAGTTGCGAAGTCGATGATCAGCGCGCCGATCCCGCTCAAGTTGACCGCTGAGGAGCTGGCCGGGATAGAGCGTGCTCGCGAGGACTTCGGGATGGGCCGAAGCCTGTCGAGCAGCGAGGCGCGGGCCATGTCGGCCGAGTTGGCGGCCAAGCGGCGCGCAGTGACGGCCGGTTGATGAGACGGGTCCGTTATTCGGTGGATTTCGTCCGGCAGCTGGATAACCTACTGGCGCAAGGGGAGCCGAAATTTGGCGCTCGCATGATCGATCATAAGCGCGATCTTGTCTACAACACGATTGAGCGTCGGCTTGCGGCGTCGCCGAAGCGGGAGCCAGATCCGGTCTTGGGTTTGTGCGTGTACGCGATAGCGAAAACACCGTTTTTGGCGGTGTATGATTTTGACGACCAAGAGGTGCGGGTTTTCTTTCTATTGCACGGCGGACAGGACCGGCGCGAGGTCGATGTTGCGGATGTGGAGTGGTGAATTGTTCCAAAACGGCTCTTAGGGCACCCGCCAAATTAACTGCTCCGATTGACGACGGGTGACCGTGGGCGGATGGTGTAGTTCCATTCAGGATGGAACTCGTCGCCTTTGATATCGAGGGTTTTCATTTCGGCGTCACTGACCTTGATGCCCTTTTCGTAGGTCCGGGTATCAAGTGCACTGGTGACGCGCAGGCCAGTTTTGGTCGTGTTGGCGGCACTCTGCTCGACGACGGCCAGCCGATCCGTCAACGGCCGGCCGCGCCAAGTCTGCGTGATGTGGCAGAACATGCGATGCTCGATCTTGTTCAATTTCGAGGTCCCCGGCGGATACTGATGGACGTCGATCACGAGACCACTGTCGTCGGCGAACTTCTGCAACTCGACTTTCCACAGGCGGACGCGTGACCCATTCGAGCCCCCGCCGTCGGCCGTGATCGTCAGTTCACGGGCCTGAGGGTAGCGCCGACGCCCCATCTCGTTGTGCCAGCGGCGGACGGCGGGCACTGCGAACTCGGCCGTGATGCCGACACTGACGAAACCCGTGTTGGCCGCCACGTCGTAGACGCCATAAGGCACAACCTTGCCGAGTTCCTTGTCCTCGAAGTCGTGTGTCAACGCCGGAGCGAATGGGTGCCAGCGGGCCGAAGCAAAAGGAGCCAGTGAGGGCGCTGGCGGTCGAAGCAGAAAGGCCCCCTCGAGGGGGCCTTTCTGCTTCTTGCGTTTCTGTTTGACGTTGGTTGAATGGCCCACGAACGGCCGGTCTATGCTGGCGTGGTCTCGCCGGTGTCCGGATCGACGACATCGTCAGCCACCAGCTCTTGGCTGACCGCCCAGACAGCTTTGCGCCGGCTGCTGCGTGCGTGCTTGAGGCGGTAACTGGCGCCGTTCATTCCCAGGATGTGGACGGGGTGGGTCAACCGGTCGAGCAGCGCGCCGGTCAAGCGTTCGGACCCGAGCACGCTGGTCTAGTCCTCGAACGGCAGGTTCGACGTGATGATGGTGCTGGCGCGCTCGTAGCGTTGCGAGAACACCTCGAACAGCAGTTCGGCGCCGGTCGGCCACAGCGACACATAGCCTAATTCGTCGATGATGAGCAGCTTGACGCCGGCGAGTTGAGCCTGCAGCCGCGACAGGCGCCGTTCGTCACGCGCCTCCATCAGCCCGTTGACCAGCGTGGCCGCGCTCGTGAAGAAGACCGAGGAACCCTTCTGGCAAGCAGCCAGCCCAAGGACGAGGGCGACATGAGTCTTCCCGGTGCCAGAGTTCCCAAGGGCGATGATGTTGTCATGGCGGATCGCGAATTCCGACCGCGCCAACTCCAGCACCAGCATTTTGTTGAGCGCGGGGATGGCCAGGAAGTCGAAGGTATCCAGGCTTTTCAGGGCCGGGAACTTGGCGGCCCGGATGCGCCGGTCGACCAGCCGGCGCTCGCGCTCGATCAGTTCCAGTTCGGCCAGCCGCAGCAGATAGCGCGGGTGATCGATGCCATCGGCGGCGCTTTCGCGCGCCACCTTCTCATATTCGGCCAGGATCGTGGGCAGCTTCAGCGCCTTCAGGTGATGCTCAAGCAGCACCTGAGGCGTGTCAGCGGTCTTGCTCATGCGGCCAGCCCACCAGGAGCGTGGCATAGTCGGCCGCGCGCGTCGTCGCCACGATGGGCTTGGGCAGATAGGGGTAGGCCGCCATATCGAGTTGCGGCGCACGCCGCTCGATCTTGGCCAACGTCAACTGCTTGATGGCATCGAAGCTGATGGCGCCGAGCTTGATGGCGTTCGCGATGGTCGCCGCCACCACGGGCGACGCGAACAGCTCCATCAGCCGCAGAACCTGAATGTACTCCCGCTTGCCCTTGCGGCCCATTCGGGCTTCCAGCAGGCGGCGCAGATGCGCGAACTGTTCGGGCAAGTCCCAGTGCTGCAAGGGCGCCGCCTGATCGAGGGATCCAGGCTTCTGCTCGATAAGAGCGAGATAGTGCAGCGGATCGAACACCAGATCGGCAGCGCCGTAGGAGCGTCGATGCCGGGCGATCTCTTGCGATCCGGCAAAGATTGCGACCGCCTCGACAAACCCCTTCACCAGCACCTCGCGGAAGCCGTAGGTGGTCGGCACTGAGTAGTCGTTGCCGCGATAGCGCACCAGCGCCGTCGATGAGACGTGCACGGCCGGCTGTAGCCGAGTGTCGGCAGCAGCCGCTTCACGCTGACGGCGCTGATCTTATGACCCATCGTCTGCATCGCGACGGCGAGCTTGTCGTGGCTCTTGGAGATCCACAGCAGCGGGCGCATCGGATCGCCGAGCGTCGCCGGTTCGACGACCCGCCGCAGGTCATCGAGCAGCGTGGCGTCCCGGCTCACGAGAGACCGCCGGCCACCACCCCGGTGCCGGACCCGGCCGTGCGCAAACGGCTCGGCATCGAGTTGCTTCAAGCCGCGTCCGAGCGTCGAGCGCGTATCCAGTGATCCTGGCGACGGCTTCCAAGCCGGCACGACCAGCCGCACGAACTTCACCGGCGGCGAACAATCGCCTTCGGCGCTCGTCGAGCTTCGAGCCGACCTTGTCCCATCGTTGGCGAATCGCTTGCATGTCGAACATGCCGACCGGCATACTGCCGACACACGAGCCTCGGAATCCCGCCGCCCCGAGTCACATCACCACATGGTGCCACGGCACGAACCGATTCACTTGTTTTGACGGATATCCTTAGTTCGGATAGGTTCCGCCCTTGGTCAAAGCACTCGAACTCATGATCGAAAAGGTCCGCAAGCATCCGTCTGACCGCCAAGAATACCTGGCGGGCGTGATGGAGGAGGTTATTGCGGAGAGCGATGGCGTCTATCAGCTTTCAGCCGAGGAAAGCGAGATCACCGACGTAGGTCTTGCGGACATCGAGGCTGGGCGCATCGTCTCCGACGCCGACATGGTTGCTTTTTGGAACCGGCAAGGATCATGATGATCGCTCAAGAATGAGTAAACTGACCCCGTATTTCGCCTGGTCTTACTTGTTGAAATCTAAATTCTTGTATCCTGCCTGTTGGCACTGAAACGCCGTCTTGCTTAGTGATTCCCATTTTTGCTTGTGCACTTCAGAGTTAGGGTGGTCGTTGTGATAATTCCAATATGCAAAAGTTGACTTATTGAATATTCCTCGACACTTAGAATCGTTAAGTGTGTTCGGTGACTTTGGTTGGACAAGAACTGTTGCTGAGTTGTTCTGTTTGGAAGCAGCATCAGCCTTGGCTTTTGCCGCTGCGTCAGACTGCTTTTGAGCTGCGGCATCCGCTTTCGCCTTTTCGTCCGCCAACCGCTGCGCCTCTGCGTCTGCCGCAGTTTTCTCGTTCAGACGCTTGATTTCGTCCGCTTTTGCTGCAGCCTGTTCCGCGCGCCTTCTATTGTCTTCCGCCTTCCGTTTTGCGTCTATCTCCGACGCCAACTTTTCTTCTAGTGGCTTCTTCTCCTCATCAACTTTCGCCGCCTCACCAGCAGGATCGCCGGGGGACGCTCCCTGCGCAGGTGCGCTGACCACTCGCTTGCACGCGCTGCCCGTCGGGACCATCGGACACAGCACGGTCCTGACTGCCGTTTCAAACGGCGACTCACCCTTGATTACTAAATAGAACCCGAGGGCTAGCACCAGTGCGCCCCCGACGCACAGCCGGAAGATGATCTTTGTCTCGGACGACCAACGAGCTGGCGCGCTAACCATCGGCAAGCCAAGACTGGCCGCTGCGGCAAGTATCGCCAAAAGCAAGGGTTCCGTGAGATAGTTCATTTCGGATCTTCAGCGCCAACGCGCGGTGCCCGAATTGTCGAGTGTTCCCGCATTCGCCCCGCCCCAGCCCGGACTCGGTTACACTATCCGGCGGGCTCGGTCGATGGAAGAAGCTACGCCCTTCCTCAAAACCGCTTCCCCAACCCCGCCTGCTTCAACACTTCATTCGCCGTGTGCCGCGACTTGATCTTACCGCCCATGGTCGGCAGCAGCACCAGCTTGTCATTCGGCCGCGCCGTGCGCTCCTGCTCGATGATTTTCGCCACGATATCCGGCGTGATCGGCTCGATGTACGTCGCGTCTGCCAGCTCGGGATCGGTCATGATGGTGGCCGGGTTCGAGTTGACCAGCACGATGCGATACCCCTCGGCCTTCAGCGCCTTGACGGCCTGGGTGCCCGAATAATCGAACTCGCACGCCTGCCCAATGATGATGGGCCCGGCGCCGATGATGAGGATGGAGGCGATGTCTGTGCGTTTTGGCATGGTGCGGGGGGTGTAGCGGAGGGGCGCGGGGATGGGAAGGGGGTGGGTTCGGTGTCAGGCACTTGCGGCTCGCAAGTGCCTGACACCCAGTTCTTTCGCCGGTCGCGCCGCTGTGCTAACATTCCAGCATGACCAGAACCGAAGCCATCGAACTGATCACAGCGACGCTGCCATCGTTAGATGAAGAGCAGGCGATGCAGCTTGCCGAAGTTGCGCGGTCGATGATCAGCGCGCCGATCCCGCTGAAATTGACCGACGAGGAACTGGCCGGCATCGAGCGCGGCCGTGAGAACTTCCGGATGGGTCGAACGTTGTCGAGTGCTGAAGTCAGGGCATGTTCGGCAGAGTTGGCGGCCAAACGGCGTACCAGATCTTGAAAGGATGATGCAGTGGTCAAAGCACTGGAACTCGCAATTGAAAGGGTCCGCAAACTTCCAGCCGATAGTCAGGAATACCTGGCTGGAGTGTTGGAGGACTTCGCTGCGGAGAATGAAGCGGTCTATCAGCTGAGCGCTGAGGAGAACGCACTGATTGATGCAGGTGTGGCCGATATTGAGGCTGGGCGCATCGTTTCGGATGCCGACATGGCGGCATTTTGGAACCAGCACGGATCATGATGATCGTTCGCCTGGGGGCAGGGTCAAGAATACGTAAACTGTCCCCGTATTTCAATACCGTTTTCCAGAATCTCTGAATCCTGCTTCCTCGCATTTATACGCAAACTGACTCGTCAATGCACATTTTTGTTCATAAGCGGGATCGTTCGGATGATGGTTTTGGTAAGCACCACAAGCAACTACGCTTCTTCGGATCGAGCCATCACAGTTTGTCTGATTCAAATCTGACGAGGTGAAACCAGATTGTTTATCTGGCGTTGCAGTCGTGGTCTTTGACTTCTTCGCCTGTGCTGTCGTGCCAGATTTTGCAGCGGCGGCCTTGTTGGCCTGGACAAGTTCCTCTAATTTTTGCTTGGCAATTGCAGCATCAGCACGAGCTTGCGCATTAGCTGTGGCATCGGCTTTCAATTTTTCGTCCGCCAATCTCTTTGTCTCTGCCTCCGCAGCCGCTTGCTCAGTGAGACGCTTCCTTTCATCTGCATCTTTGGTAGTCTCTGCCTCAGCGCGTTTAGGATCTTCCTCGGCCTTGAGTTTGGCGTCGACTAGCGTTTGCTCGTCTGCCTTTCGTTTCGCATCTGCGAGAGCCTGCTCATCCGCCTTTCGTTTCGCCGCAGCGGCTTCCTCCTCGGCCTTCGCGCGCTGTCGTGTAGCTTCGTCGGCAGCACTGGTGTGGGGCTTTGGAACTTCAATCTGCTGGGTCGGTCCGCTAGGCACGGGTGGAATATTGATAACGCCAGCACTCTGCCAAACAAGAAACCCAGCGACCGCAGCGGCTCCAACGGCCGAGCCGGC
Source organism: Hyphomicrobiaceae bacterium (assembly GCA_031393505.1). Lineage (GTDB taxonomy): Bacteria > Pseudomonadota > Alphaproteobacteria > Rhizobiales > Hyphomicrobiaceae > JANYHF01. The sequence continues at coordinate 18,766 of JANMVX010000078.1, read as the reverse complement.
CACGCCCAGCAGTCGCCATGGTCTCACGTTTACTATTGGACCACGTTGCACCTGGATCGCATCGATCAGCGGCGCCATATCGCGCCTGAAATGCTCATGCCGTAGATCGTGCTTTTGATGTTTGACGAGGTCGCTTATGTCGTCAGGCAAATCCTGCCCACGCGGCAATTGCGCTCCGTTCACGAGAACTGGAATGACGAGAATTTGCCGTTTCAGGGCTCCGGCGATTTCCTCGCGGACGTAGTCACGCTCACCCGAGTCCTCGCGCTGTTCCAGGAGCCTCAGCCAACTGGGTCCTATGACCGCCAGGAACACGTCGCACTCGGCCAACGCCAGTTCCAATTCCTTGTCAAAACGTTGACCGGCAAGCAGATTGTCGACGTCCATGAACAGGGCACTGACGCCAAACGCGGGCACGAGCGCTCCGTGAACGCGCGCGGCAGCGTCGCGCGAATCTTCGCGTCGATAGTTGATGAAGATCTTGCCCGCCATGCGCCCTGCCCCGCAAACCAGGCGCACAATAGCCGCACACAGCATTCAACGGAAGTCAGTTACTTAAAACCGCTTCCCCAACCCCGCTTGCTTCAGCACTTCGTTCGCCGTGTGCCGCGACTTGATCTTGCCGTCCACAACCACATTTTTGCCAGTGGTTGGGCTCCACCAAATATCGTGATCGCCTTTGCCATGGCGGCGAAATTCGCACTCGGCCTCGATGAGGTACTTGCGCAATTAGGGCGCGAAGTCGGGCATCAGGTTCGGCTAGGATTGGCGATGCGGCCGAGCTGCTCGGCCATGATGTGGACCGGGATTTCGGCCTGAGCGCCGTCGAGGTTGCCGAGGCCGTTCTCGGCGATCAGCTCGGGCAGCATGACCAGCACCTTGCGGGTCAGTTCCTCGATGCTGTCGGCTTCGGTGGCGAGGCCTGCCACGTCGTCGGTAGTGGCGACCCAGACCTGGGCCTCGGGGTCCCAAGTTGTACGAACGAGGATCGATGTGTGTCGCATGGCGCGGCTCCGCATGTTGTCTGGCGCCATCAATTAGGAGGCCTGCTCCCAAGGCGCAAGCAATGGTGGCAACTTTGCTTGCTGACGGCCTAGCCGGTTGGCATAAGCTCGTTCATTCCAAATGAAGTTTCCTCAACACTGATTTGCCCCCCCCATGACCCCCTTCACCACCTCCCGCCGCATCGTCGTGAAAATCGGCAGCGCCCTCCTTGTTGATCGAACAACAGGCGCGCTCAAATCCACCTGGCTGAACTCGCTCGCCGACGACATCGCCGCCCTCATCGCCCAGGGCAAGGAAATCATCCTGGTCTCCTCCGGCGCCATCGCGCTCGGGCGCGGCACGCTCGGTCTCCCCAAAGGACCGCTCAAGCTGGAAGAATCCCAGGCCGCCGCCGCTGTCGGCCAGATCTCCCTCGCGCACGCCTACCAGTCGCTGTTCCAGGCGCGAAACCTCACCACCGCCCAGATCCTGCTGACCCTCGGCGATACCGAGGAGCGGCGGCGCTATCTGAATGCGCGCTCCACCATCGAGACGCTGTTGCGGCTGAAGGCCATTCCGGTGGTGAACGAGAACGATACCGTCGCCACGTCCGAAATCCGCTATGGCGACAACGACCGGCTGGCGGCGCGGGTGGCCAGCATGGCGTCGGCCGACTGCCTGGTGCTGCTCAGCGACATCGACGGGCTCTACACCGCCCCGCCCGCGACCAATCCGGACGCGCGGTTCGTGCCCGAAGTGCGCGAAATCACGCCCGAGATCGAGGCCATGGCCGGGGACGCGGGCACGGAACTCTCCAAGGGCGGCATGAAGACCAAAGTGGCGGCCGCCAAGATCGCCAACGGCGGCGGGGCGCATATGGTGATCGCGCTGGGGAAAGTGCTGCATCCGCTGGCGGCGTTGTCCGATCCGAGCAAGCGCGCGACCTGGTTCCTGGCGCCGTCCGATCCGGTGGCGGCGCGAAAGCGCTGGATCGCGGGTACGCTGGAACCGCGCGGCGTGCTGGTCATCGATGCGGGTGCGGTGGCGGCGCTGGAGGCGGGGAAGAGCCTGTTGCCGGCGGGGGTGAAGCGGGTCGAGGGCGATTTTGACCGTGGGGATGCGGTGATCATCCGTTCCGTGGATGGGCGCGATTTAGGTCGAGGGCTGACGGCCTATATGCGGGCGGACGCGGAGAAGATTGCGGGGCGCAAGAGCGCTGAGATTGCGGGGTTGCTTGGGTATGAGGGCCGTGCTGAGATCGTGCATCGGGACGATATGGCGCTGGCACGGAAATAGTCGATGGACACGCGTGGGGTATCGGTACGATCTGGTACAAATCAGGTCGCCGTGCTAGTATTTGGCCATGAACCGAACCGAAGCCATAGCCACGATCACCCGCAAACTTGCGTCATTCGATGACGAGGGCGTGCTCACTGTCGCTGAATTTGTGCGCGACTTGGACGCTCCATCAGCACGGCCCGTCCGCACCCTTTCGGAGCGCGAGTTGGCGCTGCTCGCCCAATCCAAGGCGGACTTTACGGAGGGGCGCACTGTCACGATGGAAGAGTGTCGCGCCCGAACCGATGCGTTGTTCGCAAGATTCGAAGCCGCCCAGTCCAAAGTAAGATGAGGCGCGTTCGTCTCTCCAAGACCTACGATGACGAGCTTGAAGTCTTGTTGGGGCAAGGACTCTCGGGTTTTGGCGTCAAAGTTGTCCGAAAGTCCCGTGATCGTGTCGAGTGGGCAATCGAACAGACGCTTTTGCAGCACCCAAGGCGTCCTATCGATCCTCAGCTTGGCCTATGCACCTACCACGTCACCAAAACGCCGTTTGTGCTGCTCTATGATTTCGATGACACAGAGCTGCGGGTGCATCTTATCACTCATGCCGGCATGGATCGCTCCGCCATCGATCTCTCGAAAGTCATCTGGTAAGCGATACTCTTGAGGCTAAACTTCCAGCAGCAGCGCCAGTTTATCGATGCAGCCGCCCCAGCCCTGCAGGTGCATGTCGCGCAGCGCTTCGACAGCAAACCGTTCGTGGGTCAGCAGGATTTCGGTTCCATCCGCATGCGGCAGAAACTGCACGCGCACCAGCGTGGGAGCGCCTTCGACGACGCTCACGCTCCAGGTGTAGACCAGTTCCTCGGGCGCCAGGACACGCTGGAACACGCCGCTGATCCAGACAATGGAGCCGTCGGGCTGCAGGTTGGTAATTCGGTAGGCGCCGCCTTCGCGCAAGTCGACCTCGGCCTCGGGGCAGCTCACGCCCGGTGGCCCCCACCATTTTCGCAACTGTGCGGGATCGGTCCAGGCTGCGAACACTTTTTCGCGCGGCGCGCGAATCACGCGCGATAGCGACAGCGACGTTACCTGCATGATCAGTCTCCGGAGGATTCGGCGAAATCGGCAAGCCGGACCAGTTGTCCGGACCAAAAGGTCCGGTAGGCGGAAATCCAATCGCTGGCGCTTTCCAGCGGGCCGGCGTTCAGCAGGCAGGTTTGCACGCCGCCATCGCGGGTTCTGGCGATCAGACCCGCAGACTCCAGCACGAACAAGTGTTTTGAGATGGCCGCGACCGACATGCCGTGCGGCTTGGCCAATTCGCCCACCCGCGCCGGTCCGGCGGCGAGATGGCGCAACAAGGCCCGGCGTGTCCGGTTCGCCAGCGCACCGAAAATTCCGTCCAAGTGGTCGTCGTCGCGGTCGAGGATCATGCAAGCTCTCAACCAAATGGTTGACGTGTTGGCGACGCAAGCGTAGGAAGATCGCGTCAACCGTTTGGTTGACACGTAAAGCGCCCAAGGCGGCGTGTCAAACCGGAGCATCCTCAATGACCATCCATCAGGACGTGACGATCAGCGCCAAACCGGCCGAGGTCTATGCGCTGCTGACGAATTCGGAGCGTTTTTCGCGCATGACCGGCGGACGCGAGGCGACGATCTCAAGCGAGGCTGGCGGCCCGATCAGTCTGTACGGCGGCCATTTGGTGGGGCGCAATATCGAGCTGGTTCCGGGCAAGCGGGTGGTCCAGGCGTGGCGCTCGAAAGACTGGCCGGAGGGGGTCTACTCCATCGTGCGGTTTGAGTTGTCGGCGGAGGGCAAGGGCACGAAAATCGCGTTACATCAGGCCGGCCATCCCGCCGATGCTCAGGCCCACCTGGAAGAGGGGTGGCACAAAATGTACTGGAAACCGATGCAGGAGGCTGCGGCCAAGACTGAGGCGCAGTGAACCTGCCGCCGGCCTATCGGACTATCGGCGTAAGGGCGAGCAGCGCGCACCCTGGTTGGCCTTGTGGTGTTGCACGAGGGCGCACACTGTGCGCCCCTACCGATTGGCTGCGGGGCAATGATCACATGAGGACAAAATAGCGGCCAACGTGTTAGGTGTCCGGCGACCCAATTCGAAGGATCGCCGCTATGGCATCGCAAGACGGCCTGACCACATCTGATGACCAAATTGCGACCCTGATGCGTGGCCTCGGCGGCGCGGCGCGGGCGGCGGCGCGCGTCGTGGCGCTGGCTCCGGTGGCCAACAAAACGCGGGCATTGATGGCGGCGGCGGCGGCGGTGCGGACGGACAGTGCGCGGATCATCGCGGCGAACGCCGCCGATGTCGTTGCCGCGCAGGCTGCCGGTCGCCCCGCGTCGTTCATCGACCGGCTCACTCTTACGTCGGCGCGCATTGAGGCCATGGCGAAAGGCGTTGAAGACGTCGCGGGGCTGGCTGATCCGGTCGGAGACGTTATCGCCTCCTGGACTCGTCCAAACGGGTTGCAAATCAACCGCGTGCGGGTGCCGCTCGGCGTTATCGGCATGATTTTTGAGAGCCGGCCGAACGTGACGGCGGATGCTGGCGCGCTGGCTGTCAAGTCGGGCAACGCCATCATCTTGCGTGCGGGATCGGAGAGCCTGCATTCTTCGCGCGCCATTCATGCGTGCTTACAGGCGGGGCTGACCGAGGCGCGTCTTCCCAAGGACGCCATCCAACTCGTGCCCACCGGCGACCGCGCCGCCGTCGGCCTGATGCTGGCGGGCCTCGATGGCGCCATCGACCTCATCATTCCGCGCGGCGGAAAAAGCCTGGTGGAGCGCGTGCAGCGCGAGGCCCGGGTGCCGGTGTTCGCGCATCTGGAGGGCATCTGTCACGTTTACGTTGATAAGGCCGCCGACCTGGAGATGGCCAAGCGCATCATCGTCAACGCCAAGCTGCGGCGCACGGGCGTATGCGGAGCGGCGGAAGCGTTGTTGATCGATAGGGCGGGGGCGGAGGGTACGCTCGCGCCGTTGGTGAAGGCGCTGCTGGACGCTGGATGCGAAGTGCGCGGCGATGAGTTCGCGACGTCGACCGATGCGCGTGTCAAAGCGGCGACAGCGGACGATTGGGGCAAGGAGTTTTTGGATAGCATCATCGCGGTGCGGCTGGTCGATGGCGTCGAGGGGGCCATGGCGCATATCGCGCGCTACGGCTCGCAGCACACCGACTGTATCGTCACGGACGACGCCGCTACCGCCGAGCGGTTTTTGCGCGAAGTCGACAGCGCCATCGTGCTGCACAACGCCTCCACCCAGTTCGCCGACGGCGGCGAGTTCGGCATGGGGGCCGAAATCGGCATCGCCACGGGCCGCTTCCATGCGCGCGGCCCGGTGGGCGTCGAGCAGCTGACGACGTTCAAGTATGTCGTGCGCGGCGCTGGTCAAGTGCGGCCGGGATGAGTGTCGGGAGTTCTTGGCTCCGCCTCCCCCTGACCACCCCCGGTCTCCGCATCGGCCTGCTCGGCGGCTCGTTCAACCCTGCGCACGATGGGCACCGGCATATCAGCCTGGAGGCCCTCGCGCGGCTGAACCTCGACCGGGTCTGGTGGATCGTTTCGCCGGGCAACCCGCTCAAGGGCCACCAGGACCTCGCAGATCTCGAAACCCGCCTGCACCTCGCAGCCGCCGTCGCGCACCACCCGCGCATCGACGTCACCGGGTTCGAGGCGCAACTCGGCACCGCTTACACCGCCGAGACGCTGGCGTACCTGACAAAACGACTGCCGGAGGTAAACTTCGTCTGGCTGATGGGGGCGGACAATCTGGCGACGCTACATCGCTGGCGGCAATGGGAGCGCATCCTCGCAACCATGCCTGTCGCCGTGGTCGACCGGCCGCACTGGCGCTACCGGGCGCTCGCCTCGCGCGCGGCCCTCAGCCACGCTGGCGCAAAACTCCCCGAGGCTGAGTCGCGGCGTCTTGCCGGCGCAACCGCCCCTGTTTGGAGCTTCCTCTCGATCCCGCTCTCGAACTTGTCATCGACGGCCCTGCGCGCCAGAAGCCGCGCCAGGCCGCTGCCAAAGCGCCTTAAACCACCCACGGCGTAACGCTCCGGAAACGGCAACCCGCAGAGTTTCTTGAAACTTCGGAACTTCAGGGCATATACTGGCGTTGTCGAAGGCGAAGCGTCGGCGGTTGGCCGTTCTGTCCCGAGCACGGTCATTACAACCCACGAAGAGGTGGCTCTTCGGGTTTGCCGGCGCGCATGGAAAGGAACAGACGCTGAGCATTCATGTTCTGGCTGGGCGTGCCGCGCGCAAGCCCAAAGCAGCAGTGGTGGCAAAGCCCCGCTCTGCCGAACTTCTCGACCTCGTGCTCGCCACGTTGGACGACGCCAAGGCCGAGGACGTGGTCTCCATCGATGTCGCCGCCAAGACATCGATCGCCGATCACATGGTGGTCGCCTCCGGGCGTTCGCAACGGCATGTTGGCGCCATAGCCGATCAAATCGAGAAAAAGCTTCGTGAAATGGGGCATTCCCGCATCCGTGTGGAAGGTCTGGCGCAGTGCGATTGGGTGCTGGTGGATGCCGGCGATGTGATCGTGCATCTGTTCGAGCCGGACGTGCGCAATTTCTACAACCTCGAGAAGATGTGGTCGGGCGACCGTCCGCTCGACGTGGTTCCGTCGTGAGGTTATGCATCTCCTGATCGCGGCCGTTGGCCGTCTCAAGCAGGGTCCGGAGCGCGATCTGGCTCTGCACTACGCCCAGCGGATCGACGCCGCTGGGCCGGGGGTGTCGCTCGGGCCGCTGACCATCGCCGAGTTGGTGGAAAGCCGAGCGGCCAGCGCCGAACTTCGCAAGGCCGATGAGGCGGAGCGGATTCTGACGACGCTCGCCAAGGCCGAGACGCTCGTGGTCTTGGATGAAACCGGCAAACCCTCCGGCAGCCGCCAGTTCGCCGACACCATCGGAAAACTGCGCGACGAGGGCTGCGGCAAACTGGGTTTTGCGCTGGGCGGGCCGGATGGTCACGCCGCTATGATGCGCTCGCCACTCGGCCACGCCCGGACTGTGCGGATCCTCTCGCTCGGCCCCATGACGCTGCCGCACGGGCTAGCCCGAATCGTTCTTCTGGAGCAGATCTACCGGGCGGTGACGCTGCTGTCGGGCCATCCCTATCATCGCGACTGAGCGATAAACGGGGCAGTGAGATAAACGGGGACAGTTTACTTATATCCGAGCACGACTCGCCGAACGGGTAGAGACCTGAAGGATATAAGTAAACTGTCCCCGTTCATCCCGCTGGCAGATTTGCCGCAATTGCAGTCAATGAGCCGTTGGCGACACAACGCAAGATGGCGCGGGACGAACGATTGGAACCTTGGGCGATGCGAATGGGGCGGGACAGGCGAAGGACGGCCGTGACGGTCGTTCTCGTATTGGTCGTAAGCTCCTTCGGTATTGCGGGCGCATTCGCTCAAGCAACCGATCCAGCGCCCCAGGATGCCCCTGCGCAAGATGGCGCCACCGGCTGGCAACCCTCCGTGGACGATGCCGCCCGGACTGACGCCGCCCAGGAGCTTGAGAACAAACAGCAGGCGCTCGAACTCGCCCGCCAGCGCGAAGCCAACCTTGAAGCTGGTATCGAACTGCTCGCCAAGGAGCGCAGTCAGCTCACCGAGCAACTCGTCACCACCGCTAAGAAAGTCCAGGACACCGAGGACAATCTGACAGGCGTCGAAACGCGGCTGAAGGACCTGACGGGCAAAGAGATGGTTCTGCGCGCCTCGCTCGCTCAACAGCGCGGCGTGCTGGTCAAACTGCTCGCCGCCCTGCAGCGCATGGGGCGCGATCCGCCGCCGATCCTGATTACGGAACGCGCCGACGCCCTGAAGATGGTGCGCAGCGCCATGCAACTGGCGACGGTGTTTCCGCAGCTGAAGAACAAGGCCGTGGCGCTGGCCAACGACCTGTCGACGCTCGATAAAACCATCACCGGCATCAAGACCGAGAGCGCCCAGCGGCTCGTCAACAAGGACCGGCTGCTGGAAGAGCAAACCCGCCTGGATACTCTTCTCAAGCAAAAGCGCGACGAATTGGAATCGCAGCAAGGCAACCTCGATACTCTGCGCGAAACCGTCAACGAGCAGGCCAAATCGGTCGCCAATCTCTCCGACCTGATCGCCAAATCCGACCGGGCCGTGGCCTTCCGCGGTACGCTGGGCGAGGGCGACAAAAAGCTGGTGGAGCTGCAACCGACGGCTGAACCGGACCCGCCGGCCGCTCCTACCGAAACCACCCAAGTTGCCGTGAACGTCGCCAATCCTGGCAAGCCTGTGATCCCCGGCAAGCTGCCGCCCGTACCTGGACAGGCCTTCGAACGCGCCCACGGAGCCCTGGTGATCCCCGTCAAAGGTCAACGGATCTTGAAGTTCGGTGACCCAACAAAGAATGTCGGACGCTCGAAAGGTGAGGTATACACCAGCCGGGCAGACGCCCAAATTACGTCACCCTGCAATGGTCTGGTCGTTTATGCAGGAGAGTTCAGAACTTTCGGGCAGATCTTGATAATCAATGCTGGCGGGGGCTATCATGTGCTCCTGGCCGGCCTTGGACGGCTCGAAGCCAAGATTGGACAAGCCGTCACGGCGGGCGAACCCGTCGGGAAAATGGGAGCAGGCGCAGGGTCGAGTGCCGTTACGGTCAACAGCACGCCGGTCCTGTATGTCGAATTCCGCAGCAGAGACAAACCAATAAATCCCGCACCCTGGTGGGCGGGCGAGGCGGAGAAGGGTCAAGGATGATACGCAAATCCGAAGCAGCGTTCTGGACATTCGTGGTGTTGTCGGCCCTGGCGGCCGGGACCACGGCCATGAACCTGGCCAAGTCGAGTCCGGCCTCCGCGTCCAATTCCGAGCTCTACAAGCAGCTCGATCTGTTCGGCGAAGTATTTGAGCGCGTGCGCACCGACTACGTCGACAAGCCCGAGGATTCCGCGCTGGTCGAAACCGCCATCAACGGCATGCTGACCAGCCTCGATCCGCATTCGTCCTACATGAACGCGAAAAGTTTTCGCGATATGCAGGTTCAAACGCGCGGCGAGTTCGGCGGGTTGGGCATTGAAGTCACGATGGAGAACGGCCTCGTGAAGGTTGTTTCCCCGATCGACGACACACCGGCCTACAAGGCGGGTGTGCTGTCGGGTGACCTCATCACGGCGCTGGACGGCGAACAAGTTCAGGGCCTGTCGCTTGAGCAGGCGGTGGATAAGATGCGCGGCCAGGTGAATTCGCCCATCACGCTCAGCATCTTGCGCAAGGGCAAGGATGCGCCGTTTGACATCAAGGTCACGCGCGACGTGATCAAGATCAATCCAGTCAAAGCCAGCGCCGAAGACGACGTCGCGCTGATTCGCATGACCGCCTTCAACGAGCAGACCACGGACGCTCTGAAAAAGGGCGTGGCCGAGATGAAGAAGAAGATCGGCCCGAAGCTGCGCGGCTATATTCTCGATCTGCGCAACAACCCCGGCGGCTTGCTCGATCAGGCGATCTCGGTGTCGGACGCGTTCCTGGAGAAGGGCGCGATCGTCATCACCCGCGGCCGCAACGACGAAGAGACCCAGCGCGCCAACGCCAAGGCCGGTGACATCACCGAAGGCGCCAAGGTTATCGTGCTGGTCAATGGCGGGTCAGCTTCGGCATCGGAAATCGTGGCTGGCGCGTTGCAGGATCACAAGCGGGCCGAAATCGTCGGTACGCGCTCGTTCGGCAAGGGATCGGTGCAGACGATTATTCCGTTGGGCTCGAACGGTGCCCTGCGTCTGACCACGGCGCGCTATTACACACCCGCAAACCGTTCGATCCAGGCCAAGGGCATCGAGCCCGATCTGCGCGTGGAAGAGGACGTGCCGGCCGATATCAAGGCGCTGGAGAAGCCGCGTGGCGAGGCCAGCCTCAGAGGCCACTTGAAAAATGCCGGCGAGAACGCAGCGCAGGATTCAGGATCTTCGGCCTATGTCCCCGAGGACAAGACCAAGGATAAGCAGTTGATCTTCGCGCTCAATCGTCTACGTGGCATCGAGCAGGCCAAGACCGATGCGGCGACGCCGGCTGCCGGCGGCGCCGCGAAAACCACAACGACGGTGCCAAACTAGCGGCCGAATCGCTGGGTTGATGTGCCTGAGGTGGCGCTCCAGGCCGGAGCGCCATCGAGCCAGACAGAGGGTGCGATGAGGTTTGACGACCGCGCGTCCATAGCGAGTTGGTGACATGCGCGCACTGCTGACGACAGCCCTGGCGCTCGCCTTCCTGCTGATGGCGGGCATCACCTATATCGCGGTGACCCAAGACCCGTTGGCAGGCGAGCCGCGTGCGGTGGTCGAGGTTGCGCCGCCCGATTTGGCCAAGCTGCAGCCAAAGGGTGTTCTCGCGCCTGCCCCCGCGCCGATTGCGACCGTGCCAGCGCCGGCGGCCGTCGAGACCACAGGCGTTGCTGCCAGCACGACGGATGCGAACGCGGTTGCCCTGAAAGATCCTGCGACCGCGCCGACCAAACCGGTCGCCGATCTCGCCCGCGCCGCCGAAAACGCCGGCGCCCCGGCCCAGCCCGTCGCCGCCGTCAAATCAGCCACAGCCGCCCAGCCCGCTCAAGTCATTGACGACAGCGTCGAAGGCGCCAGCGTCGTCATTCCGCAGTAGGTCGTATGCGTAGGGGCGACCCGTGGGTGGCCCTCTAACCGCACTGCACGCTGCACGAGGGCGACCCACGGGTCGCCACGACGATGTCGGCCCCGCCGTCGCTCAAAAGCCGCCCAGACCGGAGACGCCCTTGCAAGACCCCAAATCCCTGCCCTATCGCCCCTGCGTCGGCATCATGCTGATCAACCCGGCCGGACACATCTGGCTTGGCCACCGCATGGACGAGCCGAACGACGAAGGGACCGGGACGTGGTGGCAGATGCCCCAAGGCGGCATCGATCCGAACGAAGACCCACGCGCCGCCGCATTGCGCGAACTGCACGAGGAGACCTCCGTCCGCTCGGCCGAAATCATCGCCGAAGCGAGCCGCTGGTACTCCTACGATCTACCCGCACACCTGATCGGAAAGTCCTTCGGCGGCCGCTACCGAGGCCAGACCCAGCGCTGGTTCGCCCTGCGTTTTACCGGCGCGGACAGCGAGATCAACGTGCTTGATCCGCCCGGTGAGGAAGCCGAGTTCGACGCCTGGCGCTGGGCGCCGGTCGAGGATGCGATGACGCTGCTGGTGCCGTTCAAACGCGATGTCTATGCCCAGGTCATCGCCGAATTCCGGCATCTGACGACGTAGGTTGGGTCAGGCGTTTCAGCGCGACCCAACATCCACGGGCAGCGCAAGCGGCAAGATGTTGGGTCGCGCGAAAAGCTTGACCCAACCTACGACACTTGCCGCGCCGCGATCGCCGTATAGACCTCCGCCAACGACCTGGTCATGACGCTCCAGCAGGGTGAGCCGCCGGGCGTTTTGGACGCCGAAAGGGTGAGTGAGCGAAGCGCCGCGCGATCGCCCAGGTTCAGCAGGTAACACAGGTCCGCGATCACCGCTTCGTTGTCGCCGTAGTAGCTGTGGCCGATGGTTCCGACGTCCACGCCGCTGGCGTCGATCACCTCGACCCCCACGGGTGACGTCAGCAAAGTCAGGAAATCGCCGATGCGCGGATTGCTGTGCGCGCCCTCCGAGGCGCCAATGGCCCGATCCCTGGTCGAGGCATAGAGCGTCACGCGCGGCGCGAACTTGGTCAAGCGCGGCGCGATGATCTCGTTGAACATCGCCGTGTCGATATCGGGAGCCGTGAGGATCACCTCGCCGATCTTGGGTTTGAGATGCTCCGTAGACACCGAATCCAGCATCTGCAGCGCCTCGGTGACGAGGCGGTTGCCCATCGAATGCGCAATCACATGCAGCGTCTCGGCCCCGCTCTTTTCCAGCACATCCTGCAGGAAAGCGCGCAGGCGATGTTTGCTAAGCTCGGCATTGCCTTCCGAAGTGGTATAGGCCGTAAGCGGAGCGCTCATCAGGTCGGGCGTCGGCCAGGAGAAGAAGATCGGCGCGCCTTCGAAGCGCAGGTCGTAGGCCATCTGCGCCGTGCGGCGGGCGGCGTCGGCGAAGGACACACTGAAACCGTGGACAAAGACGAAGGCGTCCTTTTTGCTGGAGCGGGCGACCACGCTGGCCAAGGTCGAGAAGAACAGTTCGGGCTGCTGGGCGTTGAGGCGCACGACCATAACATGCTGGTCGGGCGTGCGGGCCTGCCCGGTGGTCCACTGCCACCATGTGCGATCTTCGAGGCCGCCCGCGACATGTTTCTTCGGGATTGACACTGTGCACGTCCCATAGCGCACCGTGCCGCCGGGCGCTGTGGTGTCGGCGCGGTCGGAGGAATAGCGCGCGGCCGGATCGGACGGATTGTCTCCGAGGTCGCGCCGGTCGGTTCCGTAGTGGACGGTGACGGCGACATAGTCGCCCTTGTCCGCGCCCACCGGCGGGCCGGACGCGGCTGGCGCACCGGGTTCGGGCATGGGCGGGGGCGTCGCACGCTGGGTCTGCCGGTAGGTTTCCGCAGCGACAGTTGCCGCCGCCGCACTGGCCGCTGCTGCTGCTGCGACTTCCGGGCTGATTCTGGGCGCGGCAGGCGCCGGCGGTGGCGCAGGGGCCGGTTCGGGCGCAGCGGCTGGCGGCGGGACTGGAGCGGCTTGCGGTTCGTCCCGCCGCCGGTCGTATTTACGCATGTCGATGCGGGGTTCGTTGGAGGCGGCTCCGATGCCCTCGGGGCGTGTCGGCGCAGGCTCAGACGCTACCGGACGCGGCGGCGTCGGTACGGGAGCAGGCCGCGAGGTCGGTTCGACGGTGTCGTTGCTCGGGGCAGATTTCTGCGGCGCCGGCGCGGGCCGGGGCGCCCCAGGCGCTGTCGAGGGGCCGCGCGGTGGGGCCGGCCTAGTCTCGCCGCGGTCGCCGCGCGCGCGCAGAGCCAGGGCGACAATGGCCGCAACGACCGCGATGATCCCGATGATCAACAGCGCGACCCAACCGCCCGAAGACTCGAAAATGTCGGTGAACATGGCCGTCTCCCTCATCGCAAAACTGCGCGAAGGCTACCTTATCCAGAACCGGTGCGTAAGCTCCCTTATTTCACCGTCTCATCGGGATAGACGCCCCAAAGTTTGGTCTGCTCGATGTAGCCGCGCTGATCGGAGATCGAGACATGGCACCAGGACCGGTCGCAGCTGAGCACGGTCGCCAGCACGCCCGGCTCGACGGTGGCCAGCACGCTTGCGCTACCCGACTCGCCATCGCGCAGGGTGGCGGGCTCGGGCTTTTCCTTGCCGGCCTCAGGCGGCTTCACGTCCCAAGGCGTCACCAGCGCGGTGCGCCGGCCGCTGAGCAGGTTTTGCAACACCCAGCCTTCCGTACCGTCGCTGTCGCGAACCTGCCGCCAAGTCTCGAACTCTTTCAGGATCTCCACCGGAAGGCCAACGCGTTGATAAACCCAGGCGATGGGATAGTCGAAGCCGGGGCCTTTTCGAACGTTCACGCGGTCGGATTTTAGGCTGACGTAGCGCGGGAGGGGGAGGCCGGAGCTGGTGGTTTCGGCGGCGGTCCCTGATTCGGCAGCGCAGCTCAGTAGGACAACGAGTAACGAAGCAATTGCGGTTCCACGCATCATGGCTTGGGAACTCCAAGCGCGCCAAGATCTTTGAAGGCTTCGTCGGAGGTCTTTTTGCCGGAACGGTATTGGTCGAGGATGCGCGCGATCTCTCTGTCGATCGCCTCCTTCGATCCCGGCTCGCGGTCGCCGGGCAATATAAATGGTGTCTTCGGCAGTCCGCTCGGAAATTGGTACGGAATTGGCGTGGGCGTACTGTTCTGGTTGAACAGCCCGAGCGCACGGATGAGAAAATACGCCAACATCGCCCAGGTGAGGGGCGGGATCTTGAACTTGACTTCGGTTCCCTGCGTCTGGCCCGATGCGGACTGCAGCGCTTGGGCGCGCGCCGCCGGGGCAAACAAGAAACGCCGGTCCAACCCCGAGGCGACACGGGTCGCGCGCTCGAAATGGCGGATATGACCGTAGACGGCGTAGTAGAGGTGTACGCAGGCCAGCGGCGTAAAATAGAGCGCTGTGGCGAGGTATGGGGTTTCGCGAAGTTGCTCGTAGAGGCCTACGGGGAGCTGCCTGGCCAGTCTGTCGGCCCACAAGCCAAAGATGAGCGCGGCGATCCAGACGGCCACCAGCTCCCAGAGCCGATACTTTACGAAATACCAGGGAGCGAAGAGGGCGCGCGACCGGTCCCACTCTGCGCTCCAGCGGCCTCTCAGGCGGGCTTGCTCGTAGAGTGCGGAGAAGGACGGAGATTGCGATCCGAAGTAGGCCCGTACGTCGCGCTCGTCGAGCACGGGTAGGCCGTTGGAGTCGCGCCGTCGCGGCGGCCCGTCGCGCCGCGCCGCCGCGCTGCGGACCAGGCCGGACAGGATGGCCAGCACGAGCAGCGCGTCCTTGTAATCCAGCACATCAAACACATGCCGGTCATACCGGGTCCAGCCAAACTCCTCGTCCAGCGCGACGACGAGATTGGCCTGCTCGGCCGCACGTGCGTAGTTCGGACCGATGCGGCGAGGTTTCAGGAGGCCGAACAGGGACCTCACCTGGGTTGGGGGCGACACCGCGGTCTGGCGGGCAATCGGCTGCAACAGCAGCGGCAGCGCCCTTAGAAACTCCGGATCGAGTTTTGCGCGTTCATCGTGATCGAGGCGGCCGAGGCTTGCGACCCAGGTCTTCCAGTCGGCAAGGTCGGCCAAGTTCGCGTCCGACCCTAGGCGTTTGATGATCTCGGCGAACAGCTGACGCACGTCGATCACCGGCTCGGACGCTGGCATTGGCGCAGCAGGGGCCATCTCTACCGGCGCTATCGGAGAGGCGACTGGAGCTAACGCGACACGTTCGATCGGTGTCGCGTCGATGGAAGGCGCTGGCGGCGGGGGCTCTGCGGCGTCAGCGGATTTGGTCAGCGCTTCCGGAGGGCTAGCCGGCGCCAGGTCCATGAGCGGCGTCAAAGGCTCGGGTTGAAACCCCGGCTCAGGAGGCTCTGCGTCTTCGTCGTGTTCTGCGTCGTCCTCATGGTCCTCGAACTCAACGGCCGTGATCCCCGCCCTGGCGAGCATCAGCACATAGTCGCGCGCCTCCACCAGGCGCTGAAACGCCACCGGATCGTCCTCCGGGCGCGTGACTTTCAGCGTCCGTGCGTAGGCGCTGCGCACGTCGCGCTCCGTGCAGCCGGGGGCGAGGCCCAGCACGTCCCAAGGCGATCGATGGCGGGGCATGTCCTGCACTCAGCTCAGCTCCCCAAGGTCGTGCGCTCGAGCCGGTCCAGCGCCTTGGAGAAGTCTCCGCGCACTTCGCTCATGTCGCGCACGCGTTGATCGGCGATGGCCTGTTCAAACTGCAGGATCATGGCGCGCACGTGGTCGCGCTCGTTGCCGAGACATTCGGCATAAAGACGATCCGCCCGCGCCAGCAGCGTCTTGTTCTCGATCTGGTCGCGCGGGTGAAGTTTCAGTTCGCTGAGCGCCTTGAAGCGAGTGGCCAGTTCTTCCTCCGACAGGCCTAGCGCATTGCGGAAAATCCGTGACTGCTGTTTTCCCGTGGAGTCGGTCGTGACTTCGACCTGCAATGCCCCGTTGATGTCGTAGGTGAACCGCACTGTGACGGATTCTTTGCCCGCCTTGCTCTGCGGCACGGGAGCCTCAACCGATCCGATCAGAATGTTGTCTTCAGGCCGCAGGTTCTCGCCCTGGTAGACTTCCACCTCCAGAATGCTCTGGTTGTCGCGCACGGTGCTGAAACTGCTGGAGCGCGAGATTGGCACCACGGCATTGCGCTCGATGATCGGCACCACGACGCGCTCCGTCATGTCCTTGGCGCCGTGGATCATGGCGGCCACGCCCAGCGTGTACGGACAGACGTCCGTCATCACGGTGTCTTTGAGCGCGGCGGAGCGCTTGTGCAACCCGGCCTGGATGGCGGCGCCCAGCCCGACCGTGGTGTCGGGATTGATGTTGATCATCGGCAGCATGCCGAACAGTTTGGCCACCAACGAGCGCACCATCGGCATGCGCGTCGCCCCGCCCACCAGCACGATGGCGTCGAAGGCAACGGCCTCCAGCCGCGCATCGCGCACGGCGCGCTCGGTGGGTGCGCGCAGGCGGCGAAGCAGGGGGGCGGCTTCCACCTCGAAGTCGGCGCGGGTGACGACGCCAGCAATCGGCCTGCCCTTCAAGTTCAACGAATAGTCCGCCTCCTGGGAACTGGTCAGCCGCAGTTTTGCGTTTTCCGCAGCGCGAAGCAGGCGCGCCAAGTCGGACCGATCGAGATCGTTGCGCTCCAGCTTCGCCGCGCGGGCAATTAGATCCTCGATCATGCGGGTAAAGTCGTCGCCGCCCAGCCGGGTGTCGCCGGTAGTGGCGTGGATCTCCATCACGCCCTCGTATTTGTCGAGGATGGAGACGTCGAAGGTGCCGCCGCCGAGGTCGAAAACCAGGTATTTTCCCTCGGCCGCTTCGCCAAACCCATAGGCCAGCGCGGCTGCCGTTGGTTCGTTGACCAACCGCTCAACCTTCAGGCCGGCTAGCCGTCCAGCGTCAATGGTCGCCTTGCGCTGATGGTCGTTGAAATAGGCCGGCACCGAGATTACCGCCTCGGTGACGGTTTCCCCAAGTTTCTCCTCGGCGTCGGCCTTCAGCGAGCGCAGCACGAAGGCGGACAGCTCTTCTGGCCGGAATGAGGATTTGCCCAGTTTGACGGTCTGGGCCGCCCCCATCATGCGCTTGAACGATGCGACCGACAGTTCGGGATGCGTCAGCAACCGATCTTTGGCCGCTTCGCCAACCAGGATGGTTCCGTCTTCAGCGACGCTGACCGCTGAGGGCGTCAGCACCTGGCCCAATTTGTTGGGCACCAGGCTGGGTTTGGCCTCATCCAGCACGGCAATCAGGGAATTGGTGGTTCCCAGATCTATTCCGACGATCGGCATGCCCCTCTCCCCGCGTGGTTCACGACCACAAATCTGATCCGGCTGGCCGGTGTCAAGCCGCACCGTATCGGTCAAAAGGCCCGATTTACGCACCGGCCGCGCGATGCCGCCGCTTTGCCTTACCAAAACGTCGCATGTCTGCTAGGGAACAACGGTGAATGTGCGGCGCGCCCGTCCGCCTGACTCCCCTATCTTCCAGCTTCCGGACCGATCCCCATGGCCGTCAAGAAACCGCTCGTCGTCGTCACGCGCAAGCTGCCCGACGTCGTGGAAACGCGTATGCGCGAACTGTTCGATGCGCGCCTGAATGTCGACGACCGGCCAATGAGCGCGGCCGATCTCGTCGAGGCCGTCAAAAGCGCCAATGTGATTGTTCCGACGGTGACGGACCGCATCGACAAGCGCGTTCTGGCTGAGGCCGGGCCGCAGTTGAAACTGATCGCCAACTTCGGTACCGGCGTCGACAATATCGACCTCGACGATGCGCGCACCCGGGGCATCACGGTCACCAACACGCCTGGCGTGCTGACCGAGGACACGGCGGATATGACCATGGCGCTGATCCTGGCCGTGCCGCGCCGCCTCACCGAAGGCGCGGCCTACCTGAAAAACCCGCGCAACGAGTGGCAGGGCTGGTCGCCGACTTGGATGCTGGGCAATCGCATCTATGGCCAGCGGCTCGGCATCATCGGCCTGGGCCGCATCGGGCAGGCCGTGGCGCGGCGCGCCAAGGCCTTCGGGCTCTCGATCCACTATCACAACCGCCGCCGCGTGGCCGAGGAAATCGAGCGCGAATTGGAGGCGACCTATTGGGACAGCCTCGATCAGATGCTGAACCGCATGGATATCATCTCGGTCAATTGTCCGCATACGCCGGCGACGTTTCATCTGCTCTCGGCGCGGCGGCTGAAGCTGATCAAGCCGACGGCCTATCTGGTGAACACGTCGCGTGGAGAAGTCATCGACGAGAACACGCTCGCGCGCATGTTGGAGGCTGGCGAGCTTGCCGGTGCTGGGCTCGACGTGTTCGAGCACGAGCCGGCGATCAATCCGAAGTTGCGCGCGTCGGAGCGGGTGGTTGTGCTGCCGCATATGGGGTCGGCGACGCTGGAGGGCCGTGTCGACATGGGCGAAAAGGTGATCATCAACATTAAGACGCATATGGATGGGCATACCCCGCCCGACGTGGTTTTGCCGGAGATGATGTGATTGCGCGCCGCGGCGAACGTCAGTGACCAAACCAGCCACAGATAATACCAACCTGCATTGATCTTGACCCATCATATTCTCGGCGATCAGATGCCAGGCGCGTAGGGGAGCGCAGCACCGCGCCCCGCCGGCCGCCACGAACGGCCCACAAAGTCGCACGCCCGGGGCGCAGCTGCGCGCCCCAACCCCGCACCCCGGAGTGCCCCTCAAACACCATTGGTATAAGCGAAACAAACTATATAAAACC
>JANMVX010000048.1:0-24857 GCA_031393505.1 Hyphomicrobiaceae bacterium | reverse complement strand
CTCGTCAAAAGTCTGGGTCTGGTTGAAGACGATAGTGCCGCCCGGGGTTTTCAGGACGCGCGAGGTGACGTCGCCCATCAGGTCGTAGGTATACGTGATGGTCTCGCCGGTGTTGGACGTGACCGTCGTGAGGCGGCGGGCGATGTTGTAGGCGTAGCTGAGGAAGCTGCCGTCGGGACGGGTGACTTTGGTGACCTGGCCGATGGCGTCATAGGCGAGCGTGGTGACGGCCGGCGACGCGCCGGGATTGATGGTGGTGGTGAGCAACCGCCCCTGGAAATCATAGGTGAGGTTGGTGACGACAAGGTTGGGATCGGTGACCTGGGTCGGCAGTCCGCGGCCGTTGACGGTGTTGACGGTGGTGAGATGGGCGACCTCGTTGGTGACGGTCGCCACGTTGCCGGTCGCGTCGTAGGTGTAAGTGGTAGTGTCGCCGACGCCGGCCAGCGGGCCGTCGGCGGTGAGCAGCAGACCGGCGGGAGTGTAGCCGTAGGTCCAGCTGCGGGTCTGGCCGTTGCTGGAGTAGGGGACGGCTCCGGCCACGGGCGTGGTGTCGACCTGGGAAAAACCGGTCATCTGGCCGAGCGCATTCCAGGTCAGGTTGGTGGTGATGTTGGTCTGCACGACCTGTGTCGGGACGTGCAGTGTGGCGTGGTTGGTGAGGGTGGTGAGGCGGACGGCGGGCGAGCCGAAGCCTTCGGTGATGGAGGTTGGCAGGCCGCGCGCGTCGCGGACGTATTTGGTGATGCGGCCTTCTTCGTCGGTGGATTGGGCGATGCGACCCTTGCTGTCGTAGGTCATGGCATTGACGCTGGCTGGGCAATTCAGGCTTGCATTGCCATTGACGCCCGTGAGGCGCGGTTTGGCGACGATGTTGGAGAAATGATAGACGCCAACTTTGCCAAGGCTGTTGGTCACTGTGCGGTCCGACGCCGTGGGACCGTAAGACACCGTGAAGCCATCGGCACCGCCATCGTGCACGGACGATGTGACTCGCGCCGCTGTGTCATATGTGAATGTTGCGTAGCGCAGGCCACGCGCATCGGTGATGCCCGTCAAAAGTTCGCGCCAATTAAGATCTTCGTAGTGGTAGGTGTAACTTCCGGCGTGCCGGTTGCGCCCGTCGTGGTGACGGTCTTCAATCGCCTCGACGAATAATCAGGCAACGTATTGGTGTTGGCGTCGTAGTCATACCCATAGGTTATGGTAACGCCTCCGGGGGCGATGATGCTCGTCACTTCGGCAGTGATGACCACGCCCGCAGCCGTCGTGTCGTGCACCGCCCAATTGACCGTCAGCACCCGGCCGAAACTATCATAAACGCTGGAAATCAGGCCATTCGCGGCATAGGTGAATGTTCTCTGGTAGCCGGAGCGGTTCTTGATCGACGTCATTCTGAAGTCGGTTCCGACGAGGCCGTAGTGAACCATTTCGTCGTCATCTGTTACCAGATCATAAGACTCGACCGGGGTTGTGTTCTTGGTCAGCCGGGCATCTGAATCCGTGTTGGTGATGACGGTGTAATTGCTGGTGCCGCTGACCGGCGCGAACGTGTAGCCAGCGCCTTGTGCCGTGAGCACCCCAATATTGCTGCCGCCCGAGATCTTGAACAACAGTCCGTCAAAGTCGAAATTCCACGCCACGCCGAGGCTACCGATTCTCGAGGTCCGACTGCGGTAGAAGCGTCGCAGTTCAAGCGGCGTCGTGCCACCCGAACGATAGTCCAAGGCATTCTCATACTTGGCGCCGTTTGCAAGATAGATCGGATTGCCGACCATCTCGGATGCAGACCGGCGGCTATCGCCAGAGCCAGAGCCGGCGTTGGCTTCGCATGAGTTGGGGCGGCCATGACAGACAGCTAGCGGATTACCAATCGGCGCATTCGACACGCATATGCCGTTCACGTCGGAAAAGCCGGTGGCGCAGGACAGCACGATGCCTGCCTCGAACAACCAATCCAATGGCAAATTATGTTTGCAGTAACACTGGTGGTCCTGCGTGCACAGACTGGTTTGCTTCACGCCTTTGATGGCGCCGGTCTGCGCGATATCGACAACGCTGCAGCCGTGGCGGCAGGCTGCGTTGGGGTCGCCGAACAAGGCACCAGGACCGCCGACGTAGCCGTTTGTGTTGTCCTGCGCGGCGAAGGCGCTGGACTGCGGCAGAGCGGCAAATGCTACCGCAAGTGCGAAAACGAGCCACACAAAGCCACGCGTCAACCCCGAATGCCGAACCATGATACCCCCGAGAGCTGATCGCTCACACCGCTGCGCATCGTTAACGCAACGCATAAGGGGGGGGGTACGTCGGAAGTCAAGCAGCGTTTGCGCGCCTACAGAGCGAATGCGGGAGTTTGTTTGCGAGCGTTGGAGATCTATCACAGCGGACCGTCGCCCCGTCCCGCTGCGCGCGGTCCTCCGCACCGTGACAAATCGGACACGGACGGCTGGGACGCCGCTTGGGAGCGAGACCGCGGGGCTGATTTTGGAGGGGGCGCACTCCGCCTTCGGCACGGGACGCAACGCTAACGATGCAAAGGAGTCGTTCGACGGCACGCAGGTGCAAATAGGATGCAAGACATGGCACGGTGACGCACCATTGCGCAACGGCACGCAACCTCCCGCCGCGCCCGTCCGCCAAAACTATTCCACCCGGTCGTCGCGGTAGACGCGTTCGCGTTGCTCATGCCGCTCTTGGGCTTCTAAACTCAAGGTTGCAACGGGGCGGGCTTCCAGGCGTTTCAGGCCGATCGGTTCGCCGGTCTCTTCGCAGTAGCCGTAGGACTTGTCCTCGATGCGACCGAGCGCGGCGTCAATCTTGGAGATCAGCTTGCGTTGGCGGTCGCGGGCGCGCAGTTCGATGGATTTGTCGGTCTCGGAGGTGGCGCGGTCGGTGATGTCGGCGTGTTGGTTGGTGTCCTGGTGCAGGGTGGCCAGGGTTTCGCGGCCCTCGCGCAGAATCTGGTCGCGCCAGGCCAGCAGTTTGCGGCGGAAATAGCGGGTCTGGAGTTCGCCCATGAAGGGTTCGGACTCGCTTGGGGCATAGCCCGGCGGCAGGCCATCCGAGGTGGTCTCGCAGGATTTTGCGTGTTTTGCGCCGCCATGGGCGGGCTTGGCGATGGTGATTTCGTCCGAACGGCGCGCCATGGTGTCCAACCTTCTGCTCATGCAGCCTCTTGCACGAAACCCCGCGCCTTTTGACTAACCGATGAACATGACCGGCTGGCGGCGCGCTCTGTATCCTCGGGGAGCTAACCCATGTCAAGATGCGGTCGCATAACGTGTTGAAAGAACATGGTTTTATCCGGGAGCGGCGGGTCCGGCCGGCGGCGAGTCGGCGGCGCGCCGGCACTCGGACGCGGCCGCGCCACAATTTGGCGGACCCTGGGTAATTACCGAGTGGGGACCTGTGCAATTCTGCATTGCAACTTAAGGTTGTGTTCAGGGTTCACGCCGATACTCACCTCAGGTTACCAACTGACGGTGCCCGCCAACGACCTGACCTGACCGAAAGACGGCTCCAGATGCAGATACTCCGCCACCCCACGCTCCCGTTCGCCGGCCACCCCACGACCGGCCCTGGAGCGCTCGAGGCCGCCACAGCCTCGCCACGGAGCCCCTCTGCTGCGCCGGCGCCCCACACGCCGACGCCATCTGCCGCGTTTCGCTGGTCCGGTTCGCGGCGTCCCTGACGCCACGCAACCTCTCTCAATGCGCCTTCCGGCAGCGGCAGCCCATCAGGTTTTGCTTAGGGCTCGCCGTCACCGCGCTTCGCCAAGCCGCCCGCCGCCGCACCCCGCACCAACCAGAGGAGGACAAACCGATAGCCTGCACCCGCCCCGTTCGCGCGCCTCACACGAACGGTCGGCACCGCAGAACGCCAAGTTCCTGTCCGCTCCCGGTACGGCCTGCCACCTCACCAGGACGCCCCGGTTGCCCGCTCCCACCGCGGGCGCTCCCTCCGGGATCGGCAAGAGTTTGCGCGCGAAAGGCGTCCCCACAACGCCGCACCCCCCGCTCCGTCGCCTCCGGAGCGGGGTTTTCGTGGTTTTTGGGAGGAGGGCAAGTTGACCGATCAGCGAAGCGATCAGACGGCCATCGACATCGGCTGCGGGGCAGGAGCCGGGGGCACGAGGCTTTATTTCGCACTGGTCGTGCCGGGCGATATCGGCCGCCGGATGGTGGCAAATGCGGCACGCTTTGCGGGTCCTTGCGGGACAACCGGGCTTGCAGCAGGCCAATTCGGTTGTCGAGGGTCAGGCGCTCAACTAGCGTCCAGACTGGGATAGTCATTCTTGGAGGGACAAATGCGTTCTTTGAAACTGGGCTTAGCCGCCACGGCGTTGCTCTGCGCCCTTTCAGCGACGGCTCAGGCCGACTGCATCAAGGTCGGAGCGCTCGGCGAAGCTTTGACCCACGATATCGCCGAGCTGTTTTCGACGCACGGTCTTGCAAATGTCATCTATGGGCAGGGCCGCGTCGGCAAGGGCCCGGTCCACACGACCTGCCAAGCCGGCTCATCTACCACGACGTGCCGGTCCTCGCAGACGGCGTGCAAAGTGACGACGCCGAAGAGCTGCTTGGGCGCTTGGTTTTGCTTTCCTTCGTGAAGGGCGGTACTTGGTGCAATGGAGAATAGCGCTACTTTGGGAGAGGGCTTCGATCCGATTTGGGAACGCTTCGTCCACTGGCTCGGAAGAGGATTGCGCCAGCGATGACGTTCATCGCATTCAACTGCCATCGACCTGAGAGCCGCTTGGCGACGTCGCCGAGGCTAATGAGGCTCGCGCATCTACGGCGTCCTAACGCCATTTTGTCCGTTACTGGGCAGGTTCGAGCATCGCCGGAGTTGGTCGCGATTATTCTGGCTGACCCGTCACGCACCACGCAGCGCCGTTCCAATTCTGACTAAGAACAGGCGCTTCGGTCCGAAGCGGACAATTCCGGTCGC
The DNA here is from genome assembly GCA_031393505.1 of Hyphomicrobiaceae bacterium. Lineage (GTDB taxonomy): Bacteria > Pseudomonadota > Alphaproteobacteria > Rhizobiales > Hyphomicrobiaceae > JANYHF01. The sequence continues at coordinate 19,907 of JANMVX010000048.1, read as the reverse complement.
CAATGAATTGGCCATTCGAGAGCCTATGCCGGCGGCAAGGCGCCATCGGCAAGGCGCGCGGCGATGCGCGCGACAATGGCCCGGGACGAGATGCTGGCGGTGTATTTGACCGTCTTCAAGCGGCCCGCAGGCATCAGATCGCCGTAGAAGCGGGTGAGCATGGCTGGGTCGAAATCGTCGCCGTGGCAGCAGAAGGCGGCGCCGATCTGGTCGAGAAAGGCGCGGGTCGTGATCGCCGGCGCGGGATCATCCAGCACGCGGTCGGCGTGCCGGCAGGCGCGCACCACGGCCTGACGCTCGGCGAAGGTCAGGATCGGGGGCAGCTTGTAGAGGGCGGTGTCGGCGTCCGAAACCAGCCCCACGACCAGGCGGTCGCCCAGCTGCCGGGCCTGGCGCAGGAATTCGACGTGCCCGGCGTGGAACAGGTCGAATACGCCCTCCGTGTACACCCAGACGAGGCCGCTCATCAGAACCGGACCTTGCCGCCGATGGCGATGCCGGCGCTGGTTTCGTGCGCGCGCAGTTCGCCCTGAGCATCAATGGAAAGTTCGGTATCGGACCCCAAGCCCAGCCGTGCGCCCAATCTGCCAAACACGGCGTCAACTCCCAGGCCGGGCGCGGTCAGCATCACCGGCAATCGAGCCAACACCTCCGAGGTGACCGTGGGAGCGCTGCCAAAGTAGTGCGCCCAACCGGCTTCGGCCTGCCATCGCAGCGTGTTACTGGAGGTCAGACGGAACCGGTCGGCGACCCGGCCGGCGAGGGAGAGGCGTGTGATATCGGCATCGACGGCGCCGAACGTGTCAATGAGTGCGCCGGCGCTGTGCATCGTAAAGGCGTCCTGATGGGCATGCAGGTAGTCGAGACCGATCAGCGGCTCGATCGTAGCGGTGCCGGCATTCATGCGGTAGCCGGCCGCGAACGTGCCGCCGATCTGATGGCCCGTGACGTTGCCGGACAGCAGCTCGGCGACAAAGACATTCGGAACGGGGTTCTGTAGGCTTAGCACACTGCCATCATTGACGCCCCCGAATATGGCGCCGCTGGCGAAGAACTTGCCCCAGCGGCGACGGGCGTAGATGGCCAGCTGCCGGGATGTGACTGTGGCCTTGTCTCCGGCCTCGCTCTGCGCGGTCAGCTGGTTGAAATCGAAGGCTGCGCCAATGAGCGTGCGGCTGTCGGGCCGCACATCGAATCCGATCAGACCGCCGGTCAGGTCTGCGCCAAAATTCTGGTCGCCATGGCCGCCGACGTTGGTTCGCGACCCGTGCGCCTGACCCCAGATGGCCAGAGGCGAGGACTGGCCGGCTGCGATATCGCTGACGGCATTGAGCGCCTCACCCTGCAGGGCCGCGCCGGCAAAGCCGAGCACGTCCTTGCCGGTGGAGTCGCCGCCCTGTCCGACCCGGCTCGCAATGCCGTCGAGCAGTGGTGTGGAATTCGATGTCGATGCGCCGATTGTCAGTGAACCGCCTTGCGGTAGTCGATTACCAGGCAATCCGAGCCCGCAGATATTGTCGATACGAATGCAGAGGCCTTCCGGGTTCTGCATGAAGCCGATTTCGCATTGCATGCCGGAGGTGTTCTGGACGGCCGGGTTGATACAACCGGTTCCCGAACCGCTCGCCGTGGCTGTGACCGAACCGCTGCCCGTGGAAGCTGTGCTACCCAAGCCGCTACCCGAAGCGCTGCCCGTAGAACCTGTGCTACCCAAGCCGCTCCCCGTATCACCGATGGAAATCGGTGGCAGATAGCTCTCCGAAAGCATCGTTTCGGCGGGTTGCGTTGGCCCGGCGGGCGAAGCCGGATGGAAGGTGGCTGGCAAGGTGAAAGCCTGGGCGCCGATACAGCTGCCGAGACATCCCCATGCCGCGATCGCTAGCATCGATGTCGTGCGCGACAATCGGGAGCGATAGCTTCCAGAGAGCCGCTGCCGTTGTGGATGAAAGACAGAAATGAGCAATCAGGCCCCCGCCGCAAGAGAATCACTCTTAAGGAATCATTAAGTATATTCTCTGGGCGATCAAGGTCGCGAGATCGCGGTCTGGGCCGCTCGTCAGCAATCTGAGGGTGGTGTCACAGAAATGTCGGCGACCGGCAGGCGGAAACTGCAGCCGCTCTATGATTCGGCTGTCAAGCACCATCAAGACGGGCAGCTTGCCAAGGCCGAGCGTCTGTACCGGGACGTTCTGGCGGCCGATCCCGATCATGCTCCGGCGCTGCATCATCTGGGCCTGCTCGCTCATCAGGCCGGCCAACACGCGGCGGCCCTATCGCTGATTGATCGCGCGCTCGGTCTAACGCCGGACTATGCCGAAGCTCACTGTAACCGTGGCCTCGTACTCTTGGCGCTCGTGCGGGCGGATGAGGCCGTGCGCGCCATTCAGACCGCAATCGGCCTGAAACCGAACTATCTCGAGGCGCACTATAATCTCGGCGTGGCGCATGATGCCACGGGGCGGCCCGCCGAAGCTCTGGCGAGTTACGACGCGGCCCTTCGGCTTTCCCCAGGGCATGTCGATGCGCGCTGCAATCGCGCCATTGCTCTGCACGCGCTCGAGCGCCGGGACGAGGCGATCGAGGTTTACCGCGAAGTGTTGGCGGTCGCGCCGCATCTGAAGCGGCTGCATACCTATTGGGGCGTGGCGCTGCTGGAGCAGGGATCGCTAGGGCCGGGCATCGAGGCCCTCCGGCAGGCCATGGCCCTGATGCCGGACGATCCGGCAATCCCGTTCTTTCTCTCGGAAATTCATGCCCGCGCTGGGGATTTCTCCGGCGCCATTGCCTTTCTGCAACAGGCCTTGCGCTGTCTCCTCGCCAGGGGAGCATTGGCCACGCCGGACGTCCCTGCGCCGATCGGCAACAGATCGATTGGTCAGTTCCCGGACGCTTTGCGCGCCGTCATGGCCTGCATGGCGGCGGCCGGCATTGAGGTTTTCCTGACCTCGGGCACGCTGCTCGGCGCCATCCGCGACGGCGATTTCATCAGCTTCGACAAGGACATCGACCTGTGCGTCTCGGCCAGGGTGCCGATCGCGGACATCCATCGCGCCCTTGCCACCGATCGCGATTTCAGCACCGAGGCGGCGCTGGACGAGGCAGGCGGCATCTATTGGACGCGCTGGCGCGGGCGGCTGGTGGTGGACTTCTTCCGGCTCTACGAGGACGGCGTCCAATGCTGGTACGAGTTCTACGTCGGAGGTTACCACATGAAATGGCTGCACAAGCCTTTCGAGCTGGTGGATATGGTGTGGCACGGCACGACGGTGCGCATCCCGGAGCACTCCGAGCCGTTCCTGGAGGAGGAATACGGCAAGGCTTGGCGCATCCCCGATCCCGATTTTCCGCAATGGGCCTGCCCCAATCTGGCTGACGGGTTCAGCAAGACCTATCGCTACATGGCTCACAATGACCTGTTCCTGTCGCTGTGGCGGGGGCATTCCAAACGGGCGCGCAATCAGTGCCGGCATGCCCTGGCGCTGGCGCCGGACGACGCATTCTTCCGTGAGCTGATGCATGCGTTCGAGATGGTCGTCGAGGCCGGCGAACCGGGGCGCCGGCCACCGTCTCTGATCGAGGCCGCCGTCGAGCGCCTGGGAGGGCGTTCCGACACGGAGTCGGCGGCTCCACATTGAATTGCAACGGTCGCTCTCCCCGCACAAGAGTCAGAGGCGCCTGGTCCGGTTGCCCCCGAAACGGACTTCGACCGGATGAGACAGTCTCCAGCCGAAGGGATCGGAGTTGGCCCATCACGTCAGATGCGACCACCGCTGAGAGCTGCATCGATGAGATGAGTTTCGGACAGTTGCGCGCTGGCGCAGTTCCCTCCGTTCATTGAGCGGGTTCGAGCAGCGGGTTTCTGGTCGGCGACCAACCTTCGTTGACCCACAGCGTTCCCGCGCTGGGAGCCAGGATCATTTCGTCGGCTTGCGCAAGCGGAAGCCCGGCTCGGGGAAACGGGGACAGTTTACTTATATCGCGTCTCTCGCTTCGAACACGACGGTCCTTCGGCGCGATATAAGTAAACTGTCCCCCGCTTTCGGCCGAAATTTTGCGCACGAAAGGCGTCCCCACAACGCCGCCCCCCGCTCCGTCGCCTCCGGAGCGGGGGATTTCGTGTTTTTATGCACTTTTCACAGCGTGATTTGTCAATCCAGTGCAATGCTCTCACCTGATCGCACGCACTGATGTTACGGCTCCAGGTCCATCTCCAGGATGGCCATGCGTAGCTCGTAGGACAGCTCTCCATCCTCGTCCAGACGGTACACCAGGCCCAAAAATTCGTCGCCGCGATGCACTTCCAGCATGTCGTCCTTTTTGGGGACGGGCTTGAGTTTCAGGTCGGCGGAGCCCAGCGAGCGCCGCAGGTATTTTTCCAGGCCGGTGACTTCCTTGGGCTTCACGTCTGCTCTCCTGAGATGGGCGATCGGTGCGGCGTGATACTACTTGGGCCCGTCGGCATCAAGGGAACGCGCGAACATCTGGTCCATGGTGCGGGCGGGATCGCTACAGTCCGACACGCCGATCACTTTGGCCGGCACGCCAGCCACGGTGGTGCGCGCGGGGACGGACTTCAGAACCACCGAGCCGGCAGCGATTTGCGAGCAATTTCCGATGCTTATGTTGCCGAGCACCTTGGCGCCGGCGCCGATCATGACGCCGTCGCCGATCTTGGGGTGGCGGTCGCCGCTGGCCTTGCCGGTGCCGCCGAGGGTCACGCAATGCAGGATCGAAACGTTGTCGCCGACCACCGCGGTTTCGCCGATCACCAAGGCGTGGCCGTGATCGATGAACACTCCGCGCCCGATCCTGGCGGCGGGATTGATGTCCATAGAGAACACGCGAGAAGCCTGGCTTTGCAGATACAGCGCGAAATCGCGCCGCCCCTGCTGCCACAGCAGATGCGCGAAACGATGCGCCTGCAGCCCGTGGAACCCCTTGAAATACAACAAGGGTTCGATCAGCCGGTCGCAGGCGGGATCGCGCTCGCGGACGGCGATCAGGTCGGCGCGGAAGGTCTCGCCAAGGCGGGGATCCGCCTCCAAAAGCTCATCGAAGGTGTCGTAAAGCAGCCCGGCGTCCACGTCGGCATGCATCAGGCGCTGCGCCAGGCGGTGGCAGATCGCTTCCTCCAGCCGGTCATGATGCAGCACGGTGGCGAAGATGAAGCCACCCAGCGCCGGCTCGCGCGCAATCGCAGTTTCGGCCTCCTGGCGCACCTGGGCCCAGACCGGATCGACGATCTCCAGGTTGCTGTTGGCAGCCTTTGTGTTGGTCTTCAGCATGAGCAGCTCCACCTGGTGGCTCCCGGACACGTCACGGAACCCGACCGTCCACGTTGCATTACGGCCACAAGTCTAGCACAGGCGGGGCGCTCGGCGCATCTGAAACCCGCTGAAACGGTCACACGGGGCCCAGGTTACTGAATTGTATTGCGGCAGCCACCATTCAGACACGGCAACCGAACTATTTGGAACGCCCAGCGTAACCGATCCGTCCGATCCGGTCGCCATGGCGCGTGCAACGACAGAACGGGACGCGAGTTGTAGCTGCCATGAATCTAGAAAATGACCAGCGGACCGCCGCGCCAGCGCAACCGGACGCCGAAGTTACCGTGCTGTCGCGCATCTGGGATATGCCAACCCGGCTGTTCCATTGGGCGTTGGTGTTTTCCGTTATAATCGCGGCCAAGACAGGCTTTTTCGGCCCCGCGGACAGCCTGAATTGGCATGTCTGGTCCGGCTACGCCATTGGCGCACTAATTGTATTCCGCGTGGTGTGGGGCCTGTTCGGCAGCGAATTCAACCGCATCGACCGGCTGTTTTCCGCCCTGCGCCATCTGCCCGAGCATCTCGGCGGCCTGCTGCGGCTGCGGCCAAAGCACTATCTCGGCCACAACCCCGCCGGCTCCTTGATGATTCTAGGCCTCGTCGCCGTCTTGCTGTCGATCGTCGGCACCGGCATGATTTTGCTGGGCGGGCAGGAGAAACAGGGCGTATTGGCCGGACTATTCAGTTTTTCGGCGGCGCGGATCGCCAAGTCCGCCCATGAATTGCTGGCCTATGGACTGATGGTGATGATCGCAGGCCATTTGGCTGGCGTGCTGGTGGAGATGGTTCTGCTGCGCGTGCCGTTGGTGCGCGGCATGATCACCGGCTGGCTTCCCGTTCCCGCCGCCACGCCGCAGCGCACCTGGCGACCCGCGCAGCCGTTGCTGGCAGCGCTTGGCGCGGCGTTCGCCGCCATCGCAATCGGCGCGCTGATGCTGCCGCTCTCGGCCATCCCGCCCCGCGGCTTGCCGGCGCCAGTTCCGGCCGGGTCGACTTTCGCCAAGGAGTGCGGGGCCTGTCACTGGCCGTTCCACCCCAGCCTGCTGCCGCGCGCTTCCTGGGCCAAAATCATGGGTACGCTCAGCGATCATTTTGGCGAGGACGCCAGCCTATCGGAGCGGGCCAAGACCGAGATCGCGGCCTATCTGGAGGCCAACTCAGCCGAAACCGCCGATACCGAGCCCGCCAACCGCTTGCGTGACACCTCCGATGCGGAGCCGATGCGCATCACCAAAACCCGCTACTGGCAGCGCACCCATGATCACATCCAAGACGCCCTGTTCGCCTCGACAGCCATCAAAAGCCGGGCCAACTGCGCCGCCTGCCATCGCGACGCGTTGACTGGCCGCTTCGACGACCAGTCCATCGACATTCCGCAATCCACTCAAACAGGAGCTACCCCATGACCCGGCTCGCCATTTTTTTGGCTGCTGCGAGCCTCGCGCTCAGCGCATCGTTCGCCCATGCCGATCCCCGGCGCGACGCCATCCTTGCCGACCTGCTGAACCAGGCCAAGACCGCCGACTCGGCCTTCGCCGGTTTTGCAGCTGAACGTGGAAAAGCGTTCTTCCTGGCCACCCAGACCGGCGGTAAGCCCGACACCACGTCCTGCACCGCCTGCCACACCAAGGACCCAAAGGCCAAGGGCCAGAGCCGCGCCGGCAAGGAGATCGCCCCGATGGCCGTCTCCAAGACGCCGGACCGTTTCACCGATCCTGAGAAGATCGCCAAATGGTTCCTGCGCAACTGCAACAGCGTACTGGGCCGCGAATGCACATCAGCAGAAAAAGGCGACTTCATTACATTCATGTCCAGCCTGTGAGCGCGCCCATGCCCTTAACCACCCGCCTCGGGGCCTTGGCCCTTGCCCTCTGCCTGCTGGCCGACAGCGCCTCAGCCGCCAGCTTCTTCCGCTCGGTGAAGGACAAGCTCGCCGTGAAGGAATGCGGCGCCTGCCACATGGTCTATCCGCCCACGCTGCTGCCCGCGCGGTCCTGGGCCAGGATCATCGGCGATCTCGGTAATCACTTCGGCGACGACGCGACTTTGCCACCTGCAACGCAGGCCAAGATCCTGGATTTTTACACGCAAAACGCGGGTGACGTGGGGAAAGGCAACGGCTGGTTCATGGCCCGCGTCAGGGCGTCCGATACCCCGCCGCGCATCACCAAGATGCCGTTCTGGCTCGGCATCCATGGCGGTTTCAACCCGGCGTCTTTCAAGCGCGCCAGCGTCAAGAAGCCAGGCAACTGCTTAGGTTGCCACGGATAACTTTCCCTCTCCCCCGCGAAAAGGCGGGGGAGAGCGCAACTTGCTGTGCTTGCCGCACCGACAGCGAAACTCTAGCGTGCGGGCGTTCAGCGGAGACGCCTGATTTGCCCGTCGCATCGCCCATCGCCAGCCCCGGATCGACCCAACTGCTGCTTGCCAGCCTCGCCATCGCGCTGGTTGGCGTAGGCTGGGGCGTCTATTGGATTCCGACGCGCTGGATGCAGGCCCATGGCGTCGGTCCGGCCTGGATGTCGATGATCACCTCGCTGGTGGTCTTGGCCGCGACACTACCGTTGTTTCTCCGGTATCCCGAAGCCTTGCGCGGTGTAACCCTTCATGGACTGATCACCGGGGCGCTGCTTGCGGCTGGGTTCTCCGTTTACAATGTCAGCCTGATCCTCACCACCGTGGTCACCGCCGTACTGCTCTTCTACGTCAGCCCGGTCTGGAGTGCGCTGCTGGGCTGGCTGATACATGGCGAGCGATTGAGTTTGCCCCGCCTCGCAGCCCTGATCTTCGGCCTTTCCGGACTGATCTTAACTCTCGGCTTCGATCACGGCTGGCCGATCCCGCGCCAGCTTGGCGACTGGCTGGCGCTGACCGCCGGCATCCTATGGGCCTTGGGATCGGTGCGCAGTTATACGACCACCGAACCGGGGATGTTGAATAACCTACTTTCGTTCAATCTAGGTGGGACGGCGTCTTCTCTGGTCTGCGTCGTCGTTCTTCCCGCAGCGGCTGGCAGCAGCGTTCCAACGCTGGCGGCGTGGCAAGCAACCCTTCCCGCACTGATCGCCCTCGGCCTGCTGTTCGTGCTTCCCTCCGCGCTCATCCTGGTTTGGGGCACGCAGAACCTGCCCGCGCCAAGAGTCGGCATTCTGATGATGACTGAAGTGATCGCCGGCACGCTCACCGCAGCCGCCCTCGCAAACGAACCCTTCGGACCGCGCCAGATGACCGGCTGCCTGCTGATCGTCGCGGCGGGCGTGCTCGAAGTGCTCAGCCGCGTTCCATCCCGCTCCCAACCTGAGACCCTAACGGCATGAAGAAACCCAACTCGCTTGAGCGCTCGTCAGAGGCCTCCGAAGGATCGCTGCCAAAAGATCTGCTCAACCGTTTTCCGCTGTTCGCCGACATGCTCGCGCGCGCGGAGAGGCGCATTCCCAAGCGTATCGCGGGCTATTTCCTCGGCGGGGCCGACAGCGAGAAAGGGCTCGCTGAAAACGTCGCCGCTTTCCAGCGCATACGGTTAATGCCGCGCTATGGCGTGGACGTGGTTAACCGCAGTACCAAAATCGATCTGTTCGGCCGCAGCTATGCCGCCCCGATCGGCGTCGCCCCGGTGGGCTACACCAGCGCGATCTGGCCGGGGGCGGAGAAGGCGCTTTCGACCGCGGCCCAGAAGGCCAACCTGCCGTTCATCACCAGCACCTACGCCATCGAGCCCCTTGAGGCGATTGCGACCTACGCCCCTGATGTGACGTGGTTCCAGCTTTACTACATTCAGAGCATGGAAACGACGCTCGATCTGGTGCGGCGGGCCGAGAAGGCCGGCATCAAGGTGCTGGTCGTGACGGTCGACATCCCGACCTATTCCAAGCGCACGCGCGACCATCGCAACGGCCTGGAGTTCCCACCGGCCGTCACAGCCTCGCTGCTGTGGGAAGCGGCCCAGCGACCCGCTTGGTCGGCGGAGTTCCTGCAACGGCCCTATCCGCTGGCGGGCAATCTCATGCCCTATGCCAAGAACCCCATGGGCGGGGCCAAGGCCATGCGCGATCTGTTCGCTGTCACTGGGGTGTACGCCATGACCTGGGACGAGATCGCGACCGTCCGCAAGGCCTGGCCAGGCAAGATGGTGCTGAAGGGCGTGCAGCATCCCGATGACGCCGAGGCGGCGCTGCGGGCGGGGGCGGATGGCGTCATCGTCTCCAATCACGGCGGCCGCCAGTTGGACGCCGCACCGGCCTCCGTCGACGCCCTACCCGCCATCGCCGAGCGGGTGGGTGCGCGCATGACCGTGATGCTCGATAGCGGCGTGCGCTCCGGCCTCGATGTCGTCAAAGCCATGGTGCGCGGCGCGCAATGCTGTTTCGCCGGCCGCCCGTTTGTCGCCGCCTGCGCCGCCGCGGGCAATCGCGGCGCTCCGTACGCCATGCAGCTGTTCCAGGACGAGATTGACACCGCCTTCGGCCAATTGGGCATATGTGGCGTGCATGAGGCGATAGGTGACCGGGGAAGAGAATTTCACTAAACTACGCTCCGGCCATTGACCCCGCCCTGGCGCGCACCATCTATGGGCGTGCTCGGATCAAGCCCGACCGCTTACCGTTCTCTGGTCCAACGAGGAGCCCCCGATGACCACTTTAACCCGCCGCACCTTCGCAACAGCGTTGGCGCTGGCCGCTGGATTATCCGCCAACGCCGCATTCGCCGCCGGCAAAGAGTTGCATGTGCTCAACTGGCAGGGCTACGGCACCGACGAACGGGGCGCGGACAAACCATGGGCGCTCGACGCCTTCGAGAAGAAGACAGGCATTAAAGTGCTGCACGATTATTACACATCTGAAGATGAAATGATGACGAAGTTGCGGACGGCACCTGGCGTCTATGATGTCGTGCTTATGAACAACACATATGTCATGAAGGCCGAGAAGGAAGGTCTAATCCAGCCTATAGATGAAAAGAAGATCGGTAACTTTGGGGACCTTTCACCCTCGCTGCGCGACAGCGACCGCTTCGTAAAGGACGGCAAGCACTACGCCGTCTCGTGGGTGTGGGGCGTTACTAGCTTTGCCATCAACACCGACAAGATCAAACCGGCGCCCGACTCCATCGAAGCCATTTGGGATCCCAAGTACAAGGGCAAGGTCGGTTTCCGCGACGACGCCATGGAAGCGGTGCAGCTCGCAGCCCTCGCCACCGGCCAGGACATGAACAACCCTACTGACATGGGCAAAATCAAGGACAAGCTGAAAGCGCTCGGGCCGCAGCTCAAGACGCTGTGGTCCTCCGAAGACGAGTGGAACAAGCACTTGCAGGCCGGCGACTATGATATCGCCAGCTTCTGGTCGGGCTCCGCCGCTCGTTCCAAGAAGGCGTTCAAGTTGCCAGTGGGCTTCATCATCCCCAAGGAAGGCGCCATCGGCTGGTTCGACGGACTGACGGTCGCCGCCAAAGCTCCAAACCCGGATGGGGCGCATGCGTTCATCGATTTTATGGTCAGCCCCGACTTCTATGTGCCGTGGGATAACACTATCGGCGCTCCCGCGTCCGCCAACGCCAAAGCCAACGCCATGCTGCCCGAGGATGCCCTGAACCGCGCGGTGCTGAGCAATCCGGACGTCATGAAGCGCCTTCACTTCATGGCGCCAACAAGCGACGAGACGAAGAACAAATACAACGAACTGTGGAATGAAGTGAAGACGGGGTTTGCGCAGTAAAAAAGACGGGCAATGAGGCAGTCCGTAGGTTGGGTTAGCCGGCCACGGACGCCTTTGATGCGAAAACTGCTTGTTCCGGCGTAACCCGACTTTCCTGACTCGTGGCTGTTGGGTTAAGCCGGAATGCCCCCTGACCGGGAACCTCACCGTTCCCGGCCGGCTAACCCAACCTACTTTTCCTCAAACCACCTTACACGCCTCATCGAACGCCAATCTTGGCGAGCGGCCGAACAGGTTTTCGTCAGTACCGTAGCCCAGCGAGCAGATGAAGTTGGCCTTGAAACGTCCATCGGGGAAGAACTCGGCGTTCACTTTGGCCTGGTCGAAACCCGACATCGGGCCGCAGTCGAGCCCCTTAGCGCGCACCGCAATCATGACATAGGCCGCCTGCAGCGAGCCATTGCGCAACACCGTCTCCTGCAACGCAGCTTCGTTGCCGGGATAGTCGAACCATGAGCGGGAGCTTGGGTTGTGTGGCAGCACTTTGGCCATTAACTCGAAAAAGCGCATGTCGAAGGCGAAGATAGCAACCACCGGGGATTTCATGGCCTTGACCCGGTTGCCTTCGCCCAGCGCCGGCTCCAGCCGCTTCTTGCCCTCGGGCGAGGTCACGAAGACGATGCGCTGCGGCTGGCTGTTGGCCGTGGTCGGCCCCATCTTGGCGATGTCGTAGATCTCGCGCAGTAACTGCTCAGGCACCGGCTTGTCCTGCCAGCCGTTGCGGGTGCGTGCCTCGAGGAAAATGGTGTTCAAGGCGTCGTGCGTAAGTTCGGCCATGCTGCAATCCTTTTAGGGTTTCCGATTGGGCGGATTACGCGCGGCCGGACGCGCGTGTGACTTGGCGCGCGGCGCCGATCTCGGGTTAGGCCGGGCATCCGGCTTGGTGACCTGGCGCGACGGCATGCGCACGTGCCCACGCGGTTTCTCGACCACCTCTTGCGCCCGCCCAGTCAACCCTAGCGCCTCGGCATGTTGCGGCCCCATCTGATCACGCAGCACGCGGCGGTCGACTTCTTGGACTTCGCCGGGCTTCAGATCTTGCAACTGGAACGGCCCATAGGAGACGCGGATCAGCCGGTTGACCGTCATGCCGAGGCTCGCCAGCACATTGCGCACTTCGCGGTTCTTGCCCTCGCGCAGGCCAATGGTCAGCCAGACGTTGTCGCCCTGTTCACGGTCAATGCGTGCCTCCATCGGCGCGTAGTTCACGCCCTCCACAGTGATTCCCTTGCTCAACGCCTCCAGCTGTTCAGCCGTGACGTTGCCCCAGGCGCGGGCGCGGTAGCGGCGGATCCAGGCGGTGGATGGCAGCTCCATGTGGCGGGCCAGCGCGCCATCGTTGGTGAGCAGCAGCAGGCCTTCGGAGTTATAGTCGAGCCGGCCCACCGAGATCACGCGCGGCATGGCGTCAGGCAGTTTGTCGAACACCGTTTCGCGGCCTTCGGGGTCCTTGTGCGTCGTGACCAGGCCTTTGGGCTTGTGATAGCGCCAGAGCCGGACCCCATCGGCCTGTGGCAGCGGCTTGCCATCGACCAGGATGGTCTCCTTGCCGGTGACCACCAGGGCAGGGCTGGTCAGCGTCTTGCCATTGACAACGACGCGCCCCTCTTCAATCCAGCGCTCGGCATCGCGGCGCGAACACAGGCCTGCGCGCGCGATGGCCTTGGCGATGCGCATGCCGCCAGCGTCGGCCTCAGCATCGGGTTTTGCGGCGGCTTGACGAGGCCTCACTTGACGAACATTGGGGGGCCGCATGAGATGCCTTCGGGTTTGAATGGGATCGACCTTATGCCACCGGCCGTTCGCGATAGCCATATGCAGCTTGCACTCGCTGAAGCCGAGCGCGCCGCCGCTCGTGGTGAAGTTCCGGTGGGGGCGGTGGTGCTCGCCAGCGATGGGACGGTGCTGGCGACGGCTGGCAACCGAACGCGCGAATTCAACGACCCCACCGCGCACGCCGAGATGCTGGCCATTCGTGCGGCGTGCGCCAGCCTGAAGGCCGAGCGGCTGATCGATTGCGATTTATACGTAACCTTGGAGCCCTGCCCGATGTGCGCGGCGGCGATCTCGTTCGCCCGGGTCCGGCGGCTCTACTACGGCGCGTCCGATGCAAAGGGCGGCGGCGTTGAGCATGGAGCGCGGGTGTTCGCACAGGCAACCTGCCACCACGCGCCGGAGATCTACGACGGCATCGAGGCGGCCGCATCGACAGCGCTGCTCAAAGCGTTCTTTGCGCACCGCCGGTAGTTGTGCACGGGGGCCTCTAAAAGCCCAGTTCCAGCGTAAACCCGCGGTCGCTCGAGCAGGACCACAGCGCCTGACGCCGAGCGATCATCAGGTCGCGGCGCTCCTGCGGATTGTTGCGGCTGCAGAAGCGGTAATGATCCTGATAGTTCAGGCTCCACTCCGGCCCGTCGTAATCGCATTGACGCTGCTGGTTGATCTGCGCCACGCGGACCGAGCGGCGGGCGTACTCGTCGCACTCGGGATTCACGTAGTTGCGGGCCTGGCATTGCTGCAACGCGGCGTCGCGCTTTGCCGTCTCGCTGCCCAGCGCGGCCGCAGTTGCCTGCATGCAGAAGGCAGCATGATCGTCGGAATAGCGGCTCCAGTTGGGGCCGGCGAACCCGCAATTCTGACTGTCGTTGGTCTGGGCCTGCTGCATGGCCGATTGGGCGTAGTCATCGCAAGTCTTGCGCTTGGCGACCTGAAGCGAACAGGCTGCCAGCTGCGATACGCGCGTATCCGCTTCGGCCTTGCGCGCGGCCGGATTGGCGTCCAGGCACCACTGCAGGTGCTGCGCGCGGCTGCTGGTCCAGCTTCGCCCGGAGAAGCCACATTCGTTGGCGTTCGCCTGCAAGACCTGCTTGATGGCGCCGTCGGCATAGGCGCCACAGGACAGTTCGGCCTGTCCGGCGCTACCGAAGCAGGCGCTCAACACGCGCTCGCGCTCGGCGATGTCGGAGTTCAGCACCCGGCCGGGCGCGCGCTGGCAGGCATCCTTCATCCGTGCAGCATCGCCAGACCACAACCGATCGTCGGCGCGCAAATCGCAGCGCGCTTTGCGGGCGCTCTCGATCTGCACCGTGCTGACACGCACATAGTGATCGCACTTCGGGCCGGTCTCGTTGGTCGCCGACACGGTACAGCGGGCGACATCGGCAGCCCGCGCATCGGTTTCGTCCTGCGAGGCGCGGCGGTCGACGCCCATGCACCAGCTGTAATGGCCCTGGAAATCAGCGTTCCAGCGCGGTCCGGTCAGACGGCAACCCTGGCTCAGGTTCTGGTTGCTGGCAAGGATGGCGCGCTTGGCGTAGTCGGCGCAAAAACCCTGCTTGCCGCCGACTTCGGCGATCACCTCGGGCGGCTTGATGCCCGAAACGCAACAGGCGTTCTTTTGCGACGGACCGGCCGCATACTTCAGGCGGCACTGTCCCGGACCCCGGATGTAGGTCCAGGCTTGGCAGCGCGCATCGTTGGCGCAAGCCTCTGCGCAGGCGCGGCCGCCACGCGGGCCGGCAATAACGAACATGTCGTAGTCGTTCGCCATGATGAACGTTTCGGGCAGCAGCCCGGCCCGATCATCGGCCTGAGCCGCCAGGGGCATGACGCCGATGAGCCAAGCAGCGGCGAGCAGCACGAGCCAACGGGTGGCCGGCAGGATGGTATGGGAGACCATAAGTGACATTGAGGTGGCAGCCTTCCGGAAAACCAGGCGCAGGGATCAGAACTTGAAAATCAGGCGGAACCGCTGGCGATCTTCGGTGCACTGACCGAGCGCCGCCTGACGGGTCTGTAACTGGCTCTGGCGATCGGCCGGATTATGGGTGCGGCACCAACGATAATGCGTCGCCTGATCGTCAGTCCATTGCGGACCCGCAAAGGCCGGGCCGCAGCGATCGCGCACCGATTGCACAAATTGCGAGACCGCCTGCGCCGCGTAGGCTTGGCAGCCCTGATCGCCGTCGCCGCCGCCGCGGGCGAGGCACCCCTGCAGTTGCTGTTCGCGGCCTGTGATCTGATCGCCAATCTGGCTGGCGCTGGCCGACTGGCAGAACCGCACGTGATCATTGTATGAACTGGTCCAACCGGGTCCCGCAAAGCCGCAGCGACTGGCGTCATTGGTCTGGGCCTCGGCCACCGACATGCGTCCATAGTGGTCGCACACCAGCGATTTGGTGCGGCCGGTCACCTTTTGGCAGGCCTCAAGCGACTGACGGCGCTCCTCGGTTTCGCGGTCTCGCCGCCGGGGCGAGCTGTCGAGGCAGCGCGTCGTCAGTTCGGCGTAGTCGCGCGACCACAAGGGACCGTTCAGGCCGCACTGATTTGACAAATTCTGATCGTTGGCCGCCATGGCGGCGTTGGCCCACTTGGCGCAATCGCGCTCGTCTGGCGTTTCTCGCGGCGAGGCGGCGGCCTGCTGGTCAGGCTTGACGCCGGAGACGCAACAGGGGTTGGGGCGCGCGGGCACCACGCTTGCCTTTAAGCGGCATTGTCCCGGCGCTGTCAGATAGGTCCATGATTTGCAGTTGGCGTCATTGGTGCATTCGGCCTCGCAGGGCCGCCAATCAGCGCCGCCGATATAGAATTGGGCATAATCGTCGCCCAGCCGGACTTGGCCCTGTTCGGCGGCCAATGCCGGGGCCGCCAACACCACGACGAGAGGGATCAAAGCCGCCAGGAGGCGCGCCGCGGTTCCGCCAAATCCTGTCAAATATTTTGTCAAAGCGATCCGCAAGCGAACCTCCCAAAACCCGTTTGGACCTGAGTTTCAAGCGACGATTGAGGCGCGGCCAAGGCGCATGCGGCTATTCCGTGAACAGACTCAAGGAGCTGCCTTCGATACAAATATATCACACTTGCGCTCGCATTATCAAAAAATGACTGTGGATATAGTCAGGTCGGCCTTATTCGTCTAACGTCGCGTTTTCCCCGAGTGTGCTGCGTAGGGTGAAATCGATGGGTCTGCACGACATTATTGCAGCCGGTCATCAGGGCCAATGTTTTGCCCTATTGGCGCGGCGTTTCATGATCAGCGAGAGCCAAGCTGCCATTGCGGTGCGGCGGCTGTTACCTGCGCTCACCGAACCTTTTGAGACCTGGGTGTCGACGCCCATGGGGCTCGATGCGTTTTTGATGGGTCTGAGCCGCGGCGGCCATGAGCGCACATTCGAGAACCCGGCGATTTTCAGCAACCAGTTCGAGCGCGACCGCGGCAACCAACTCCTGGCGCAGTTCCGCCAAGCGCGTGAAATCGAGAGCGCAGAGATCGGCCGGGCTGCTATCGCCAGCGGGGTATCTTACCGCGTGCTGTTGCAGCTGATGCCCTTCGTGGCGCTGTTCATGATGGCGGGGTTGCGCACCACCCTGGAAGCGCCAGCGCGCGAAATCCTGTCGCGGCGGCTCGGTCCGGTGCACGCCAAATCGCCCAATCCGTTTGCGGACCTTGCTCAATTGGTGCGCGACGACGCCAAAGGCAGCCGGAGTCCGTCTTTGGGTGGTCTTTTCGGCTCTTTGCTGTCACGCAGGCCGGCGACGGTGGCGAACGCCTAATAGGCCAGATCGGCGAAGGCTTTGGCGGCGTCGCCCGACCACGCGCCGTGATACCGTTCCAGCACGCGGTCCGCGCTGGTCGTGCCCGTAGCGACAATCTCCTGAACCAACCCGAGGTGAGCCTGCTCGTCGCGTCCATCGCCGTCCAGTCGGCGCCGGCGTTTGAGGCCGCCTTCGGCAATCGCCACCGCTTGGCGGGCGATGTCGAGCACGGTGGCGCCACGGAAGTGCGTCTGCAGGGCTGTTCTCGGCACGGCGTTGCGTACGGACTGCCGCTCAGCCGCCGTCCAATCCTTGATTAGCTCGTAGGCGGAATCGAGCGCCGCCTGGTCGTAGAGCAGCCCGACCCAAAGCGCCGGCAGTGCTGAGACGCTTTCGGGCGAACCCACATCGGCGCCGCGCATTTCCAGGAACCGCTTCAGGCGCACTTCGGGGAACAGCGTGGAGAGATGATCCGCCCAATCTTCGATTGTCGGCCGCTCACCTGGCAGCACGTCAAGCTTGCCGACCATGAAGTCGCGAAAACTCTTTCCGGATGCGTCGATGTAGCGGCCGTTGCGATAGACAAAGTACATCGGCACATCGAGGGCATAGTCGACGTAAGCCTCGAACCCCATGCCCGGCTCGAAAGCGAAGGGCAGCATGCCGGTGCGCTGCTTGTCCGTATCCAGCCAAACCGCGCTGCGGAACGTCTGGTAGCCGTTCGGCTTGCCTTCCGTCAGCGGCGAGTTCGCGAAAATGGCGGCCACGATCGGTTGTAGCGCCAGAGAAACGCGCAGCTTCTTGACCATGTCGGCTTCGGACGAGAAATCCAGATTCACCTGCACGGTACAGGAACGGTACATCATATCGAGGCCAAGATTGCCAACCTTGGGCATATAGGCCGTCATAATGTCATAACGGCCTTTTGGCATGCGCGGGGTTTCGGCGCGCGTCCAGACCGGCGAGAAGCCGAGGCCGAGGAAGCCGACGTTGAGATCCGCCCCGACCGCGTTCACCTGGGCGACGTGCTCGGCCATTTCGGCCGCAGTCTCGTGCACAGTCGTTAGCGTGCCGCCTGAAAGTTCCAGCTGCCCACCCGGCTCCAACGACACTGTCCCGCCCGCCTGACCTGCTGGCCGAGTGAGCGCAATAATGTGCTCGCCCTCCATCACCGGCAGCCAGCCGAAGCGCGCGATGAGGCCTTCCAACACGGCGCGCACGCCAGAGGGGCCGTGATAGGTCAACGGCCTGTTCGTCTTGCGATGAAACCCGAACTTCTCGTGCTCGGTGCCGATGCGCCAGTCGGCCGCCGGTTTGCAGCCAAGCTCGATGTGGCGCACGAGATCGTCGCGCGAGCCGATCGGCGCGCCGACGCCGCCGTCCTGCTTGGTCGACATAGGAAAGCTCCTTGAGCAGCCGTCCGACCGGAGATAGGTCAGCGCTGTTGCCGCAGTTATGACCGCGCCGCGCCAACGATACAAGTCAATTGCAAGCAGTTGCATTTATGCGCGAACGGAAACGCTTTGGAGCGCTCAGTAGATCAGCCGCTTGCGCAACAGCACCTCGTCGAGGCCGTCGACAATGAGGTTGTCCAACAGGCCGACGCGAGCAAATCCAAACCCCTCGTAAAAGGCGAGGGCCGGCCGGTTGAAGGCGGATGCGCAAACCCAGAGGTTGCGAGCCTTAGCGGCCCGGCCATTGGCTTCGAATGCCGCGATCAGCCAGCGCCCATGCCCTTGCCGCTGAAACGCCGGCAACACCGACAGATGCAGCAAGTAAGGGCCGAGCAGCCAATCGCTACGCACCGCCATGGCGCCGGCGGGCGCGCCGTCCACCAACAAGCACCGGCAGCGCGTCAGCGGGTCGTCTGTGCGCGTAAGACTGGCCAGAAGACGCTGCGGGCTGCTGCCAAGGCGGCGCCACGGATCGATCAACGCGAGTTCAGGCGCGAGCGCCGCCGCCCATTGAGACGTCATCGGCGCGAGATCGGTGCGCCCTATCGCGGGATCGGGGCGCATTCAGCCGCCCAAGCCAAACAGATCGAACGCGCCATCGCCCGAGGACGAAGACTTCGCGCGCCGCCGCGCATGCGGCTTGCTCGCGGCTTGTTGGCCCAAGTCCGACGTAGCCTTGATCGAAACGACAGGCTTGGCGTCGAGCGCGGCCTTGCCATCGCCCAGCGCCTTAGGATCGGCAGAGGCCTTCACCTCATCTTTCGGGTGATCGTAGCGATCAAGATCGCCGGGCTTTTCGTTGTAGCATTCCTGCGCGATCACTGGCTTGCCCGCCGCCAGCAACTCGCTGACCGTCACGAACTGATAGCCCCGCGCCCGCAGTTTCGGGATCAGGATCTGCAGCGCCTCATTGGTGTGCACGCCGCGGCCATTGGCATGGCCGATGATGATCGAACCGGGGTGCACTTTCTGCATCACCTCGGAGACGATCATGCTGGCGCTCTGCGCCGCCACAGGATCGGCCATGGCGATATCCCATTGAATTTCCAACAGGCCCTGTTCGGCTACGGCCTTCAGTCCATCGGCATTGCACGCTCCATAAGGGAACCGGTAGAGGCCGATGCGCTGCGGGATCTGAGAATAGGCCGCCGTCTGGCGCACCGCGCACTGGTTCTGCCCCAGCTGATCGCGCAACAGCTCATAAGCTGCTTGGGTACGCAGGATTTCGCGCACGGTCGTCTCGGGAGACACCCGGCGATCGTTGGCGTGGCTCCAGTTATGGTTGCCGAGTTCGAATGTTGAATCGGCCATGAGTTGCTGCGACCGCTCGGGATGATCGAGCAGCCACTTGCCGCCGGCAAAGAACGTCGCCTTGGCGCCGAGTTTGCGTAGCGTGTCGACGATGTCGCCGTCGTAGCCGGAAATCTGTCCGTGTGCCTCGCAAAGATCGAAGGTCAGCGCAATCAGTTTGCGGCCATCGGCGATCTTCACGCTGCGGATCGATCCCGCGAACGGCGCGGGATCAGCAGGCTGCATGGCCCTGACAACCGGTCTGGTATCGGGCGCGCCGTCCAATTTGACGATTGTGCGCTCGCCCGGTTTGGCCGCAAGGTCCGCCGGCGCCCAGCATTGCGAGACCAGGCCACCGGCGCCGGCGTTAGCCGCCCCGGCCAACAGAGCCAGGCAAGCCGCAGCCCCAGCCAATATCAATCGTCCAACCGTCATCAGTGATTGTCTCTCGGAAGGCCCTTGGTCTGGGCCAGCTTCTGGTATTTGACCGCCGGCTTCAGCACCATGCCGTTGTTGAGCTGATCGACCATCCCGCGTTGAATCTCCTGCCAAGGTGTCTGATGTGCGGCGAAGGGATGGCCGCC